>JAOPYC010000164.1 GCA_025964795.1 Marmoricola sp.
GCGCTCGGGGCCCCCTTCCTGCTGTGGCTGCTGGCCACCGGACGCACCACGAGGAGATCGTCATGACTGCGCTCCACGACGTACCCCCTGCCCGCCTCGTCGCCCGGGAGGTCACCCTGGGGTACGGCGACCGCCCCGTCGTCCACGGCCTGACCACCGCCGTGCCCGACCGCGGGATCACGGCGATCGTCGGGGCCAACGCCTGCGGCAAGTCCACCCTGCTCCGGGGTCTGGCCCGGCTCCTGCGCCCGTCGTCGGGGGTGGTGCTGCTCGACGGCCGCGCGATCGGCACGCTGGCCCCGCGGCAGGTCGCGCGCACGCTGGGGCTGCTGCCCCAGCACCCCGTCACCCCCGAGGGCGTGAACGTCGTGGACCTCGTCGGCCGCGGCCGCCACCCCCACCAGGGGACCCTGCGCCGGTGTTCGCGCGAGGACGAGCACGCAGTGGCGCAGGCCCTCGAGCTGACCGGCACCCTCGACCTCGCCGACCGCCTCGTCGACGAGCTCTCCGGCGGGCAGCGGCAACGGGTCTGGATCGCGATGGCCCTCGCGCAGCAGACCGACCTGCTGCTGCTCGACGAGCCCACGACGTACCTCGACGTCGCCCACCAGGTGGAGGTCCTCGACCTCCTCGTCGACCTGAACCGGGCGCGCGGCACGACGATCGTGATGGTGCTGCACGACCTCAACCTGGCCGCGAGGTACGCCGACCACCTCGTCGCCATGCGCGAGGGCCGCATCGTCGCGGCCGGCGCTCCGGCCGAGGTGATCACCGAGGACTGCGTCCGCGACGTGTTCGGCATGGACTGCCGGGTCGTCGAGGACCCCGTCACCGGAACACCCATGGTGATCCCGCTGGGTCGCCGCTCCCGCACCTCGGCCGCGTCCGACCGGAGGACCGCATGACCATCCGCGAGACCGCAGAGAAGGCCGGGCCGACAGTCCTGCTCACCGAGGCGACGGTGCACAGCGCCACCCGCCTCAGCCCGTCGTACGTCCGGGTCGAGCTGGCCAGCCCCGGCTTCGTCGACCTCGGCGAGGAGGGTTTCGACACCCGCTTCAAGGTGCTGCTGCCCGGGGCGACGGGCGAGCTGCTGTCGCTGTCCGAGGTCGCGGAGGAGTGGTACGAGAGGTGGGTGTCCCTGCCCGACGACGTCCGCCCGCCCATGCGGACCTACACGATCCGCGACGTCGTCCGCGACCGTGGGCAGGTGCGGCTCGTCGTCGACTTCGTGGTGCACGAGGACGATGGGGCCGGAGCTGGCCACGGCCTGGGGCCGGCCTGCCGCTGGGCGCTGGCGGCGAAGCCCGGTGACGTGGTCCAGGTGGTCGCCCCGCACCGCGCGACGACGTACGGCGGCGCCGAGTTCGATCCTGACGGGCGCCAGCACGTGCTCCTGATCGGCGACGAGACGGCCGTGCCGGCGATCGCGCGGATCATGGAGGACCTCGGCCCCGGCTGCACCGGCGAGGTGTTCCTCGAGGTCCCGAGCAGCGAGGACATCCAGGACCTGCCCGGTCGCACCGGGTTCTCGGTCACGTGGTGCCCACGCCACAAGGCCGCGGTCGGGCGCCGGCTCGTGCAGGACGTACGCCGCCACCTGGGCCTGCCCCCCTCGACGGAGTTCGAAGCGCTCGCCGACCTGCCCGGCGACCTCGACCTCGACGTCTGGGAGACGCCGACCTACTCCGCGGCCGGCGAGGACGTCGAGGCACAGCTGCACACCCACTCGGTGGGCCACGACCTCGACGACACCTACGCGTGGATCGCCGGGGAGTCCTGGATGGTCAAGGCCCTGCGCCGCAGCATGGTCACCGAGCTCGGCGTCGACCGTGGCCAGGTCGCGTTCATGGGCTACTGGCGCGAGGGCGTGGCGATGCGGGGCTGAGGCTCACGATGTGAGATTCCTGTGACCGGCGCCTCACAAATATGGACATTTCCGTGTACCACTGGAGGCCGCATCAGCACAACGGGGGAGTTCCACGCATGCGCAGACCACTCGTCCTCGCACTGGATGCGATCGTCATGACCGCGCCACTGCTCGTCGTCAACCAGGCCAGCGCGGACGTCCCGTTCGCGCAGCGGGTGTCCCTGGTCAAGGACGGGCCGGCGTTCACCTTCTACGTCTCCAAGAACACCGGCTTCTCCGGTGCCGCGGGTCGGCCGACGTTCGCCAAGTCCTCGCACAAGATCGACCTGAACGTCTACCGGCTTGAGGAGCGTGAGCCGAACTACGACTACTACTTCGTCGACATCGACTCCCGGCTGTCGAAGAAGTCCGGCAGCAACGCCGGGTCGATGAAGTTCACGGCGTGGACCGACAGTGCGACCTCGTCCTCGTCGTACACCAAGTCGGTGTCGAGCAAGAAGTCCAGCTGTGTCACGGTCAGCGGCGGCATCAGCGGCGGCATGGGACCGGTCGGTGCGAGCGCTACGGTCTCCAAGGACGTCCTGTGCGGCAAGGCCGCCACCGGGAAGCTGAGCACGTCGTCCGCCGGACGGATCGGGGCCTACTCGATCAACGCGCCCGCGCTGGCCAAGCACATCGACTTCAAGAAGTTCGTCCGGGTCAAGCCGCACAAGCACCCGTCGTTCCACGTGCGGGTCAGCGGCCCGTGTGACTACGAGAACTCGGTGCACGACCTCATCCGCACGACGTGCACCGACTCCTACACCCTGGGCTACGCGGGCCGGAAGTAGCCCGGCTCACCTCACCGCGGGGATGGTCAGCGTCGACGGGCTCGACCGCCCGACGGCGAGCGGGGCTTCGACATGCGAATGTCGCGGCTGCGACCCATGACCGCTCCACCAGTCACGGGAGCCACATTCGCATGTCCAAGGCGGGGCGGCGGCCCGAGAATTGGAAGATCCCCGGCACCAGGTGCCGGGGATCCCTCCACTACTCCGGGGTGGAGCCGGCCTAGAGGTCGAAGAGCGAGCCGCCTTCGCCGATCTCCGCGTCGGTACGGGGCTGGTGGGCGTCTCCGGAGGCGGTCGGCTTTGGCTTCTCCTCCTCGGCTTCCTGCTCCTCCGGTGCGGCGGACTCGTCCTCGGCGGAGGGCTCCTCGGGCTCGGTCGCCTGCTCCTTGGTCGAACCCGCCTCGACGGACTCGGCCTCGGAGTCGGACCCGGCGGCGTCGGCGTACTTCGCCTTGATGTCGCGCAACGAGGTCACCGGGGCGTCGGAGGACTCCTCGGCCTTCGGCTCGTCGCGCGTGGCCCCGGGCTCCTCGGCCTGAGCCTCAGTGTCCTCGTCCTCGGCCGCGGCCTCCGGCTCGGCCTTGGCTTCGGCCTTGGCCTCGGGCGACTCCGTGGCGGGGGTGACGTCGGTGTCGGCGTCGTCCTGGCTGCGGTCGGTGTCGCCGTCGGTGGTGGAGTCGGCGGCGGCGTCCTGGTCGGCGGGGGTGGTCTCGTCGGAGGCAGCCGGGGCTGCTTCCTCGGCGGGCTCCTCGATGTCGAACAGCGAGCCGCCCTCGGGGATCGAGGAGGCAGGCGTGGACGTCGTACCGCTGGAGGCGGGCTTCTCCTCGGTCGCGGCCTCCGGCTCGGCGTCGTCCGTGTCCGGGGTGACGTCGGTGTCGGCGTCGTCCTGGCTGCGGTCGGTGTCGCCGTCGGTGGTGGAGTCGGCGGCCTTGTCCTCATCGGCCGGGGTGGACTCGTCCGAGGCGGCCGGGGCTGCCGCCTCCTCCGGCTCGGCGATGTCGAAGAGCGACCCGCCCTCGGGGACCTCGCTGGCCGGGGTCGACGTCGTACCGCTCGAGGCGGGCTTCTCGGTGACCGGCTCGGCCTTGGCCTCCGGCTCGGCCTCCTCGGCCGCGTCGTCGTCCGACCCGACGTCGAACAGCGAACCTCCGGCGAGACCGTCGTCGGGCTTCTTCGCCGCGGGGGCCTCGGAGGCCGCGGGGGCGTCGGAGGTCGCCGCGGAGGCCTCGGAGCTCTCCGAGGAGTCGTCGCCCAGGTCGAACAGCGAGCCGGGGTTGCTCTTCTTGGCCTCGGGAGCCTCGTCGAACTTGGAGGTGTCCTCCTCGTGCATGGCCTCGTCGCCCGAGGACGTGTCGTCGACGTCGAACAGCGAGGTGCCGCCGCTGGCCTTGGCGGCCGGACCGACGTCCTCGGTCTTGGTGACGGTCTCCTCGGTCTGGGTGGCGTCGCCGGCCTCGGGCTCGGCCTGGGTGGCCTCGTCCTTGGCAGGCGCCTCGGTGGCGACGGCCGCCTTGGCCGCTGGTGCCGCGGCCTTGACCTTCGTGGTCTCGCCCTTCACCGAGGCGAGCAGCATCTGTGCGACGTCGAGGACCTCGACCTCCTCACGCGCCTTGCCCTCGCTCTGGGCCGAGGTGAGCCCGTCGGAGAGCATCACGCGGCAGAACGGGCAGCCGACCGCGATCTGGTCGGCGCCGGTCTCGACGGCCTCCATCGTGCGGGTCTCGTTGATCCGCGTGCCGATCGTCTCCTCCATCCACATGCGTGCGCCGCCGGCGCCGCAGCAGAAGGAACGCTCGGAGTTGCGGGGCATCTCCTTGAGGTCGACGTCGGGGATCACGTTCAGCAGCTCGCGCGGCGGGGAGTAGACGCCGTTGTGACGACCGATGTAGCAGGGGTCGTGGTAGGTGATCGAGCGCTTGGCGGCACCCGCGGTGGCGTCGACCGGCACCAGCTTCTTCTCGCGGACGAGACGGTTGAGCAGCTGGGTGTGGTGGACGACCTCGAGCTCGATGCCGAGGTCGGAGTACTCGTTCTTCAAGGTGTTGAAGCAGTGCGCACAGGTCGAGACGACCTTCTTGACCTTCGTCTCCTTGAAGGTCGCGATGTTCTCCGCGGCCAGGCCCTGGAAGACGAACTCGTTGCCGGCGCGCCGGGCGGAGTCACCGGTGCAGGTCTCGCCGTTGCCGAGCACGGCGAAGGTCACGCCGGCCATGTCCAGCAGCTCGGCGACCGCACGCGTGGTCTTCTTGGCGCGGTCCTCGTAGGCGCCGGCGCAGCCGACCCAGAACAGCCACTCGACCTCGTCGAGGGTCTCGACGTCCTCGCCCACGACCTTGACGTCGAAGGGCAGGTCCTTGGCCCAGTCCATCCGCGCCTTGGGCGACATGTTCCACGGGTTGCCCTTGTTCTCCAGGCCCTTGAAGAGCCCGTTGAGCTCGGCCGGGAAGTTGGACTCGACCAGCACCTGGTAGCGGCGCATGTCGACGATGTGGTCGACGTGCTCGATGTCGACGGGGCACTGCTGCACGCAGGCACCGCAGGTCACGCAGGACCAGAGCACGTCGGGGTCGATGACGCCGCCGCCGTTCTCGGGCATGTAGAACCAGTCGTCGCCGGTGTCGCCGACCAGCGGCCGGTCGACCTCGCGCTGCAGCTGCTCGTTGCCCTCGAGCATGGTCGCGCGCTTGTCCTCGTCGGCGAGGAGGTACGGCGCCTTGCTGAGGGTGTGGTCCCTCAGGGCCATGATCATCAGCTTGGGCGAGAGGGGCTTCTCGGTGTTCCACGCCGGGCACTGGTCCTGGCAACGACCGCACTCGGTGCAGGTCGCCATGTCGAGGATGCCCTTCCACGAGAAGTCCTCGGACGCGCCGACGCCCAGCTTGGCGTCCTCGTCGAGGTCCTCGAGGTCGTCGAGCAGCAGCGGCTTGCCGCCGGACATCATCGGCTTGGCGGCACCGAGCGCCACCGGCTGCCGGCCGAACAGGACGTTCAGCGGGGCCAGGAAGATGTGCAGGTGCTTGGAGTTGAGCACGAAGATCAGGAAGGCCAGCATCACGCCGATGTGCAGGAGCAGGCCGATCCCGATGAGCCAGCTGCTGTCGGGCAGGATCTTGCCCAGCCCGTAGGAGACGAACGCCGCCTTGCCGTAGCCCCGGTCGGTGCCCATGTCGCGGGCCTCGACGGCCCCGCGGAACAGGAACAGCGTCCAGACGACGTTGAAGATCATGAACAGCGTGAAGTACGCCGGGCCCAGGTGCGAGCCGAAGAACCGCGACCCGCGGCCCTGGCTCTTGGGGTTGTTGACGATCCGGATCCACCAGAAGGTGCCGATGCCGAGCAGGCACATGACGGCGATGAAGTCCTGGAGGAAGCCGAGCACGGACCAGTTGCCGAAGACGAACCAGTTCCACTCGGGGTTGCGCGAGAACAGGACGGCGTACGCCTCGAGGTAGACCGAGCCCAGGATGAAGAACGCCCACATCACGAAGAAGTGAGCCGTGCCGGGGATCGACCACTTGAGCAGCTTCTTCTGGCCGAAGACCTCGACCACCTGGCGCTTGATCGCGGCTCCGAGCCGACCGGTCACCCCGGCGATCCGGTCAGGGGCCGGCTGGCCGCTGGTGATCGCGCGGAACAAGAACCACACGCGCCTCCCGGCGAGCGGCAGGACCACCGCGTTCATCAGCAGACCGAGGATCAGCACCAGCGTCACGAGTAACTCCCAACTGGCCGGCACAGTCGCCGGAAGTGTCTGGATATCGGCGTTGAGACTACTGCGCGTTTGCTTCGCGGGTCAGGCAACCTCAGTGTGAGAAATGCTACCCCTCGGTAACTTGGCACCGCCCCTCACCCCGGTCGTCGGGAACGTGGTGCCGTGCGCCGCCGTACGACGGGGTGGGCGGACAAAGCGGATGGGGTTGTCAGTCGAATCCGGTACTTCTCACCCGAAGTTTCGGCCTAGAAGTGCAGGTATCCCCGGCCAACCGGGGAAACCTGCACCCCTCAGCCCTTGACTACCGAGGTCACCGTGCCGGCGCCGCTGAACTGCACGTTGAGCGGGCCGTCGGTGGCGCAGTAGCTGAAGGTGCTGCCGAGCCGGCGGTCGGGCTGGCCGATGGACTTCAGGGTGGCCCAGGAGGTCATCCCGGCCCTGATCCGGGACTTGATGACGCTGGTGGACAGCTTCGAGGTGGGGTTGGTGCACGCGTTGGGCTTGACGCCGTAGGCCCGCTCCCACATCTGCAGGTAGGCCTCCGGGCCGCGGGACATGTCGGTGACGATGTCCTGGCCGGCCTGCATCTTCAGGTCCTGGATCCAGTCCGGGTAGAGCCCGTAGTGCGAGACGCCGTCCTTGTTGATGTCGTAGACCCGCTGGCCGCTCACCTGCTGGCCGACCTTGACCCCGCCGAGGGTGGTGAACGGGTAGGTCACCGGGTGGTCGGTGGCCGCGTTGGGCCGCGGGTCGCCCTGGGCGCCGAGGCCGTTGATGTCGGCGCCGAAGCCGATGCCCCAGTAGGTGGCCGGGTTGGCCCAGGTCAGGTGGCGCTTCCACTTCTCGACGAAGCCGTTGCTGTCCCCGGCGTACGGCGTGATGAAGCCCTTCTCCTGGTAGATCCGCGGGTAGGCGTCGGGGGTGGACCACGAGTGGCTGGAGAGGACGCCGCCGTAGTGCAGCGAGTCGATCAGGTCGAGCGACGCCTTGCGGGCCTTGACGCTCATGTGGTCCGGGTCGAAGAGCATGTTGCGCTTGGCCAGCCCCTTGATCGTGTGCGCGCCGAGGTCGGTGAGCCCGAGGGAGTTGCAGTGGTGCGCCGCGGGGTAGATCGGCAGCGAGGGCAGGGTGACGCCGGAGGCCTCGGCCACGGCGCCGAAGATCGCGTCCTGCTGCGGGGGCTCGCCGGAGTCGATCGGGGCCGCCAGGGTCTGGTCGCGGTCGTGGATCTCCGGGTCGTTGGGGTTGCAGGTCTGCATCCGCCACGCCGACCCGGTCTCCAGCAGGTTGGCCCCGTTGACGAGTACGCCGGTGGACCCGGCGTCACCGGCCACCCCCGACAGGGCGTTGTCGAACTTGTTGACCAGCTCCATCTGCGAGACGCCCATCTTCCGCACCTCGTCGAGCTGCTGGTCGATGGTGGCCCTGGTGCACTTCAGGTCGGGGACGCCGAGCTTCTGCGTGCAGCCGAACGGCACCGAGGTCTCGATCCCCATCACGACCGCGAGCTTGCCGGCGTTGATCACCTGGCGGGCCTGGTCGGGGTCGGTGACGATGCGGTACCAGCCCTTCCCGGGGCCGCCGTTCTGCGCGTCGACGTAGGCCTCGAGGGCGCGCATGTCCTTGGCCTGGAGGCGGATGGAGTCCATGTCGTCGCACGAGTTGCGCTTGATCGGGTAGATCTCGCAGAGCTTGTTGTTCTCGACGAGCAGGTTGACCAGGATCCGCTGGCCCGCTCGCCAGGAGCGCTCCATCCACTTGTAGTAGGTGCCCTCGTGGGTCAGCGAGTCGGGCGCCGGCCAGTCCTTGAAGGTCGGCCAGCCCACCGGGTCATGGGTGGGCTTGTTCGACAGGAGGGCCTCGACGAGCGCGCCGTTGCCCCCGGTGAGCTCGTGGTCGGGGCAGTCGCGCAGCGCCACGGTCACGCCGTACGGCGACCAGGGGCGCCCGCAGTGGATGTCGCCGCCGAGGAACTCGAAGGCCATCCCGTGGGTGTGGGCGTCGACGAAGCCGCGTACCTCCTGGGTCCTGGTGACGCCGGAGATCGGGTTGCCGGTGACGTTGGTGCTCACCTCGGGGAAGTCCTTGCACCCGGTGCGCAGCTGCAGCCGGAACCGGCTGCCCGTCGCCGTGATGGTGGGCGTGCCGGCGGCGTCGGTGAGGAACCCCTTCCCGGCGACCTCGAAGCGGAACAGCCCCGTGGTGGGCATGGTGGTCACCCAGTCGTTGGTGGGTCCGGGTTCGGCGGCGTAGCGCGCGGTCGGCTGGTTGGCGTCGAGGAAGGTACCGGCGCGCGTGTAGAGCAGGTAGCTGCCCAGGGCGCTGGGCTTGAAGTAGAGGGGCTCGCCGGCCCCGATCGAGGTCGCGCTGAAGGTGGGGGTGGTCGCGCCGGTGAGCCAGCGCCCGGACGAGGCGGACTGCACGCCGTAGCAGGCGTTGAACATGTTGTAGCGGTCCGTGGGGGTGCTGGCGTGGGTCACGCTGGTCACCGGGACGCTGGACAGCTTCGGCTCGGTCTGGTCCCGTTGGGCGGCGGCGTTGCTGACCGCGGCTCGCGCCTGGGTCGCGGTGGTCGGGTCGGCGGTGCTCGCGTCGGTGACCGTGGCGGCCCGGGAGACGGCGTTCTTGGTCCGGGGGTCGTTGTGGTTGTGCGGGACGCTCTCGTCCGCGGCCGTGAGGTGGGTGTGGGTGCCGTCGGCGTTGTAGACGGTGCCGGACCCGTCGGTCGCTGCCTTCTTCGTGCCCGCCTTCGCGGCGTAGGCCTTCTTGTAGCCGTCGGCGTCGTCGCTGTCGTCGCCGGACACGGCCCCCGTCGGGATCAGCACCACCGCGACGGCGGCCGCGGCCGAGAGCGCGATGGCCGCGCCCAGGCGGCGACGGGCCGGCGAGGTCGACGTGCCGGATCGAGAGGTGAGGCGGCCCATGGGGAGTCCTTTGCGGTCTGGTGAGCCGTGCAACGAGTCACCGGGCCGAAGGGTCACGCCCACGGGGGTCGTGCCGGGCCGCTACTCCGGGCTGAGCTCGTCCTGCCGGGGGACCAGGGCGAGGGCGATCACGGGGGAGAGGGCGGCGACGCCGAAGGTCGCGGCGTACCCCCATTCGCTGATCGCGACTCCTGCGACGGGCGCGGCGACCGCGGCGGTCAGGTACTGCGCTGTGTTCTGGATGCCCAGCGCCCGCCCCGACCAGAAGGACCCCGCCCGCTCCGCCACGCTGGTGAAGGCCAACCCGTTGTCGGCGACGGTCACGGTGGAGGCCACGACGAGGAGTACGACGGCCACGCCGAGCGGCTCTGTCAGGGCCAGCAGCGCCATCGTCAGCGCGGCGGCGACAGCGACCCACCGCAGCGGCCGGACCCGGGAGCCGACGACGTCGGAGAGGTGCCCGACGCCGATCCGGCCGAGGGCCCCGATCACGTGGGTCAGCGCGACGAGCCCGCCGGCCGCCGCCGCGGACCAGTGCCGCTCCTGCACCAGCCAGGTCAGCGAGTAGGTCCACACCAGGAACTGCGGGACGACGAGCAGCACCGAGACGCCGTGCACCCGGGTCAGGAACCTGCTGGCCCGGTAGGGGTTCGCGGTCAGGGCCGCGGTGGCCTTCGGCCGGGTCGGGTCGATCACGACGAGCGCGACCACCACGAAGGCCGCGGACACCGCGACGACCGGGATCCACAGCGCCGCGCGCACGCTCACGTGCTCGGCGGTCACGGCGATGGTGGCCGCCCCGAGGGCCACCCCCAGGGGCTGGGCCATCTGCCGGATGCCCATGGCCAGGCCGCGACGCTGCGGCGGGAACCAGCCGACGACGATGCGCCCGCTGGCCGAGCCGGTGCTGGCGGCGGCCAGGCCGACCACGAAGAGCGCCGCGGCGAGCGCGACCGTGCCCTCGACGAGGGTGGCGACGGCCCCGAAGACGGCGGTCCCGCCCAGCCCGGCGAGCAGCACGGTCCGTTCGCCGACCCGGTCCACGAGCAGGCCCCAGAGGAAGAGGGTGCACATCACGCCGGCGATCGGCATCGCGGCCACGGTGCCGGCCTCGGCCAGGGACAGCCCGCGGTGGTCCTGCAGCGAGGGGATCAGGAACGCGGGACCGTTGATCGCGACCGACGCGGTGCCCTGGGCGGCGACGCTGGCGCCGAGCATCGCCCAGCGGCGTCCCGTCCCAATCGTCGCGGCATCGAGCGCGGTCGCCGTTCTGGTCACCGACTCACGCTAAGCCTCCACCCACCCGTCGGCTGACGGTGCGTGCGGTCGTGGACACCGCCTCCACCAGGACCTCGACGTCGACCCCTGCGCCGGACTCGTAGGTGGTGGCGATCCCGCCCAGCGGGGTGCCGTTGTGGTCGAGCACGGCGGCGGCGACCGAGGCGAACCCGGGCGTGACCTCGCCGTCCTCGATCGCGTAGCCGCGCTGCCGGGTCTCGCTGAGCACGCCGCGCAGCGCGTGCAGGCTCTGCGGCCCGCGGCCGTGCCGGTCGACGAACGCGCTCCGGTCCGGGTAGAGCGCGCGCACCTGGCTGCCGGGCATCGCCGCCATGATCGCCCGGCCGCTCGCGGTCAGGTGCGCCGGCAGGCGCACGCCGACGTCGGTCACCAGCGGCGCCTGCCCGGGCGCCCGCTCCTCGAGCACGTAGAGCACCTCGCGACCGTGCGGCACGGCGAGGTGCGCGGAGTGGCCGATCCGGTCGACGAGGGCGGCCAGCGGCCGGTGCGCGATCCGCTGCAGGGGCGCCTGCCGCGCGTAGCCGATGCCGACCTCGAAGGCCGCGACGCCGAGGCAGTAGCGGCGCTCCTCGGCGATGTGGGTGACGAAGCCCTGCTCCATCATGGCGTTGACCAGGTGGTAGGCCGTGGAGCGCGGCAGGTCCAGCGCGCTGGCCAGCCGCTCGAGGGGCACCGGGTCCGGCTGGGCGGCCAGGAAGCGCAGCACCATCAGCGTGCGGGTGGCGGCCGGGACCTGGCTCATGACCCGAACCTACGGGAGGACGAAGTTGGGTGTTCGCGGGCGCCGGTCGTGATGATGGCGCAAGATGGTGTCGACGTTCGGGCGTCGTACGACGCTCGCCCCGATGAGACGGAGTGATCTCGTGCCCCGAAAGCTGTTCACCGTCGCGCTGCTCGCCATGGTCATGGTGATGTCCGTGCTGATCGCCCCGTCGGAGGCCGGCGGCCTGCCCGGCAAGAAGCGGTGGCTCAAGGACACCCGGAGCGCCATGGTCGGCTCCCGCGCGTACGTCTCGAAGCGGGTCAAGCAGCCGGGCACCGGGAAGCTCGCGATCAACTTCGACATCGACAACACCTCGCTGGCCACCAAGTACGCCCCGCGCCGGGCCGTCCCAGTCGTGCTGCGCTTCGCGAGGTACGCCAACAGCAAGGGCGTCGCCCTCGTCTTCAACACCGGCCGCACCGACGACGACATCGCGGCGCCCCTGGCCTGGCTGAAGAAGGCCGGCTACCCGGTGACCGACATCTGCGCGCGCCACCAAGGCGAGTCGCTGGTCAAGGGCAAGCAGCGCTGCCGCCAGGAGTACGTCGACGCCGGCTACACGATCATCGCCAACGTCGGCAACCGGAGCACCGACTTCGTGGGCACCAACTACGAGAAGGCCTTCAAGCTGCCCAACTACGGCAACCGGCTCGGCTGATTCACCTCGTCGTCACACGGCCGGGCTAGGTTCCTGCCGTGTTCCACGTCCCGGTCGTCGACATCAGCCCCTACGCCGAGGGCGCCGACCCCGACCAGCAGGCAGCGGTGGCCCCAGCCATCGACGCGGCCTGCCGCGAGGTGGGCTTCATCCAGGTCACCGGCCACGGGGTCCCGGACGAGGTGGTCGTCGGGCTCGGCGCGGCGATGGACTCGCTGTTCGACCTCGACCTGGCGACCAAGAAGTCCTGGACGCGGCCCGCGGGTGAGAACCGCGGCTACACCGCTCCCACGTCGGGTCCTCCGGCCAGGTTCAGTACTGGTGGAACCAGCGCTGCAGCTGGCTCGAGGTCCCCGGGCAGGTGAGGTTCTGGTCGCGGCCGTCCTCGACCCACTGGCCGAGGACGCCCTGCCCGCCCTGGAACATCCGCTCGGGGCCGCAGCGGCGCAGCGCCTCCGCGCGGGAGGTCTGACCGGCCGCGCGCCACTCGGGGATGCCCAGCCGCAGGTCGCCGACGACGTGCTGCCACAGCGCCTGGGTGGAGTAGGCGCCGATCGCGAAGCCGGCGTCGGTGTAGCCGCGCGCGGCGCCGCGGACCACGGCCGCGTTGGCGGCGGTGTCGGCGGGCCAGTCGAACTCCGGGACCGGCTCGACGTCGAGCCAGATGATCGGGGACTGCAGGCCCGCGGCGCGCATCGTGCCCAGGTTGAACCGGGCCTGCTGGTAGCCGACGTTGCTGAGCGCGCCGGCCGGGGTCCGTGCGTCGAACGGCCCCTTGGACCCGTAGGTCTGCAGGTCACCCGCGCGCGGCGTGCTGATCACGGAGTACGCCGCCGCCATCAGCCGGCGGCTCCTCACCCACTGCACCTGGCTGGCCAGGCAGGGGTTGGGGTAGAACCCGGGGCCGTTGGTGAGGCCGAGGATCACGTAGCGCGCGGCATCGATCGGCATCGGCGAGCCCTGGCCCTGCTTCTGCGGGATGCCCATCCCCTTGGGGCACTGCGGCCAGCTGATGTCGCCGCCGAGGACGGGTTCCCGGTCTGGCGGCGGTACCGTGGCGGTGGCCCTCGGCAGCCTGGGCACCCTGATCGACGGGGTCGCCGGGGCGGGGGCCGCCGGGGTGGACGGAGCGGCGTCCGGGCGGGCCGAGGCCGACGGTGACGGGGCGGTGGCAGCGCCGTCGCCCTGCTTCGACTTCGGCTTCAGCGGGGCCTCGCAGGCGCTGCCGACCAGCACGACCAGGGCCACCAGCAGCGCGATCAGGGTGTTCCTGCGCATGGTCACCTCCCTGTGGCCTCGCCCGGTGCGGGCCTCATCGTGCCATGCCGGCGGCTGTCTCGGGTCCGAGACTGACAGGAGCCCCGGCGGCTGGCACGCCGACGCCGGAGGGGGTTGCATGGAGCCATGGCTGAGCAGGGTGCGCGCGTCGGTGTCGGAGTCGGAGTCGGAGTCGGTCCACTGTCTTTCGAGGAGGTGGTGGCCGTCGCGCGCCACGGCGCCCCCGTGCAGGTGACCGAGGAGGCGCGGGCCGCCATCGTCCGGTCCCGGGCCACGGTCGACGAGCTCGCGGCCGGGGCGACGCCCGCCTACGGCATCTCGACCGGGTTCGGTGCCCTGGCCACGCGGCACATCCCGACCGAGATGCGGGCGCAGCTGCAGAAGTCGCTCGTCCGTTCGCACGCCGCCGGGTCCGGCCCGGAGGTGGAGCGCGAGGTCGTCCGGGGGCTGATGCTGCTGCGGCTGTCCACGTTGACGACCGGCCGGACCGGCGTACGGCCTGAGGTGGCGGAGCAGATCGCGTCCTTCCTGAACGCGGGGATCACGCCGGTGGTGCACGAGTACGGCTCGCTCGGCTGCTCGGGCGACCTCGCGCCGCTGTCGCACTGCGCGCTGGCCTACATGGGGGAGGGTGAGGTGCGCGATGCCGCGGGCGTCCGGATGCCGACCGCCCAGGCGCTCGAGGCCGCGGGCCTGGCGCCCGTCGAGCTGGCCGCCAAGGAGGGCCTGGCCCTGATCAACGGCACCGACGGCATGCTCGGCATGCTCGTGCTGGCGCTGACCGACCTCGCGGTCCTGCTGCGTACGGCGGACATCGCCGCCGCCATGTCGGTCGAGGGCCAGCTGGCCACCGACCGGGTCTTCGCCCCCGAGCTGCAGGCCATCCGCCCGCACCCGGGGCAGGCCGACTCGGCCGCCAACCTGGTCGCCATCCTGAAGGACTCCGGGGTGGTCGCCTCCCACCGCGGGCCGGACTGCAACCGCGTGCAGGACGCCTACTCGCTGCGCTGCTCGCCGCAGGTGCACGGCGCCGCCCGGGACACCCTCGACCACTGCGCCCGGGTCGCCGGCTGGGAGCTCGCCAGCGCCGTCGACAACCCGGTGGTGCTGGTCTCGACAGGCTCCACCGACGGGGGGAGGGTCGAGTCCAACGGCAACTTCCACGGAGCGCCGGTCGCCTACGTCCTCGACTTCGCCGCGATCGTGGCCGCCGACCTGGCCTCGATCAGCGAGCGGCGTACGGACCGCTTCCTGGACCGCACCCGCAGCCACGGCCTGCCGCCGTTCCTGGCCCACGACCCGGGTGTGGACAGCGGCCACATGATCGCGCAGTACACCCAGGCCGCGATCGTCTCGGAGCTCAAGCGGCTGGCCAACCCGGCCAGCGTCGACTCGATCCCCTCCAGCGCGATGCAGGAGGACCACGTGTCGATGGGCTGGTCGGCCGCCCGCAAGCTGCGCCGCTCCGTCGACGGGCTGACCCGGGTGATCGCCATCGAGGTGCTCACCGCGGCGCGCGCCCTCGACCTCCGTCGACCCCTGTCCCCGTCGCCCGCCACCGAGGCCGTGATCGGTCTGCTGCGCTCGTCCGGCGTGGAGGGCCCCGGCCCCGACCGGCACCTCACGCCCGAGATCGAGACCTGCGTCAACCTCGTCCGCGACGGCCGCGTCCTGGCCGCCGTCGAATCTGTGATCGGAGAACTGAAGTGAGCGCCAACCCCCGCCTCCCCATTCACGCCGCCCACGGCACCGACCTGACTGCGCTCTCGTGGCAGACCGAGGCGCCGCTGCGGATGCTGATGAACAACCTCGACCCGGAGAACGCGGAGAACCCGGCCGAGCTGGTGGTCTACGGCGGGACCGGCAAGGCCGCCCGCAACTGGGAGTCCTACGACGCCCTGGTGCGCACCCTGAGGACCCTCAAGGACGACGAGACCATGCTCGTGCAGAGCGGCAAGCCGGTCGGCGTCATGCGCACCCACGAGTGGGCTCCGCGTGTGCTGATCGCCAACTCCAACCTGGTCGGCGACTGGGCCAACTGGGAGGAGTTCCGGCGGCTCGAGGAGCTGGGCCTGACGATGTACGGCCAGATGACGGCCGGCTCGTGGATCTACATCGGCACCCAGGGAATCCTCCAGGGCACCTTCGAGACCTTCGCCGCGGTCGCCGACAAGCGGTTCGGTGGCACGCTGGCCGGCACGATCACCCTGACCGCCGGCCTCGGGGGCATGGGCGGCGCCCAGCCGCTGGCCGTGACGATGAACGACGGCGTCGCGATCTGCATCGACGTCGACGACGCCCGGATCAAGCGGCGGATCGAGCACCGCTACCTCGACGTCCAGGCCGACTCGCTCTCACACGCGGTGCAGCTGGCGGTCGAGGCGCGCGACGCCCGGCGCCCCCTCTCCATCGGCGTGCTGGGCAACGCCGCCGAGATGCTCCCGGCGCTGCTGGAGAGTGACGCCCCGATCGACGTCGTCACCGACCAGACCTCCGCCCACGACCCGCTGTCCTACCTGCCCGTCGGGGTCCCCTTCTCCGACTGGCACGACGCGGCCCGCCGTGACCCGGAGGGCTTCACCAAGGACGCGCAGGCGTCGATGGCTGCGCACGTCCGCGCGATGGTCGAGTTCCAGGACAGGGGCGCCGAGGTCTTCGACTACGGCAACTCGATCCGTGACGAGGCCCGCAAGGGCGGCTACGACCGGGCCTTCGAGTTCCCGGGCTTCGTCCCGGCGTACATCCGGCCGCTGTTCTGCGAGGGCAAGGGCCCGTTCCGCTGGGCCGCGCTGTCCGGCGACCCGGCCGACATCGCCGCGACCGACAAGGCGATCCTGGAGCTGTTCCCGGACAACGAGCGGCTGCACAAGTGGATCAAGATGGCCGGCGAGCGGGTCGCGTTCCAGGGCCTGCCGGCGCGGATCTGCTGGCTCGGCTACGGCGAGCGCCACCTCGCCGGCCTGAAGTTCAACGAGATGGTCGCCTCCGGTGAGCTGAAGGCGCCCGTCGTGATCGGCCGCGACCACCTGGACGCGGGCTCGGTGGCCTCGCCGTACCGCGAGACCGAGGCGATGCTCGACGGCTCCGACGCGATCGCCGACTGGGCCCTGCTCAACGCCCTGGTCAACACCGCCTCGGGCGCTACCTGGGTCTCCATCCACCACGGCGGCGGAGTCGGCATGGGTCGCTCCATCCACGCCGGCCAGGTCTGCGTCGCCGACGGCACCGAGCTGGCCGCCCAGAAGATCGAGCGCGTGCTCACCAACGACCCGGGCATGGGCGTCATCCGCCACGTCGACGCCGGCTACGACCGCGCCATCGAGGTGGCCGCCGAGCGCGGGGTGCGGATCCCGATGCGCGAGAGCTGATCGGACCCCGGTCGGGATAGTCCGAGGTCATCAGCACGGTTCTACGGCGCCCAGTGGTGCTTTTGACCTCGGACTATCCCGACCGGCTGCCCTCCACAGGCCCTCCGACGCGTACGACGATCCACAGGTCGCCCGGGAGTCCTGGCAGGCTGGCCGGCCGGCGCATGGCATGTCGCCATGGAGTCGCGCTTCTGGCAGCCACGCTGCTCTCGACCCGATGACCTGGTGCGACCCGTGCGGCTCGATCCGGAGGGAAAGAGCGGCCCGACCCGGGGGCAGGCCAGGTCCACGGCCTGGCGTCGTACGTCACACGGGTGGTACGTCCCCGAGACAGCTGACCCCGGTGTGGTCGAGCAGCGGATCCTGGAACAGGCGGCTCGCCTTCCGGCAGGTGGTGCGCTGACCGCGTGGGCGGCCCTGCGCTGGATGGGCGGCCACTACTTCACGGGCGTCGACCCCGAGGAGGCACCGTTGCCGGTGCCGGTCGTGCTCGGTGGGTGGCGCGACCTCGGGCGCGACGAGCTGATCGCCGTGAGCCGGGAGCGCTTCTGGTGGCACGAGCTGGTCGTCGTGGACGGCGTGTCGTGCGCGGTCGCGGAACGAGCGTTGTTCGACGAGATGCGGCGCGGATGTGGTCTGCGCGAAGCCGTCGTGCGTCTCGAGATGGCGGTGGCCGCGGAGCTGGTGCGCCTGTCCGCCTTCATCGAGTTCGTGGCGACGCGGAATGGGTGGACCGGGGTGCCCTTCGTCAGGGAGGCGATGGTCCTGGCGGGTGGTGAGTGCCGCTCACCTCAGGAAGCCCGGATGAGATTGGTCTGGCTGCTCGACGCGGGCCTTCCAGCTCCGCTGTGCAACCGTCCGCTGTTCGACCTCCGCGGCAACTTGCTCGGCGTGCCGGACCTGTTCGACCCGGTGGCCGGGTTGGTCGGTGAGTACAACGGCGCAGATCACCGGGAGCCGGACCGTCGCCGGAAGGACAACGAGCGGGAGGCCCGGTTCCGCGACCACGGCTTGGAGTACTTCGACCTAGTGGGTGGCGATCTGCCGGACATCGCCGGCGTCGTACGACGGATGCACGCGACGCGTTCCCGAGCCCAGTTCCTCGCACCCGACCAACGCCGGTGGACGCTCGACCCGCCGCCCTGGTGGAACCACGAATAGGACAAAAGGCGCCGACTCTCGATAGTCCGAGGCCCAAAGCACCGCTGGGCGGTCTCGCATGGTGCTTTTGACCTCGGACTATCCAGTCCGGGGCCCCGTCTCACCCCCGGTGGCAGACTGCCCCCATGTCTGAGCGACCGGTCCGTGCCCGCGTCTCGTTCCCGGGGATCAGCTCCCGGGCGTGGGAGCACCCTGCCGACAAGGGGGCGCTGGTCGCGCTGCGGAAGCTGAAGGGGTTCGACACGGTCGTGAAGGCGATGTCGGGGATGTTCAACGAGCGGGCCATGCGGCTGCAGTTCCTCGGCTCGGGGATCCGGGTGGACGAGCGGCAGTTCGAGCGGCTGCACCGCCTGCTCGCCGAGGTCGGTACGACGCTGGACTGCATCGGCCTCCCGGAGATGTACGTCGTCGCCGACCCCACCCTTAACGCCATGACCATCGGCATGAACAAGCCGATCATCGTGCTCAACAGCGCCCTGATCGACCTGCTGGACGACGACGAGCTCCGGTTCGTGATCGCGCACGAGCTCGGCCACGCGATGAGTGGGCACTCGCTCTACCAGACCCTGCTACAGCGGCTGCTCGTGCTGAGCGGGGTCGTCAACGCCACGATCATCGGCGGGGTCGGGTTCCGGGTGATCGTGGCCGCGCTGATGGAGTGGTCGCGCAAGTCCGAGCTGTCCGCCGACCGGGCCGGCGTGATCGCCACCCAGGACCCGGCCGTGGCGTTCCGCGTGCACATGAAGCTGGCCAGCGGCGGTCACCTCGAGGACCTCGACGCCACGTCGTTCTTCGCCCAGGGCGCGGAGTACGCCGAGGCGGGCGACCTGCGCGAGTCCGTGCTCAAGCTGATGCTCGTCGAGAACCAGTCGCACCCGTTTGCCGTCGTCCGCGCCCAGGAGCTGCGGCGCTGGGTGGACAGCGGCGACTACACCCGAATCCTCAGCGGGCAGTACCCCCGGCGCGACGAGGACGCCTCGGCCAGCATGAGCGCCGCCGCGAGGGAGGCGGCGCAGAGCTATGCGGACTCCTTCCGGGGCACCCAGGACACGCTCGGCCGGTTCGTGCACGACACCGCGGGCGCGCTGGGCAGCCTCAAGGGCTGGCTGGACGAGACCTTCCGCCGGGGGCAGTAGCCCTCAGCGGCGGAACCAGCGCCGGAACCAGCGTCGCCGGGTCCGCTCCTGGGCCGTCTCGGCGCGGACGGCCTGCCGCTTGGCCCGCTGCCGCTCGCGCCACTGCTCGACCTCGACCTCGACGTCGCGGGTGGGCGTCACGACCGGCGGGCCACCCTGGAGCTGCCGGCGGGCGGCCACGATGCGCCGGTTGAAGTCCTCGAGGATGCCCCACACCACCTTCTCGGCGGTCTCGCGGTCGAGCCGCGCGTCCAGCTCGGCGTCCTCCTTGCGGAGCATCAGCGCCTCGGGCAGCACCGTGATCTGCTCGCGCTCGATCAGCTTCTTCAGCCACCAGTCCCGGTCGTGCGGCGCCCCCAGGTCGCCCAGCGGCTTGCCCTTGCCGGGGAGGTCGTCGAACTCACCGCGCTCCATCGCCTGCTGGATCTGGAGGTCGACCCAGCGGGCCTGGTGCTGGATGCGGGAGGCCGCGGCGTCGTGGCCGGTGCGCGCGTCGCGGGCGCGCTCGCGCTGCGGTCGTGCGGCCGGCTGTTCCTCGTCCTGGGGCATCTCGCTCACCTCGCAGACCAGCCTACAAATCGGCCCAACCGGTGACTTCGGCCCCGGATTCCGGTCTGATCGAGGCGAGAGGACGGTGACCATGGAGGTCTTCGTGACAGGTCTGGGGCTGGGGGAGTCGCCGCGCTGGAACGAGATCGTCGTCGACACCCACGGCAACACCTTCGTCGACGAGGCGGGCTTCGACCTGATGGGCGGGGAGGAGCCGCGGTCCGGCAGCGTCCACGTCGTACGACCCGACGGCTCGTCACGGCAGGTGGCCGACGGGGTGTGGTTCCCCAACGGGATCGCGGTGACCGCGGACGGCAGCACGCTGCTCGTCGCCGAGTCCTACGGGCACTGCCTGACCGCCTTCGACATCTCCCTCGACGGGAGCCTGTCCGACCGCCGCGTCTGGGCCGATCTCGGCGACGCGGCCCCCGACGGCATCTGCCTCGATGACGAGGGCGCCGTCTGGTACGCCGACGTGCCGCACCGGCGCTGCGTGCGCGTCGCCGAGGGAGGGACCGTGCTCGAGACCGTCGAGGTCGACCGCGGCTGCTTCGCCTGCATGCTCGGCGGCGAGGACGGCCGGACGCTGTACATCCTCGCGGCCGCGTGGGGTGGCACCGCGGGGATCGGCGCCGGAGAGCCGATGGGCCGGGTCCTCACCCACCGGGCGCACGCGCCGCACGCCGGGAGGCCCTAGGGGTGAGGACCAGTCAGTCGGCGAACGCACCCCTGGGCACGACGTAGAGGCTGGCTGCCGCGACGAGCGCGGTGATCGAGCAGACCGCCCACACCGTCAGGTATCCCGACAGCGGCGCGTGCCCGGCCTTGACGTCGGCGATGGAGCCCGTCGAGGCCAGCGCGATCGCGAACACGCTCGAGGCGATGGCCCCGCCGATCGTCTTGGTGGTGTTGGTCATCCCGGTGACGAAGCCGGTGCGGTCCGCCGGCGCTGCCGCAGCGGCCGCCGCCGGGAGGGCGGCGACCAGGGCACCCGACCCGATGCCAGCGATCGCCATGTTGAGCAGCGTCTGGCCGGTGGAGTCGTGCAGCGGCAGGAACAACCCGTAGCCGAGCGCGACCAGCAGGCAGGCCAGCAGCATCGTGGTGCGGGTGCCGAGGAACCGCGCCACCACCGGCAGCATCAGCGCCCCGAAGACCAGGGAGAGCACGTAGACCGCGATCAGCGTGGACACGAACCCGGCGGAGGCGCCGAGGCCGTAGCCCGCCTCGGCGGGGTCGGTGCGCGCGAACGTGGACAGTGGGATCTGCGCTCCCAGCACCGACATCCCGAACAGGAAGGCGGTCAGCTGCACCGGCCACTGGGACGCCGTCGCCATCAGGCGTACGTCGATCAGCGGCTCCTCCATCCCGAGCTCGACGCGGGCGAACGGCCACAGGCTGAGCAGGCCGAGCGCCAGCACCAGCCACGGCCACACCGACCCGGGACCCTGCAGCCGCACCAGGATCAGGCCGCCCATCACGAGCAGGATCGAGAGCGTCACCAGCGACAGGCCCTTGAGGTCGAGGCGCCCGGTCGCAACGGGTGGGGTTGCCGCGACGCCGAACCAGACGACGACGAAGCACACCGAGACGGCGATCGCGGGCAGCGTCAGCAGGAACGTCATCGAGGTCGACTCCACCAGCGCGCCACTGGTCACCGCGCCGACGATCACGCCCAGCTCCAGCGCCGCGACCAGGAAGCCGGCGGCCCGGCGGGTCAGCCGTGCCTGCGCCCCGGTCCCCGCCGTGCGGCGATGGATGATGCTGACCTCGAGCGGGAGCCAGACCACGTAGAAGCCCTGGATCGCCCACGCCACCAGGAACAGCGAGAAGCTCGGCGCGAACGCGAGCGCCCACGAGGCCAGGGCGGTCACCGCGGTGGAGATCAGCAGCACCTGCCGGTGGCCGATCAGGTCGCCGAGCCGCGCGAGCACCGGCACGACCAGCGCCGAGACGACGAGCTGGGCGGCCTCGAACCAGTTGACGTCGGCGTCCTGGATCGAGAGGTGGTCGGCGATGTCGCTGAAGATCGGCGTGTAGTAGCCCTGCAGGATCCCGCTGGCGATCTCCACGCAGACCAGGAAGCCGATGATCCGGGCGAGGCCGGGGACGACCCCGGACCCTGGGCCCGGCGTACGTCCGGAGGCCGGCTCGGTGGCTGTGCTCATTGCGGGAGCCTCTCGATGAGTCGGGCGTACCAGCGCACTCCGTCCAGCCAGTCGTCCACGCCGATGTGCTCGTCGTAGCTGTGGAGGCTCTCGCGCTGCGGCTTGCTCATCCGGAACGGCGTGAACCGGTAGACCCGCTCGCAGATCGCGGTGAAGAAGCGCGAGTCGGTGGCCGCCATCATCACGTAGGGGGTGGGGATCGCGTCGTCGAACAGCTCGCTGATCGTGGTGGCGAGCAGCTCGAACGCCGGGTCGTCGTACGGCGAGACGGGGCTGGGCTCGTTGGTGTCGGTGACCTCGAGGCTGATCGAGTCGTCACCGATCGCCCGGCGCACGTGCTCGGTCGCCGACGCCACGGTGTCGCCGACCAGGATGCGCAGGTTGACCGCGGCGGTGGCGCTGGAGGCGATCACGTTGTGGGCCGGCGATCCGGAGAGCGTCGTGACGGCCATCGTCGTACGCACCAGGGCGGCGGGCTCGGCGCCAGCCGCCAGCAGGACCTTCTTGAACACCGGCTGCAGCCGACGGGCGTTGGCGAACAGGGGCCGCAGCGCGAGGGGGGCGTACGGCGCCAGCCGGCGGAACATCTCCAGCGTCGGCTCCGGCAGGGCGGCGGCGAACGGCCGTTTCTCCAGGCGTACGACGGCCCGCGCGATCCGCACGGTCGGGCCGTTCGGGGCCGGCGTCGAGGAGTGGCCGCCACGGCCCTCCGCCCGCAGCTCGATCGTGGTGGTGCCCTTCTCGGTGACCCCGACGACCCCGAGCGGAGGCGCGATCCCGGGGAAGGCGTCGTGCGCGATCGCGCCGCCCTCGTCGAGCACGAACCACGGGGCGACCCCGCGGCCCCGCAGCTCGTCGACCGCCGCCGCGGCGTCCGGCCCGGAGACCTCCTCGCGGGCCCCGAAGGAGAGCCAGACGTCCCGGGCGGGAGTGAATCCCGCGGCCAGCAACCGCTCGACCGCGACGCAGATCGCGACGAGCGAGCCCTTGTCGTCGAGGGTCCCCCGGCCCCAGACGGCGCCGTCGTGGATCTCGGCGCCGAAGGGTGGGTGCTGCCAGGGCGCGGACTCGTCGACGGGGACGACGTCGAGGTGTGCCATCAGCACCACGGGGCCCCCGGACGACCTGCCTGCCCAGTGGAAGAGCAGGGAGTGGTCGCCGACCCGGTGCAGCGCCAGGTGCTCGTGCAGCAGCGGGAACGCCTCAGCGAGTGCTTGCGTGAAGTCCTCGAAGGGCTGGGCGTCGATCGCAGACTCGTCGGTCCAGGAGACCGTCGGCAGGCGGACCAGCGCCCGCAGCTTCTCGACGTCCGCCGACTCCTTCGTCACGAGCCGCACGTTAGACCCCCGGGGCCGGTTGTGGCGCCGGAACGCACACGGGCCCCGGAACCGTGATGGTTCCGGGGCCCGTGTGGTGACTGCTGGTGTGCTGCCCGTCAGCTAGTACACCCGGCGGCGAGTGCCACCGATCGGCACCACGTTGAGGATCAGCCCGACCACGAGCAGGATCGCTCCGATGGTCGTGAGAATCGGGATGCTGGCCACCAAGCCGATGATCAGCAGAATCAGTCCTAGGACAACCATGTCCTGTCTCCCTTCGATTGATGAGTTCCCCCTGTCGATGGCAACGTACCCCCGTCGGAATCGGGGCAAACGCTCCCACGCCGGTCTCGAATACGAGACGTGTGAGTCTCCGGCCCGCTGGCGCCCGGCACTGGGATTCGGAAGGGTGAGGGTCATGTCAGCGCGGAGCGGGTCCCCAGGTGCCGCGGTGCACGACCTCGGCGGTGTCCTTGCAACGACGGCGGGCGGGCGACCCGAGGGCCCCCGGTCGAGCGGCCGCGTGGCCCAGCGTGACGGCACCGACCGGGTCGAAGGCAGGCGGGATCGCGAACGCCGCCCGCACGGCGGGCACCTTGTCGGGCGGGATGCCGAAGAAGCAGGCCCCGAGGCCCGCGTCGACCGCCGTCTGCAGGATCAGCAGCGAGGCCATCGCGGCGTCCATGTGCCAGAACGGCACCGGCCAACGGGCCTCGTCCTCGTCGGTCCAGCCCTTGTCCGGCTCGGCGTACCTCCCCAGGTAGGCGGCCTTGCTGGAGCACGGCACCACGATGACGGGGGCGCGCATCATGCCGGTCAGCCACTCGTCGGGGTCGTCCACCCCGCCGGCGGACGCAGCCCAGTAGCGGCGTACGTCCTCGAGGGTGTCGAGCACCAGGAACCCCCAGCCCTGGCTGAAGCCGGCGCTCGGCGCCCGCTGGGCGTTGCGCAGCGCGCGGTCGACGACCGCGGGGTCGACCGGCTCGTCGGTGTAGTTGCGGACCATCTTGCGGCGGCGTACGACGTCCTGGAATTCCATGGACCCGAGCATGACTGACGACTTCGAGCAGATGTGGCGCGACCTGGCCCCGTTGGGCCGGTCCGCCACGAGCGGCGGCTACTTCCGGCAGCCCTTCACCTCGGTCGAGTCCGAGCTCCGGGCCTGGTTCACCGAGCAGTGCTCCGCTCGGGGCCTGATCGTGGAGGCGGACGGGAACGGGAACCTGGTCGCGTGGTGGAACGGGGTAGTCCCGGCCCAACCGCAGGGCGACCAGGCCTCGGCAGGTGCCGAACGATCGGGACTACCGGGGGTCCTGACCGGCTCGCACCTCGACTCGGTCCTGGACGGCGGGGCGTACGACGGACCGCTGGGCGTGGTCTCGTCCCTCGCAGCCGTCGACCTGCTTCGGTCGCGGGGTGTCGTGCCTCGACGACCGGTGGCGATCGGGGCCTTCGCCGAGGAGGAGGGATCCCGCTTCGGGATCGCCTGCCTGGGCTCCCGGCTGGCCAGCGGGTCGCTCTCGCCGGAGGCCGCCGCGGAGCTGCGCGACCGGGACGGGGTGCCGCTGCTCGACGCGATGGCCTCGGCCGGGCTCTCACCGTCGCCAGGCCGGGCCGCGTGGCTGGACCGGATCGGCACGTTCGTGGAGCTGCACGTCGAGCAGGGCCGTGACCTGGTCGACCGGGACGCACCGGTCGGGCTGGCCGCCGGCATCTGGCCGCACGGGCGCTACCGCTTCGACTTCACCGGCGACGCGAACCACGCCGGCACCACGCGGATGGAGGACCGGCACGACCCGATGCTCAGCTATGCCGCGACGGCGCTGGCCGCGCGCTCGCTGGCGGCGGCGTCCGGTCAGCGGGCCACGTTCGGCCGCCTCGACGTCGCCCCCAACGGCACCAACGCGATCCCGTCGCGGGTGACCGCGTGGCTCGACGCCCGCTGCGACAGCGAGGCCGAGCTGGTCCGCCTGGTGGCCGAGATCCGGCGGCAGGGCGAGGCGCAGGCGTCCTCGGACGGGACCGCGCTGCGGGTCACCGACGAGTCCGTGTCCGACGGCGTCGTCTTCGACCCGCGCCTCACGCAGACCTTGGGGTCGGGCCTCGCCGACCGCTGGGGACGGCTTCCGGTGATCCCCACCATGGCCGGCCACGACGCCGGTGTCCTGGCGGCCGCCGGGGTCCCGACCGCGATGATGTTCGTCCGCAACCCGACCGGCGTCTCCCACTCGCCCGAGGAGCTGGCCGAGACGGCCGACTGCCTCGCCGGTGTCGACGCCCTGGCCGACGCGATCGAGGTGCTGGTGTCGTGAGGTTGCGCCTCGAGCACGCCCTCCTGGAGACCGGCGTCGAGTCCGACGTACGCCTCGAGGTGGAGGGCGGGGTGATCATTTCGGTCAGGGTTCTCAGCCCAAACTCTCACTTATCAGGCGAAGCTTCGACTGATAAGAGCAGTGATCCCCGGTTAACCGGGGAAACCGGCACGGTCCCCGGCCTCACCCTCCCCGGCTTCGCCAACTGCCACTCGCACGCGTTCCACCGGGCGCTGCGGGGGCGGACACAGGCCGAGCGGGGGTCGTTCTGGACGTGGCGGGAGCAGATGTACGCCGTCGCGGCGGAGCTGACCCCGGACACCTACTTCGCCCTGGCCCGCGACACCTACGCCGAGATGCGGGCCACCGGGATCACGGCGGTGGGGGAGTTCCACTACCTGCACCACCAGCCCGACGGGACGCCGTACGACGACCCCAACGAGATGGGCAAGGCGCTGCTGGCCGCCGCCGACGAGGCCGGGATCCGGATCCGGCTGCTCGACACCTGCTACCTCGCGGCGGGGTTCGGCCAGCCGCCCGAGGGAGTGCAGGTCCGCTACTCCGACGGCGACGCGCACGCGTGGGCGGAGCGGGTGGCCGCCTTCGACGACCCGCGGGTGGGCGCCGCCATCCACTCGGTGCGGGCCGTCCCGCGCGAGCAGCTCCCGGTCGTGGTCGAGGCCGCCGCGGGCAAGCCGCTGCACGTCCACCTCTCGGAGCAGGCCGCCGAGAACGAGGCCTGCCTCGCCGCCACCGGGCTGACCCCGACGCAGCTCCTCGCCGAGGCCGGGGCGCTCGGGCCGCTGACCAGCGCCGTGCACGCGACCCACCTGACCGAGGACGACATCCGCCTGCTGGGGGAGTCGCGCACCAACGTCTGCTTCTGCCCGACCACCGAGCGCGACCTGGCCGACGGCATCGGCCCGGCCCGGCGGTTGCACGACGCGGGCGCCACCATCACGCTGGGCTCCGACAGCCATGCCGTGATCGACCTGATTGAGGAGATGCGCGCGGTGGAGATGCACGAGCGCCTGGCCTCCCAGCAGCGCGGGCACTGGTCCGCCCTGGAGCTGCTCGCCGCGGCGACGTACGACGGGCACCGCTCGCTCGGCTTCCCCGACGCCGGCCGGATCGTCCTGGGCCAGCGCGCCGACCTGGTCACCCTCGACCTGGACAGCATCCGCACCCGGGGCGGGGGCGCCACCGCCGAGACCGCCGTCTTCGCCGCAACGTCCGCCGACGTCAGGACCCTGAAGTGACCAGCCTGCTGCTGACCGGGATCGCCGAGCTGGTCACCAACGACCCCACCCACGACGGCACCCCGCTCGGCCTGCTGCACGACGCGGCGGTCGTGGTCGAGGGACGGCGCATCGCCTGGGTCGGACCCCGCCACGCCGCGCCGGACGCCGATGCCGCACGGGATCTCGGCGGGCCGGCCGTCCTCCCGGGCTTCGTCGACTCCCACTCGCACCTGGTCTTCAACGGTGACCGCGCGGAGGAGTTCGCCGCACGGATGGCCGGCGAGAGCTACGCCGCCGGTGGCATCCGGACCACCGTCGCGGCCACCCGGGCGGCGAGCGACGAGCAGCTCTACGCCAACGTCGCGCGGCTGGTCGCGGAGATGCGCCGGCAGGGGACGACGACGGTCGAGATCAAGAGCGGCTACGGGCTGAACGTCCTCGACGAGGCTCGCAGCCTGGCCATCGCCCGGGAGTTCACCGAGGAGACCACCTTCCTGGGCGCCCACGTCGTTCCGCCGGAGTTCGCCGACGACCCGGCCGGCTACGTCGAGCTGGTCAGCGGTCGGATGCTGGAGGCCGCTGCGCCGCACGCGCGCTGGATCGACGTGTTCTGCGAGCGCGGGGCCTTCGACGAGGACCAGGCCCGCACCATCCTCGCGGCCGGCCAGGCCGCCGGGCTCGGGGGGAGGCTGCACGCCAACCAGCTCGGCCTCGGCCCCGGCGTACGCCTCGGCTGCGAGCTCGGCCTCACGGCCGTCGACCACTGCACCTACCTGGACGATGCCGACGTCGCGGCGCTCGCGGACTCCGGCACGGTGGCCACGCTGCTGCCGGGGGTGGAGTTCAGCACCCGCTCGCCGTACCCCGACGCCCGGGCGCTCCTCGACGCCGGCGTCACCGTCGCGCTGGCGAGCGACTGCAACCCGGGCTCCTGCTACACCTCGTCGATGCCGCTGTGCGTGGCGCTGGCGGTGCGCGAGATGCGGATGACCCCGGCCGAGGCGGTCTGGGCCGCGACCGCCGGCGGTGCGCGGGCGCTGGCCCGCGACGACGTCGGCGTGCTCGCGCCCGGCCACCGTGCCCACCTGACGGTGCTCGACGCCCCGTCGTACCTCCACCTCGCCTACCGCCCCGGCGTCCCCCTGGTCGCCGAGGTCATCGCCTGACGCCCGGCAGCACCTCAGGTCGAGGAGGACGCCGCCACCAGGGCGTCGAAGAGGCGCTGGTCGCGGCCGGCCTCGGGGTGCCACTGGACGCCCAGGCAGAAGCGGGTGCCGGTCGCCTCCATCGCCTCCAGCGACCCGTCCACGGCCCAGGCCGTCGCGACGTAGCCGGGGTGCGAGCGCACCGACTGGTGGTGGTGGCAGTGCACCGTCAGGGACGGGCCCAGGATGCCGTGCAGCTCCGAGTCGTCCCCGACGCGCACCTCCGTCTCGCCGTACACCCCGGGCCGAGGGTTGTGGCCCTCGTGCCCCACGGTGGCCGGGGTGTGCTGGTCGATGGTCCCGCCGGCCGCGACGGCCATCACCTGCATCCCGCGGCAGACGCCCAGCGTGGGCAGGTTGGCGGCGGCCGCAGAGGTGAGCAGGGCCAGCTCCCACGCGTCCCGGTCCGGGCGTACGACGACCGTCCGCTCCTGCCGGTCCTCGCCGTACTGCGCGGGGTCGACGTCCGCGCCGCCGCTGATCACCAGCCCGTCGAGGCGCTCCACCACGGCGAGGGCGGCGTCAGGGTCGTCCGAGGCCGGCGGCAGCAGGACGGGTACGCCGCCCGAGCGCACGACCATGTCGGCGTACGACGACGGGAGCAGGTCGCACCTCAGGTCCGACCAGACCCCCCAGGTGGCCGACTCGCGATAGCTGGTCAGCCCGATCAGCGGTTTCATCGCCGGGCCTAGAGCGGCGTGACGTAGGCGCCCGAGATGCCGCCGTCGACGAGGAAGGTGCTGGCCGTCATGAAGCTGGACTCGTCGGAGGCCAGGAACAGCACGGCGTTGGCCATCTCCTCGGGCTCCCCGAAGCGGCCCATCGGCACGTGCACCAGTCGGCGCGCGGCCCGCTCGGCGTCGCTCGCGAACAGCTCCCGGAGCAGGGGCGTGTTCACCGGCCCCGGGCACAGCGCGTTGACCCGGATGCCCTCCCGGGCGAACTGGACGCCGAGCTCGCGGCTCATCGAGAGCACCCCGCCCTTGGAGGCCGAGTAGGAGATCTGGCTGGTGGCCGCGCCCATCACCGCGACGAACGACGCGGTGTTGATGATCGACCCCGACTGCTGCGCCCGCATGTGGCCGAGCGCCGCCTTGCAGCACAGGTAGACGCTGGTCAGGTTCACCTCCTGCACCCGGCGCCACGCGTCGAGGTCGGTGTCCATGATCGAGTCGTCCTCGGGCGGCGAGATCCCGGCGTTGTTGAACGCGACGTCCACGGAGCCGTAGGTGTCCTTGGCGGTCTGGAAGAGCGCGTCGACCTCGTCCTTGTCGGTGACGTCGACGTGCACGTACGTCGCGAGCTGCGAGCCGCCCAGCCGGCCCACGAGCTCGTGCCCGCGCTGGTCGTCGATGTCGCCGATGACGACCTTGGCGCCCTCCTCGACGAAGCGGTTGACGGTGGCCAGGCCGATGCCCGAACACCCTCCGGTGACGACCGCTACCTTGCCTTCGAGACGACCTGCCATTGCGTTCTCCGTTCTGGATCGGATGGTTTCGCGACGCTCGCTGACGCTCGCTGCTCAACCACCGTGGTGGGGTGTGCCCGACTATCAGTGGGCGATGAAGACGTTCTTCTCCTCGGTGAACGCGTTCGGCGCGTCCGGGCCGAGCTCGCGGCCGAGGCCGGACTGCTTGAAGCCGCCGAACGGCGTCCAGTAGCGCACCGCCGAGTGGCTGTTCACGCTGAGGTTGCCCGACTCGACGCCCCGCGCGACCCGCAGGGCGCGACCGAGGTTCTCGGTGAAGATCGAGCCGGACAGGCCGTACTCCGTGTCGTTGGCGAGGCTGATCGCCTCGTCCTCGTCCTCGAACGGCATCACCGCGACGACGGGTCCGAAGACCTCCTCGCGCCACACCGCCTCGTCGGTCGAGGTCGACTCGACCACCGTCGGCGGCAGCCAGTAGCCGTCGCCGTCGGGCCGCGAGCCGGTGAACGCCACGTGTGCGCCGTCGATGTAGCGCTGCACCGAGTCGCGCTGCGCCGCCGAGACCATCGGCCCCATCTCGCTCTCGTCGAGCGCGGGGTCGACCACTTTCAGCGCCTTCACGGACTCCTCCAGCCGGCCCACGAACTCGTCGTACGCCGACCGCTGCACCAGGATGCGCGACCGCGCGCAGCAGTCCTGGCCGGCGTTGTCGAACACGGCGTACGGCGCGCTGGCGGCCGCCGCGGCCACGTCGGTGTCGGCGAAGACGATGTTGGCGCTCTTGCCACCGAGCTCGAGGGTGACCCGCTTCACCTGGTCGGCGCAGCCCTTCATGATCTGCTTGCCGACCGCGGTGGAGCCGGTGAAGCACACCTTCCGGACCGCGGGGTGGGTGACGAACCGCTCGCCGACCACGGATCCCTTGCCGGGGACGACCGTGAAGACCCCCTCGGGCAGGCCGGCCTCGAGGGCGAGCTCGCCCAGCCGGATGGCGGTGAGCGGCGTGACCTCCGCCGGCTTGAGGACCACCGTGTTGCCGGCCGCGAGCGCGGGCGCGAACCCCCACGCCGCGATCGGCATCGGGAAGTTCCAGGGCACGATGATGCCCACCACGCCGAGCGGTTCGTGGAAGGTGAGGTCCACGCCACCGGGGACGGGGATCTGCTTGCCGAACAGCCGCTCGGGCGCGGCGGAGTAGTAGTTCAGGCAGTCCCGGACGTTGCCCGCCTCCCAACGGGCGTTGCCGATCGTGTGCCCGGCGTTGGCCACCTCGATCCGCGCGAGCTCCTCGTTGTGCAGGTCGACCACGGCCGCGAAGGCGCGCAGCAGCCGGGCCCGCTCGCCGGGAGCGACGTCGCGCCAGGGTCCGAAGGCCTCCTGGGCGCGGGCGATGGCAGCGTCGGTCTCCTCGACGCTGGCCGAGCCGACCTCGCCGATCTGCTGGGTGGTGACCGGGTTGATCACCGGGCTGGTGGCAGTGACGAACGGTGAGGTGGTCACCTGCTCACATCCTCTCGAAGGTCCGGGCGAGCTCCCAGTCGGTGACGGCGGCGTCGAAGGCCGCGAGCTCGACGTCGGCCATGTTGACGTAGTGGTCCACGACGTCGTCACCCAGGGCGGCCCTGGCCACCTCGGAGGCCGCGAACGCCTCCCGCGCCGCACGCAGCGTGTGCGGCACGTGCGGCTTGTCGGAGTCGTAGGCGTTGCCGACCAGCTCGTCCTCGAGCTCGAGCTCGTTCTCGATGCCGTGGAGGCCGCCGGCGATCATGGCGGCCAGCGCCAGGTAGGGGTTGACGTCCCCGCCGGGCAGCCGGTTCTCCATCCGGCCCGAGGGCCCGTGGCCGACCAGTCGCACCGCGCAGGTGCGGTTGTCGGTGCCCCAGGCGACCGCGGTCGGGGCGAAGGACGCGGAGGCGAACCGCTTGTAGGAGTTGATGTTCGGCGCGTAGAGCAGGGTGAAGTCCTGCATCGTGGCCAGCACCCCGGCGACGAAGTGGTCGTAGAGCGCGGACCGCTCGTGGCCCTCGCCGAAGACCACCGTCCCGTCGGCCCCGCGCAGGGACAGGTGGATGTGGCACGAGTTGCCCTCGCGCTCGTCGTACTTCGCCATGAAGGTGAGCGACTTGCCGTGCTGGGCGGCGATCTCCTTGGCGGCGGTCTTGTAGACGGCGTGGTTGTCGGCGGTCGCGAGCGCCTCGGCGTAGAGGAAGCCGATCTCGTGCTGGCCGAAGTTGCACTCGCCCTTGGCGCCCTCGACGTCCATGCCGGCGGCGTACATGTGGTTGCGGATGTCGCGCAGCAGCGGCTCCACCCGGGAGGTCCCGATCAGCGAGTAGTCGACGTTGTACTGGTTGACCGGGGTCAGGTCGCGCCACCGCTTGTCGTGGGCCTCCTCGAAGGTGTTGTTGAAGGCGATGAACTCCAGCTCGGTGCCGGCGAGGGCCACCATGTCCATCGCGGCGACCTTCTCCAGCTGGTTCTTGAGGATGGTGCGCGGCGACTGCGGGACCGGTGCGTGGTCGAGCCAGACCAGGTCGCACTGCACCAGCGCCGTGGCGGGGAGGTGTGGCAGCAGCCGGAGCGTGTCCCAGTCGGGGACGAACTCCATGTCGCCGTAGCCCTTCTCCCACGAGGAGATCGTGTAGCCCGCGACCGTGTTCATGTCGACGTCCACGGCGAGCAGGTAGTTGCACCCCTCGGTCCCCGACTCCAGCGCGACGTCGAGGAAGTAGCGGCCGTGAAGCCGCTTGCCCTGCAGCCGGCCCTGCATGTCGGTGAAGGCGAGCACGACGGTGTCGACCTCGTCGGCCTCGATCAGCGCGCGGAGGGCGTCCAGCGTCAGGTAGCGGTCGTTGGGTGTGCTCATCTACATCTCCTAGGGGTGGAGCCGGTCATCCGATCAGGCCTCGGAGCAGCGCGGCCGTGTCGTCGCAGTGCTCCTCCATCACCTGGTGCGCCCGAGCCCCCCGGCCCGCGAGGATCGCCTTCACGATCCGGGCGTGCTGGGTGTCGGAGTGCGCGATGTTGGCGTCGAGGACGGGGATGGCGCTGAGCATCTCGTGCAGCGTGGACTGCACGGCCGTCACGGACTCGACGATCCGGGTCGAGCCGCTCAGCGCGGCGACCGTGAGGTGGAACCGCGAGTCGGCCTGGCGGTGCATGGCCGGGCCACGCGCCTCGGCGACGGACTCGTGGGCCCGCTCCAGCCGCTCGCGCTGGGCGTCGTCGAGGTCCGCCTCGGCCGCGAGGGCCGCGGCCCCGGGCTCGATGATCCGCCGGAAGTCGAGGGCGTCGACCCAGTCCGCCCGGGTCGCCTGCGTACGCCGGGAGGCCGCCCGGGCCGATGGCGTGACCGCCCGCATCGTGACGACCGTGCCGCCGCCGCGCCCCCGGGTGGTCTGGACCAGGCCGGCCTGCCGCAGGGCGGCCATCGCCTCGCGCAGCGTCGCTCGTGAGACGGCCAACCGGTCGGCCAGCTCGCGCTCCGGGGGCAGGGTCGAGCCCCGCGGGTAGACCCCGAGCCGGATGAGCGTGGCCAGCTGCTCCACGCAGGCCTCGAACGCGTGGTGGCCGCGCACCGGGCGCAGGACGTCCGCAGGCAGTGCGGGATCGTGCGCAGCGGCCATCACGCGGTCAGTCTTCGAGCCAAGTGCGATCACTGTCAATGGTCTGGACTCAAACCTTTTACATTCAGGCTATGGACGCGATGATCCGGCGGGTCTAGGTTTCTGCGCAACGTGCCGCAGGCATATCAGGAGGCTTCACATGGCTACGCCCGAGCCCGAACTCAGCAACGACGACGCACTGCTCGCCAAGCTCGGCTACAAGCAGGAGCTCAGCCGCTCCTGGTCGAGCTTCTCGAACTTCGCGATCTCGTTCTCGATCATCTCGATCCTCGCTGGATGCTTCACGACCTTCTACCAGGGTTGGAACAACGGCGGCCCGGTCGCCATCTCGTGGGGCTGGCCGGTCATCTCGGCCTTCATCCTGATCATCGGCTTCACGATGAGCGAGCTGGTCTCGGCCTATCCGACCTCGGGCGGCATCTACTGGTGGGCGGCCAAGATGGGCGGCCCGGCTGCGGGCTTCTTCACCGGCTGGCTGAACCTGATCGGCCTGCTCGCGGTCACCGCCTCCGTGGCGTACGGCGCCGCGACGTTCCTCGACCTCACGCTGGACACGATCAGCGACGGGTGGGCGAAGCACTCGGGCCTGAAGACGGTGTTCGTGCTGTTCGTGGTGATCCTGGTCCTCGCCGCCGTGGCGAACATCTTCCGCAGCCACCTGCTGGCGGTCATCAACAACATCTCGGTGTGGTGGCACGTGGCCGGCGCGGTGATCGTGATCCTGATCCTGATCGTCATCCCCGACACCCACCAGAGCGTGAACTTCGTCTTCACCGAGCGGATCAACAACTCCGGCTTCTCCAGTGGCTACTACTGGTTCCTGGTGCTGCCACTGGGCTTCCTGCTCACGCAGTACACGATCACCGGTTTCGACGCCTCCGCGCACCTCTCCGAGGAGACCCAGGGTGCGGCCGAGGGTGCCGCCAAGGGCATCTGGCGCTCGATCTTCTACTCGGCCGTCGGCGGCTACGTGCTGCTGCTGGCCTTCGTGTTCGCCGTGCAGGACCCGGACGCGGTGACCGCGGCCGGTGGCGGCGTCGACGTGATCTTCGGGCAGGCGCTGCCCGAGGGCTGGCACTTCCTGATCCTGCTGATCTCGACCGCCGGCCAGCTGTTCTGCACCACGGCCTGCCTGACCAGCGCCTCGCGGATGACCTTCGCGTTCAGCCGCGACGGCGCCATCCCCGGCTCCAAGTGGCTGGCCAAGGTCAACCCCACCACCAAGATCCCCGCCAACGCGGTCATCTTCGTGACGGCGGTCGGCATCATCATCACGCTGCCTGCGCTCAAGAGCGTGGGCGGCATCCCGGTCGCGTTCCTCGCGGTCGTGTCCATCGCGGTGATCGGCCTCTACCTGGCGTTCCTGATCCCGATCTTCCTGCGCTGGAAGATGGGCGACGACTTCGAGCCGGGGTCGTGGACCAACGGCAAGAAGTACAAGTGGATGAACCTCGTCGCGGTGGTCGAGATCGCGATCATCTCGATCTACTTCATCCTTCCGTTCACCCCGACCGGCGTGCCCGGCAACAAGGACTTCGCCTGGTCGAGCGTCAACTACGCCCCTGTCCTCACCATCGGCACGCTGATCGTGCTGGCGATCTGGTGGAAGGTCTCGGCCAAGAACTGGTTCACCGGTCCCAAGCACACCATCGACGACGCCGTGCTCGAGGCCTTCGACGAGGGGTAGGACCAGCACCGGAGCCAGGCATCGAACGCGTAACGAGTGGGGCTCCGCAGCGTCGCGGGCATCCACATCTTGGGACACCGGTGGCAGGATGCCGAGACGGGCATGTCCCAGCACCGCCCACCACCAGACGTCCGGGCTCCAGCGGAGCCCGCGAGAGGACACACATGCAGCGCTCAAAAACCGTGATCTCGGTAGTCGCCCTGGGCCTGATGGCCCTCGCCGGCTGCGGTTCCAACTCCCTCGACACCAGCGACAAGAAGGGGGCCGACGTCAAGACGTCGGTCGACAAGAACGCCGCCGCCCTGGTGCCGAAGGCGATCAAGGACAAGGGGACTCTGACGATCGGTACCGACGCCAGCTACGCCCCCAGCGAGTTCCTCGCCGGCGACGGCAAGACGATCGAGGGCTTCGACATCGACCTGTTCAAGGCCGTCGCCGGGGTGCTCGGCCTCAAGGTCGACTTCAAGCCGGCCAGCTTCGACACGATCATCACCGGTGTCACCAGCCAGAAGTACGACGCCGGCGTCTCCAGCTTCACGATCAACGACGAGCGCAAGAAGCAGGTCGACATGGTCAGCTACTTCAGCGCCGGTACCCAGTGGGCCGCGGCGAAGGGCAAGGGCGCGGACATCGACGTCGACAAGCCCTGCGGCCTGGGCATCGCGGTCCAGAAGGGCACCGTGCAGCAGGAGGAGGACCTTCCCGCCAAGGAGAAGGCCTGTCAGGCGGCCGGCAAGCCGATCAAGATCTTCGTCTACGACAAGCAGGACCAGGCCACGGCGGCCGTGGCCAACGGCAAGGCCGATGCCATGCTGGCCGACTCGCCGGTCGTCGCCTATGCGGTCGACCAGTCCAAGGGCAAGCTCGAAGCGGCCGGTGACATCTACGACGCCGCCCCTTACGGCTACGTCATCGCCAAGCAGAACGAGGGCCTGGCCAACGCCATCGTCAAGGCGCTCGACAAGCTCAAGTCCGACGGCGGCTACGAGAAGGCGCTGAAAGGCTGGGGCGTCGAGGCCGGAGCCGTCGACAGCTTCGCCGTGAACCCGTGAGCGCCGTGCGATGAGCGAGGATCGCCCGGGCACCATCGATGCGGTGCCGGTCCGCCACCCCGGCCGGTGGGTGGCGATCGCCGTCATCGTGGTGCTCGCGGCGATGTTCGTCCACCTGCTGCTCACGAACGACGCCTTCAACTGGCACTTCGTGTTCGAGGCGATGTTCCAGTCGCCGGTGCTCAACGGCCTGGTGATGGGCACCCTGCTGGTGACCGTGCTGGCGATGGTCGTGGGCGTGGTGTTCGGCGTGATCCTGGCCGTGATGCGGCTCTCCGACAACCCGGTGCTGTCGTGGACGGCGTTCTTGTTCACGTGGTTCTTCCGGGCGGTGCCGCGCTACGTGCTGCTGTTCATCATGGGCACGCTCGGGATCCTGTTCCCGCCACCGGCCGGGCTCGGGATCGGGGTGCCCTTCGGCGCCCAGATCAACGACCTGCTGGGGATGTCGGGCACCTGGACGTTCTTCTCGCTGGACGCCAACAACATCTTCGGCGGGATCATCGGCGGCGTCATCGGCCTGGGGCTCTCCGAGGCGGCGTACATGGCCGAGATCGCGCGGGCCGGGATCCTCTCGGTCGACACCGGCCAGCGGGAGGCGGCGTGCGCGCTGGGGATGAGCAACCGCAAGGCGATGTGGCGGATCGTGCTGCCACAGGCGATGCGGGTGATCGTGCCGCCCACCGGCAACGAGACGATCGCCATGGTCAAGGACACCTCGCTGCTGATCGCCGTACCCGTCAGCACCGAGCTGTTCTTCCAGCTGCAGTCGATCGGCTCGCGGACCTACCAGACCTTCCCCGTCGCGGTGGCTGCGGTGATCTGGTATCTGCTGATCTGCAGCGTGCTGATGGTCGTGCAGTCGAGGCTGGAGGCGAGGTTCGGCCGCGGGTTCGGCACCTCCGGCCCGTCGGACCACGGCTTCCGGGCCCGGATGCTCTCGATGGTCGGAGGCAGCAAGTGAGTGAGGCCCAGGTCAGCGACATGCCCTTGGTGCACGCCGTCAACGTGCACAAGTCCTTCCACGGGGTCGAGGTGCTCAAGGGCATCGACATCGACGTCGCCGCGGGTGAGGTGGTCTGCCTGCTCGGTCCCTCGGGCTCGGGCAAGACCACGTTCCTGCGGTGCATCAACCAGCTCGAGACGATCCAGGGCGGCCGGATCTGGGTGGACGGCGACCTCGCCGGCTACACCGAGAAGAACGGCAAGCTGCACCGCCTCGGTGACAGCCACATCGCCGCGCAGCGACGCGAGATCGGCATGGTCTTCCAGCGGTTCAACCTGTTCCCGCACATGACGGCGCTGGAGAACGTGATGGAGGCGCCGATCCAGGTCAAGGGCGTCCGCAAGAGGGAGGCGAAGGAGCGCGCCCTGGCGCTGCTCGAGCGCGTGGGGCTCGGCGAGCGCTGCGACAACTACCCGGCCCAGCTCTCGGGCGGCCAGCAGCAGCGGGTCGCGATCGCGCGAGCCCTGGCCATGGACCCCAAGCTGATGCTCTTCGACGAGCCCACGTCAGCCCTGGACCCCGAGCTGGTGGGCGAGGTGCTCAGCGTCATGCGCGAGCTGGCCACGGGCGGCATGACGATGATCGTGGTCACCCACGAGATGGGCTTCGCCCGCGAGGTCGCCGATCGGGTGGTCTTCATGGACGCGGGGATCGTGGTCGAGCAGGGACCGCCCAACGACGTGATCAACAACCCCCAGCACGAGCGCACGCAGAGCTTCCTCTCGCGCATCCGCGAGGAGAACGAGGACTACGCGGCCGCGCTGGTCGAGCGGGCCGAGGCCGAGAAGCTCTGAGTAGAGCCTTGGGGGGATCCCGGTCTGGTGCCGCACGCTTCGAACCGGCAGGATCGGGAACCAGCAGTGGTGTGGCGCGACCGGCGCCGCACCCACCAACAGGAGGCACCCATGACGACGACTCCCCAAGAGCCCCTCGGCGACGACGAGATCGACACCACCACCGGTGGTTCGGAGGCCGTCCCCGGCGGCGACGCGGACGGCACCGACGGCTCCGACGGTGACTCGACCGACAGCACCGACGGCGACTCGACCGACGCCGACGGCACCGACGGCACCGACGGCGACTCCACGGACGCCGACGGCACCGACGGCGACTCCACCGACAGCACCGACGGCGACTCGACCGACGCTGACGGCACCGACGCCTGAGTGGATGCACTCACACTGCTGAGCGGGGACGCCCAGAGCTTCGTCGAGAAGGTCTGGGCGTCCCACGTCCACGTCCACGAGGCGGAGCCGGCCGACCTCGTCGACCTGCTCTCGTTCGAGGACGTCGACGCGCTGCTGACCTCGACGGCGATCCGCACGCCCGCCGTACGCCTGGCCCAGAACGGCTCGGTGCTGCCCGCGTCGTCGTACACCCGGAGCGGGGCCACCCTGGCCGGCCAGGCGCTGACAGGGCTGGTGGACGCTCGCAAGGTGATCGACCTGTTCGAGGGCGGCGCCACCGTCGTGCTCCAGGGGCTGCACCGCTACTGGCCCCCGCTGACCCGGCTGATCGCCGAGCTCGAGCTCGCGCTGGGGCACCCGTGCCAGGCCAACGCCTACCTGACGCCGCCCGGCTCGCAGGGCTTCGCCGTGCACAGCGACAGCCACGACGTCTTCGTCTTCCAGACCCACGGCTCCAAGCTCTGGGAGGTGCACCCGGCTCCCGGCGAGGACCACGAAGGACCGCGCGAGGTGCTGCTCGAGCCCGGCGTGAGCATGTACCTCCCCACCGGCACCCCGCACGCCGCGCGGGCGCAGGACACCGTGTCGCTGCACGTGACCCTGGGCATCAACCAGCTCACCTGGCGCACGCTGCTGGACCGCGCGGTCCAGGAGGCACTGGCCGGCGTCGCGGCCGACGACCACCTGCCGGCCGGCTACCTCGATCAGCCCGAGACCCTCGTGGACGGGCTCACCACCCGGCTGCGTGCGCTCGGCGACGCGCTGGCGACCACTGACCCCGGCGCGATCGCAGACGCCCAGACCCGGTCGTTCCTGCAGGGCCGGCGCGCCAACCTCCGGGGTGGGCTGGTCGACCGGATGGGCCTGGCCGACGTCGAGGCCGCCACCACGCTCCGACGCCGACCCGGGAAGCCGTGCGTCCTGCGTCCCGACGGCGACCGGCTGCACCTCCTGCTCGGCGACCGCCAGGTCACCGTGCCGGCGCGCATCTCCGACGCCGTCGAGCGTGCCCGCACCCTGGAGACGTTCACGCCCGAGGACCTCGGCCTCGACCCGCAGTCCGCGCTGGTGCTGAGTCGGCGGCTGATCCGTGAGGGCCTGCTCGAGGTCGTGCGCTGACCCCGATGGCAGGCGGGGCGACGGGCACCGGCTACCGCTGTTCCGCAGCGTCCGAGCAGCGCCAGGACGACCTGGCCGGGACCGCGACCCACCTGGCTGCGCTGCTGCTCGTCGAGCACCCCGGCCCGTGGGGATCCAGCGCTCCGACCGGCAGCCGCCTGCCCGACCCGGTCAAGGCGCACCTGCGCACACACCAGAGCATCAAGGTGCTGCTGGCCCGGCGCCACCACCGGGCCCACCGCGAGGAGCGGTTCCGGGTCTTCCTCGCCTTCCCGGCCCGTCGACTGCTGCTGACCACGACGTTCCTGGACCCCGTGGAGCTCCTCGACATCGACCTGGACGCGGTCGCCCGCGGCGTCCCGCCCGACTGGACCGAGCTTCCCGGGCCGTTGTTCGGGGTGTGCACGCACGGCCGGCACGACGCCTGCTGTGCCGAGCGCGGGCGACCGGTGGCGGCGGCGCTGACGGCCTCGCACCCCTCGGAGACCTGGGAGATCTCACACATGGGCGGCGACCGGTTCGCGGCCAACATGGTGGTGCTGCCCGAGGGGCTCTACTACGGGCGGATGGAGCCCGGGTCCGCCAGCCAGGTCGCCTCGCTGCACCAGGAGGGCCGAGTCGACATCGAGCGGCTGCGCGGGCGGTCGTCGTACCCGATGCCGGTGCAGTACGCCGAGATCGCCCTGCGCCGGCACCTCGAGGAGGACCGCCTCGACGCGATCCGGCTCGTCCGCCGCCAGGGGCCGACCTCGGTGTTCACCCGCGAGGGGTCGGAGTGGTCGGTGACCCTGCGCAAGGCGACCCGGGGGCAGGCGCAGCTGACGTGCGGCCTGGAGCGACTGAGCCCGGTGCCGGTCTTCGAGGTGCTCGCGATCCGGCGATCTGAGGTACCCGAGGTCCCCGCCTAAGGCAACTGCCGATGTGCGGCCCGGCTCCTTAGCGATGAGATCGAGTCAGTGATCGAAGACCCAGCCGAGGAGATGAGAGACATGTACAACGCCCTCTACCAGGAGATGATGCTCCAGGAGCTGCACGACCAGAAGGCCACCCGGCCCGTCGTCCAGCCGGGGGAGCACGTCAGCTGGCTGAACCGCCGCAGGCAGCGCAAGGCGGCTCGTCCTGCGCGATGATGTCCGACGTGCGCATCGACCGGGGCAGGACCGAGAGCCTGGTGGGTCGTGCGCCGGAGCTGGACGCGCTGCTCCGCTCGGCCACCGGCCCCGAGCGCACCCGGATGGTGCTGCTCTCCGGTGACGCGGGGGTCGGCAAGACCCGGCTGCTGAACGAGGCGGTCGACCGGCTGGTGGAGCAGGGCTGGCACGCGCTGGTCGGGCACTGCCTCGACTTCGGCGGCACCTCGATGCCCTACCTGCCCTTCGCGGAGATGCTCGGTCAGGTCGCCGCCACCGTGCCCGAGCTCGCCGAGAGCCCTGCGGTGGCCAACCAGGTGCTGGCCCGGCTGCGCCACCAGCCGCCGGCGCAGGAGCCGTCGGAGGGACTCGGCCGGGCCGAGGTCTTCGAGGCGGTCTACGCACTGGGCGAGGAGATCGCGACCGACGGCCCGCTGGTCGTGGTGGTCGAGGACGCGCACTGGGCCGACACCAGCACCCGGGACCTGATCAGCTTCCTGCTGTCGCGGCGTACCGAGGGCCGGGTGCTCTTCGTCGTGACCTTCCGGTCCGACGAGATGCACCGTCGTCACCCGCTGCGCCAGCGGGTGGCCGAGTGGGTCCGCCTGCCCGGTGTCGACCGCATCCAGCTCGACCCCCTGCCCGCCGGCGCCGTGCGGGGGATGGTCGAGCAGCTGATCGGCAGCTCCGGGGAGACGGGCTACGACGAGGACATCGAGCGCATCGTGCAGCGTGCACAGGGCAACGCGTTCTACGTCGAGGAGCTCGTCGGGGCCTTCCTGGGAGGCGGCTGGAGCCTCCCGGAGGACCTCGCGGACCTGCTCCTGGTGCGACTGGACCGGCTCGACGAGGACGCCCGGGCCGTCGTACGCGTGGCCTCGGTGGCCGGGCAGCGGGTCCCGCACGACCTGCTCGCTCGGGTGGCTCCCGTCTCCGGGGACCGGCTCGACGCGGCGCTGCGTGATGCCATCGACGCCAACGTGCTGGTCCGCGCCGGCGAGCAGGGCTATGCGTTCCGGCACGCCCTGCTCGGCGAGGCGGTGTACGACGACCTGCTCCCCGGTGAGCGGATGCGCCTGCACACGTCGTACGCCGAGGCGGTGCGTGAGCTCCACGGCAAGGGCGGCGCCGCCGAGCTGTCCCGGCACGCCTGGGCCTCGCACGACCTGCCGACCGCCCTGGAGGCGAGCATCGACGCCGGCGAGCAGGCGCTGGCCGCCGGGGGGCCGGACGAGGCGGCCCGTCACTTCACCAACGCCCTGGAGGTCTACGACCGTGCCGCCGGGCAGCTCGAGGACCCGCCCGACGAGGCTGAGCTGGTGGCCCGCACGGTCGACGCCCTCTGTGGGGCCGGCCGCCCGGAGACGGCGCTCGCGCTGGTCGAGGCGCAGCTGGCGCGGCTGCCACCCGACGCGCCACCCGTCGCGCGGGCCCGGCTGCTGCTCGCCCGCGTCGAGGCGCTGCGCTCCACCGAGACCGACATCCAGCCCAGCCTGGTGACCGCCGAGGCGCTCGAGCTCATCGGCCCCGAGGAGACCGAGCTGCGCGCCCGGATCCTGGCGATGCACGCCTACGCGTTCGTCTGGGACGACCACTTCGACGAGGCTCGGGTCACGGCCGACGCCGCGCTGGAGCTCGCCGACCGGCTCGACCTGCCCCGGCTGGCGGCCGAGGTGGGCCTGACGTTGACCTGGCTGGGCCAGCACCTCGACCTCGGCGAGGGCAGCCGGGCCGAGCTGAAGCGGATCATCGACGACGCCCGCGCCCGTGGCGACACCTCCAGCGAGCTGCGCGCCCAGGTGCGCGCGGGCGGCCTCGAGGCGGAGTACGGCGAGCTCGCCGAGGCCCAGGAGCTCTACCTGAGCGCGGCCCGGCTGTCCCGGCAGATCGGTCGTCCCTGGGCGATCCACGGCATCACCGCGCGGGCGCACGCGGCCGTGATGGCCCACATGCGGGGCGAGTGGGACCAGGCGCTGGCGATCGCCGACTACAGCGCAGAGGACCCGCCGCCCACCCCCCGCGCCATGCTGGAGGCCGTCATCCTCTCGGTCGCGGCGGGCCGCGGCGAGGTCTCTGCGCTGCACCGGCTGCCGCTGCTCCGTGAGCGCTGGCACCGTGAGGGACTGATCGCCGTGGTGGGCGGGGCGGCGGCCATCGAGCTGCTCGGGCTCCGCGAGGGCGGTGCCGCCGCCGTGGGGATGTACGACGAGATCTGCGCCGTGCTCACCCCGCTGTGGACCGCACCCTTCGGCGCGCGGCTGCGGCTGGCCACCCTGGCCCTGGCGGCGCTCGCCGACGGGGCCCCGAGGACCCCGACCGCCGAGCGGGACGGTGCCCGCGCCACCGCCCGGCGGCTCGTCGAGGACGCCGGGCTCGTGCTCGCGGAGCGGGACCACCTGGAGCGCCCCTTCGGGCTCGAGGGCCGCGCTTGGGAGGCGCGGCTGCGTGCCGAGGAGCTGCGCCTGGAGTGGTTGCTCGGCGGCGGCGTCGACGTGGCCGACCTGGTCCGGCGCTGGCGAGGGACCGCCGAGCTGTTCGCCGAGCTCGGCCACCCTCACGAGGAGGCCCGGGCCCGTGCCCACCTCTCGGCGGTGCTGCGCTCCTCGGGCGACGTCGACGGGAGCCGGCGCGAGGCGGCGCTCGCGCGTGGGGTCGCCACCCGGCTCGGGGCGGCCTCCCTGCTCGCGGAGCTCGGCGGTGGCCGGGCCGCTGTCCGCGCCGGGCCCGGGGCCGGCCCCCTCACGCCCCGGGAGCGGGAGATCCTCGCGCTGGTGGTGGCCGGGCGCAGCAACGGGGAGATCGGCAAGCAGCTGTTCATCTCGGCCAAGACCGTGAGCGTGCACGTCTCGAACCTGATGGCCAAGCTCGGAGCCTCCAGCCGCACCGAGGCAGCGGCCGTGGCCCGGCGGGCGGGCCTGGCCGACTGAACGTGGGCAGGCCCTCGTCCTCGGACCCGATCGCGGGCATACTCAGCGTATGTCAACCGCAAACGTGACCGAGCAGCGCTTCGCCAAGATGCGCCCCGTGCCCAGTCGGGGCGCCTCCGCGCCGGCCGCCCATGACCTGCCGCCGGGGCCGCGGATCCCGAGCCTGCTGCAGAGCATCGGGCTGCTGCGCTTCCGGCACCGGTTCGTCCCGGCGCTGCACCGGCTCTACGGCGACGTCTTCTCGATCCGGATCATGCCCGAGGGCCGGCACCTCGTGGTGTTCAACCGTCCTGAGCACGTGAAGGAGATCTTCGCCGGCGACCCCGAGGTCTTCCACGCCGGCAAGGGCAACGCCATCCTCGGCCCGGTGATGGGCGAGCACTCGCTGCTGCTCGTCGACTCCACGCAGCACAAGCGCGCCCGCAAGCTGCTGATGCCCGCGTTCAACGGGCAAGCCCTGCGCGGCTACGAGGAGCTGGTCACCCGGCTGAGCAAGGCCGAGGTGGAGCGCTGGCAGGAGGGGCAGCCGTTCGAGTCGCTGGACCGGATGAACGCCCTCACCCTGGAGGTGATCCTGCAGGTCGTCTTCGGGGTCACCGACGAGGCCCGCCTGGCCGAGCTGCGTCCGCTGGTCAACCGCACCGTGAACATCCCGCCCCTGGTGTTCCTGGGCTGGGGCTATCCCCGGCTGCAGAAGTACGGTCCCTGGCGGCGAACCGTCGAGAACCAGATCGAGCTCGACCGGGTCATCTTCGGCGAGATCGCCGAGCGCCGTCGGGCCACCGATCTGGCCGACCGCTCCGACGTGCTCTCGCGACTGCTGCAGGTCCGCGACGAGGCCGACCAGGGGCTCACCGACGAGGAGCTGCGCGACCAGCTGGTCACCCTGCTGCTGGCCGGGCACGAGACGACGGCCACCGCCCTGGCCTGGGCACTGCACGAGCTCGGGAAGGACCCGGTCCAGGAGGCGAAGGCCCGCGACGCCGCCTCCGCCGGGGACACGGACCACCTCGAGGCGGTCCTCAAGGAGTCGATGCGGCTGCACCCGGTGATCCCCATGGTGGTGCGCCACCTGATGGCGCCGGCCACGATCGGCGGGATCGACCTGCCGCAGGGCGCCAACGTCGCGGCCTCGATCATCCTGGCCCACGAGTCGGAGGCCAGCCACCCCGACCACGCCCGCTTCCGACCCGAGCGCTTCCTCGAGGGCGAGGTCGCCAGCAACACCTGGATCCCCTTCGGTGGCGGCGTACGACGCTGCATCGGCGCGGGGTTCTCGCTGATGGAGGGCGTCGCGGTGCTGCGCGAGGTGCTCTCGGCGTACGACGTGGCCGTCCCGTCCGGGACCACCGAGACGGCCAAGGTCCGCAACATCACCAGCGTCCCGCGGCACGGCGCGAAGATCGTGGTCACCCGTCGCCGCTAGGAGCCTGGGAGCAGCCCCTCGCGCACCGCGATCGAGAGGGCCTCGAGCTTGGAGTGGGCGCCGAGCTTGGTCGACAGGTTGGAGATGTGGTTGCGCACGGTGTGCACGCTGACCACCAGCCGCTCGGCGATGGCCGCGTTGGTGAGCCCGTCCGCCAGCAGGTTCAGCACCTCGCGCTCGCGGTCGGTGAGGTCCGGATGCCGCTGGCCGGCCCCGGTGCGGGTCAGCCGGGGCAGCAGCCGGGCGAGCATCTCGGCGGAGATCAGGGCCTCTCCCCTGGCGGCCGCCCGCACGGCGGAGGTCACCTCGGCGATGCCACGGGTCTTCGAGACGAACCCGGACGCACCGGCCTCGATCGCCTCGACCAGCACGTGGTCGGCCGCGCTGGCGGTGAGCACGACCACCTGGAGGCTCGGCCGGAGCTCGCGCAGCTCACCGATGGCCGCCACGCCGTCGCCGTCGGGCAGCCGGTGGTCCAGGAGGAGCACGTTCGGGGACGTGCTCCGGATCAGGGCACGGGCCTTCTCCAGGGAGCTGGCGACGCCGACGCAGTGCAGATCGGGCTCGTTGTCGAGGACGTGGGCCAGGCTCGACGCGAGGACCTCGTGGTCGTCGACGATGAGCACCCGCACGACGTCCGTGACCGGGTCGTCGGCGGAGCCCGCGTCAGATGAGTCGCCCACGATGACCCCCCGAGTCTGATGGCGCCCTGGTCACGAAGGATGCCTGGTGCCAAGGTACTAGAACCGGTAGTGCCGGCGGCGGTTCCGGCCAGGACAGACTTCCCCGATGATGTACACCAACCTGGACGAAGGAGACGTGTGCGCCCGATCCGAGTAGCGGTGGCCGACGACGACGCCGTCTTCCGGACCGCGCTCGTCGACGTCCTGGAGGCCGAGCCCGGGTTCACGGTCGTGGTGACCGCCACGAGCGGCGCCGGGTTCGCCGCGCTCGTGGCCGAGGCCCGCCCCGACGTCGTCGTACTCGACGTGCGGATGCCCGGAGGCGGGCCCGCGATCGTCCGCTCGATCCTCGAGGCCGGCGGATCCCGGCCTCCCGCCGTCGTCGCCGTGTCGGCCGACTCCGCACCCCGCACCGTGCGGTCGATGGTCCGCGCCGGTGTCACGGGCTACCTGGTCAAGGGGCGGATCGGGGCGACCCTGCCGGACCTGGTCGCCCGCATCGCCGCGGGGGAGGTCGTGCTGGCCGTGCCGAGTGCGGCCGAGCTGATGGCGGAGCTGACGGAAGCCCGGTCATGAGCTCGAGCGGCGGTGACCGCCCGCCGGCCACCGCGGTCTACGCGGTGCTGCGTGCGGCTCCCCGAGCGATGCTGGCGGTCGACCCGGAGGGGAGGATCACCTACGCCAACGAGCACGCGGCTGAGCTCTTCGGTCACCCGACGGCCGACCTGCTGGGGCAGCGCCTCGAGGTCGTCCTCCCGGCCGGCCCCGTGGCCGGTGACCTGCACGACGCCGTACGCCGGGACGGGAGCACCTTCCCCGCCGAGGTCCGGCCGACCTCCCTGGAGACCGAGGACGGCAGGCTCGTGGCCCTCGCCGTCTGGGACATCACGGCGCGACGGGCGCGCGAGGCGCACCTCGAGTACGTCAGCCGGGCCTACCTGTCCCTGGTCGAGATGTACGAGGCGATCGTCCGGGCCCCCGACGAGGCGGCCCTGTTCTCGGAGACCTGCCGGATCGCGGTGGAGGCGGGCTACCTCGGCGCCTGGATTGCCTGGATCGACGACGACGGCGTCGTCCACCGGGCCGCCTCCGAGGGGATCGGTCTCGAGGCGTTCCTCGACCGGTTCGAGCTCACCCTCGACCCGTCCGCCGAGGCGGGTCAGGGCCCCACCGCCCGGGCGCTGCGCGAGGGCCGGGCCGTGTTCAGCAGCGAGCTGCGTGACGATCCCTCGACCCGGACCATGCGGCAGTGGGCCACGGAGTTCGGGATCAGGTCGTCGGCCACCCTGCCGTTGCGCCGAGCCGGCCGCACGGTCGCGGTGCTGGCGCTCTACGCGAGGAGCGCCGGCGAGTTCGACGAGCAGATGCAGGCGCTGGTCGCGGCCGTGAGCGAGAACGTCTCCCTGGCGCTGGAGCGGTTCGTGGCGGCCGAGCGCCTGCGTGTCCTCGCCGCGCAGCGTCGTGACCTCGCCCGGCGCCTGGTCCTGGCCCAGGAGGAGGAGCGGGCCCGGATCGCGGCCGACGTCCACGACGACTCCGTGCAGTCGCTCGCGGCGATGGACCTGCGCCTGGGCATGCTGCGCCGTCAGGCCGCCGAGGCGGCGCCGGCCCTGGTCCCGGCCGTCGACCAGCTCCAGGAGATGGTGGAGTCCGTGAGCGGCGGCCTGCGCGACCTGCTCTTCGACCTGGAGACGACCGACACCACGGTGCCGCTGTCCCGGCTGCTGCGTGAGGCGGCCGACCACCTCTTCGAGCACAGCGACGTCGACTGCCTCGTCACGGTCGACGACTCCGGCTGGGACGGGCGCAGCACGCTGGCGCAGACCAACCGGGTCCAGGCGCTGCGCATCGTCAAGGAGTCGCTGATCAACGTGCTCAAGCACGCCCGCGCCGACCGGGTGTCGGTCGAGGTGGTTCCCGGCGCCGAGGGCGTGCAGGTCACGGTCACCGACGACGGGGTCGGGTTCGACGTCGGGTCGGTCGTGACACGCCCCGGGCACCGGGGGCTGGTCAACCTGCGCGACCGGGCCGCGGTCGTCGGCGGGTGGTGCCGGATCGAGAGCGACGAGCGGGGGACCGCGGTCGTCTTCTGGCTGCCGTACGACGAGGCCGGGCCCGACTGGATGGCACCTGGGTACTAGTCGAGACCGCTCCTTCGTACCTCGCGCAGCGCTCCGGAAGAGCCGAGGATGGGGTCATGTTGTCTGCTCACCCCCTGCTCTCCACCGCCATCCTGTGATGGCGCGAAGACCCTCGACCGACGCCAACGCGAGCGCCGCCCGCTCATCGATCCGTCGCCGCCAGACCCGGCGTCGTACGGTCGAGCGCACCACGGGCATCGAGCAGTCCCACAAGCGCGCCGAGCTGTTCTCCTCGATCAGCCACGAGCTGCGCACCCCGCTGACCAGCGTCATCGGCTACACCGAGGTGCTCCTGTCCGGGGACGCCGGCCAGCTGAACGACGAGCAGATCGCCATGCTGGGCCGCGTCTCGGTCAACGGGGAACGCCTGCTCGAGCTCATCGAGGGGCTGCTCGGGTTCGCCCACGAGCGCGCCTCAGTGAGCGGGACCGTCGACATGGCCGACGTCTTCCTCCAGGTGATGCTGGCGTCCTGCGAGGCCGACGAGCCGGCCCCGGAGTACGCCCTGTGACCGCCCGCCTAGGCTGACCGGGTGAAGCTCGAACGCAAGCACGCCCTCGTCCTGCTGGCCGTCGCGGTCTGGAACGTCGTCACCTACGCGCAGTTCACCAAGGCGCTGATCAACACCGAGGAGGACCGGCCGACTGGCTACTTCGTCGCGCACGGGGTGCTGATCGTGGTGAACATCGTGATCGCGGTCGTGCTGGGCCGCTGGGGCCTGCGCGCCCTGCGCGAGTCTCGTCGTACGCCGGTGGCCGTCGACAGGTGACCGTCATCACCCTGCTCGCTAGGGTGCAGGCATGCGTGACGTGAAGCTCTTGGACGGGGCCGACTGGGCCGGCAACATCTTCGTCGACGGGGCGTGGACCCCGGGTTCCGCGGGCGATGCCGCGATCGTCGAGCCGGCCACCGGGGTCGAGCTCGGCCGCACCGGACGTGCCTCCGCCGGGGACGTGACCGCCGCGTCCGCCTCCGCCGCGGCAGCCCAGCAGGAGTGGGCGGCACTCCCGCACCCGCAGCGTGCGGCCGTGCTGCGCCGCGCCGGCGATCTGTTCACCCAGCACGCCGAGGAGCTGTCCGACTGGAACGTGCGCGAGGTCGGCGCCGTCCCCGGGATGGCCGGGTTCGCGCTGCACGTCGCGGCCGAGGAGTGCTACGCCTCGGCGGGGCTCCCCGGCGCCTCGCTGGGCGAGATCTTGCCGAGCGAGCAGCCGCGGCTCTCGATGGCCAAGCGCGTGCCCGCGGGCGTGGTCGCGGTGATCTCGCCGTTCAACGTGCCGCTCATCCTGAGCATCCGCTCGGTCGCCCCGGCTCTGGCGCTGGGCAACTCGGTGCTGCTCAAGCCCGATCCCCGCACGGTCGTCACGGGTGGCGTGAACATCGTCCGGGTCTTCCAGGAGGCCGGTCTGCCCGCCGGTGTCCTGCAGCTGCTGCCCGGCGGCGCGGAGGTCGGCCAGGCCATGGTCGCCGACCCCTATGTCCGGGTGATCTCGTTCACCGGCTCCACCCAGGCCGGACGGCTCGTCGGCGAGGCCGCCGGCCGGCACCTCAAGCGGGCGCACCTCGAGCTCGGCGGCAACTCCGCGATGCTCGTGCTCGACGACGCCGACGTGGAGCAGGCCGTGAACCTCGCGGCGTGGGGCTCGTTCTTCCACCAGGGCCAGATCTGCATGACCACCGGGCGCCACCTGGTTGCCGACCGGGTCTACGACGACTTCGTCGAGGCGCTGGCCGCCAAGGCCGAACACCTCCCGGTCGGCGACCCGGCGACCGAGCAGGTGGCGCTGGGCCCGGTCATCGACGCGGGGCAGCGCGACAAGATCCACGCCCTGGTGACCTCCAGCATCGACGCCGGCGCCAAGGCCGCCGCCGGGGCGTCGTACGACGGGCTGTTCTACCGGCCCACCGTGCTCTCCGAGGTGACGCCCGCGCACGCGGCCTTCTCCGAGGAGATCTTCGGCCCGGTCGCCCCGGTGATCCGGATCGCGGACGAGGACGAGGCCGTCGAGATGGCCCGGCGCAGCGACTACGGGCTGTCGCTGGGGATCGTCACCCGCGACGTCATGCGGGGTCTCGCCCTCGCCGACCGGATCCCCACCGGCATCGTGCACATCAACGACCAGACCGTGAACGACGAGGCCAACGCCCCCTTCGGCGGGGTCGCCGCCTCCGGCACCGGGTCGCGCTTCGGTGGCGCCGCGGCCAACATCGAGGCCTTCACCGAGACCCGCTGGATCACCGCCCGGGCCGAGCCCCCGACGTACCCCTTCTGACCCTCGCCCCCCGGATAGTCCGAGGTCGAAAGCACCACTCGGCCCTGCCATTTGGTGCTTTCAGCCTCGGACTATCCGAGCGTCGGGTCAGGCGAACGCCGCGCGGACCTCGTCCTCGGTCAGGCCGTAGTCGGCCAGGTCGTAGTGGTGCGACGGCCGCCTCCCGCCCTGGCGGGACTCCGCGTCCAGCTGGGTGACGGCCTCGTCGACGGCGGGGGTCCACTCGAGGTCGAAGGAGCTGTAGATCCCCTTGGTGGTCCCGACCGGGTCCTTCACGAAGTCGCCGTAGTCGATGTCGAGGAACTGCTCGGCCGGGTGGTTGGCCCGCTCGCGCTCGTAGCGCGCCACCGCCTTGCTGAGCATGTCGAGCTGCGTGCGACCGATGGTGTCGCCGACGAAGGTGGTCGACCACCCGGCCGTCGCCTCGGCGGAGAGCGAGCAGGCCGAGGCGATCGCGACGACGGGGTCGCGGTGCGGCTGCACGATCAGCGCGTCGGGGTAGACCTTCATGATCGCATCCACCCCCACGAGGTGCGACGGGTTCTTCAGCACCCAGCGCTTCTCGGGGTCGTTGAGGCCGATCAGCTGCAGGTTGGCCTTGTGCCGCTCGTAGGCGTCGGTCCAGTCCTGCTTCTCCAGCCAGGTGGAGTACGCCGGGACGTAGGCCAGTGACTCGTAGCCGATCGACTTCCCGGTCTGGCGCAGGATCCGCCAGCACTCCTCGACCGACGAGGCGTCCATGAAGTGGATGCCCATGAACTCGGGGTTCTCGACGTGGTGCTCCGAGAACGCCGCGTTCAGCGCCGCGTAGATCGGGTTGTCGGCCCACGTCTCCCGTGGCGGGCGCGGCTGCGGGACCTCGGTCAGCCACAGCTCGAGGCCCTGGTGCATCGGGTCCGCGTTGAGCAGGCGGTGCAGCGCGGTGGTGCCGGTGCGCGGGAGACCGCAGACGAAGATCGGTCGCTCGATCTCCACCTCGGCGTACGACGGGTGCTCCTCGAAGCCGTGCTGCGACAGCAGCCGCCCGACCAGGGCGCTCTTGATGAAGGTGCGCTGCATGTAGAAGCCCTCGGGGGTGAGCCCGCCGTGCTCGGCCATGTCCTCGCAGAGCAGCCGGAGCCCCTCCTCGTGGTCGGTGCCGCCGAAGTCGTCGAGCCCCGTCGTGCGGACCGCAGCGGCCGCGATGTCGTCGTAGCTCCCGAGGTCCTCGCGCGTCCTAGTAGCCATGGAACTCACCGCAGCTGACGTCCAGGGTGATGCCGCTGACCGCGGACGCCAGGTCGGAGGCGAGGAACAGCGTCGCCTGCGCGACCTCCTCCGGGGTGGCCAGCCGCTTGAGGTCGGTGCGGTCGGCGATCTCGTCGTAGACGACGTCAGGGGTGACGCCCCGCTCCTCGGCCATCCACGCGAAGTAGGCCTTGTTGACGTCCTCGTAGATCCAGCTCGGCGCCACCGAGTTGACCCGGATGCCGCGCGGACCGAGCTCGCTGGCCAGCGACGAGGCGATGTGCACGAGCGTGCCCTTGGTCAGCTTGTAACCGGCGAACTCCAGCTGCGACTGCCGCAGCACGGCGGAGTTCACCATGATGATGGATCCCTTCGAGGCCTCGAGCGCGTCGGCGAACAGCGTCGAGAGCCGCAGCGGGGCGAAGGCGTTGGTCTCCAGTGAGGCGCGCAACGCGTCGTGCTTGATCGTGGTCAGCGGCTCCATCGGCGGGATGGCGAAGGCGTTGTTGACCAGGCAGTCGACCCGTCCGAACTCGGCGAGCGCCGCGTCGACGAGGCGCTGGCAGCCCTCCTCGTCGTTGATGTCGGTGGGTACGACGAGCGCCCGGCGCCCGTGCGACCGGACCACCTCGGCCATCTTGTCGAGCCGCTTCTGCGTCCGCGACGCGAGCACCAGGTCGGCGCCGAGCCTGGCCGCCTCCTCGCCGAGCGAGCGGCCGAGCCCGGGCCCGACCCCCGACAGCACGATGACCTTGCCCGCGAGCAGTTGCGGTGAATCCGTCACGAGATCATCCTTCGGGCGATGCCGACCTGGCGGTCGGCGATGCGGGCGGTGTGGTCGACCTCGGAGATCTGGTTCTCCTGGAAGTAGGGCAGTCGCTCGGAGAGCGACTCGAAGGGCACGACCTCGACGGTCGGGCCGTCGTCGGCGGTGAGGTCGCGAGACAGCCGCTGCCAGCGCAGCATCATCACGCCCTGGGGGTGGCCGCAGGTCTCCAGCCAGTTGGCGACGCCGGGGTTCCGCTCGCTGATCACGTAGCGGAACCTCTGGTCCGGGTCGGCGTGCGACTGGGACCTGTTCAGCGAGGTCTGGTGGTCCTCGTAGTCGGTGGAGATGTACCACCGAGACCCGATCTGGATGGCCTGGTAGGCGCACTCCGAGACGGGCACCGTGACGATCATCGCCTCGTCCTCGGCGAGCGAGTAGTGGCCGATCGAGGAGAACTGCGAGGCCAGGCCGCCGGGGGTCGACTTCGGCACGGTGAGGGTGTTCACCGGCTCCTTGTAGGTGAACCACTCCGGGAACGCGAACCAGGTGTTGATCCGCCCGATCAGCATCTTGGCGGCCACGCCGTACCGCTTGGCGATGCGCTCTCGGCTGGGGGTCGAGCGCGGCTGTCCGGCGGTGTCGAGCCGCTGGATCCGGATGGTGCCGCGGTCCTCGCTGTTCCAGTCGTCGTACACCTCCCGGATGATCAGCGTGCTGCCCTTCTTCAGCCCGAGCTCGGGGCCGAAGCGCCACTCGAAGGTGCCGTCCTCGGCGACGTCGAGCTCACGGTCGTCGAACGCGGCCACCGTGGAGGGGGCGCCGTCGGAGGAGTAGGTCCCGTCCATCACCTGGAAGGAGAGGTCGGCGGTGGTTCCGCGGACGCCGGTCACGAGGTAGGACGCGTCGCCGGTCAGGTAGGCGTTGAAGTAGATCGCGTCGGGGTTGTCCAGGCCCTGGCGGGCGTACTGGTGCGTGGGGGTGATCAGCACCGGGTGGTCGAGGTCGTAGTCGAAGGCCATCTGCAGCGAGGAGCGGATGCTGCCGGCGAGGTAGTCGAAGCCCTCGGCGAGGTCCTGCTCGGAGGCCGCGAACGGCGGGTTGGCGATCAGCCTCTCGGCCTCTGCGACGGCGTCCGTGAAGGCCCTCGTCAGATCCCTCACAGGCTCACATTGCTGATGATCGAGTGGGCGTACTTCTCGAGGTCGTCGATCTTCGTCGCGAGCGGCTCGGTGTCCGGTCCCTTGATGTAGGGCACCCGGAACCCGACGATGCAGTCGGTGACGCCCTTGTCCTCGAGCCGCTTGATGCCGTCGAGGTCGTAGGCGTCGTAGGAGATCACGTGCACCTCGAAGTCGTCACGGGTGTCGCCCTCCTCGTGGCGGATCTCGGCGAGCCGCAGCAGCAGCCGGTCGAGCTCCTCGGGGTCGCCGCCGGCGTGCATCCACCCGTCCCCCTTGCGTACGGCGCGGCGCAGGGCGGCGTCCGCGTGACCGCCCACGAGCAGCGGGATCCTCTCGCTCGGGGCCGGGGTCTGCTTCATCTCCTCGAGCTGGAAGAACTCCCCGTCGTAGCCGAAGAACTCACCGCTGGTCAGCCCGCGCAGGATGTCCATGCACTCGTCCATCCGCTTGCCGCGTCGCTCCCACGGCACCCCGAGCGCCACGAAGTCCTCCGGCCACGGGGACAGCCCGACGCCGAGCCCGAGCCGGTTGCCGCTCAGGTAGGCGATCGAGCTGGCCTGCTTGGCGACGAGCACGGGCGGGCGCACCGGGAGCTTGAGCACGAACGGCGTGAACCGGAGCGTGGTCGTCAGGGCCGCGAGGTGCGTCACCAGGACCATCGTCTCGATGAACGCCTTGTCCGCGAGGAACTCCCGGTCGCCGGTGTCGGTGTACGGGTACGTCGAGTCGGACTCCCTGGGGTAGATCAGGGAGTCCGCGACCGTCATCGAGGTGTAGCCGGCCGCCTCCGCAGCCTGGGCCAGAGGGGCGTAGTACTCCACGTGGGTCATGGCCTCGGCATAGGTGAAACGCATGGAGGTCACACTAGAACGTGTTCCAGTTTTCTGCCAGAGTGAGCCGAGTGGACCTGAACGAGATCTCCGACCGCCTCGAGATCGAGGACCTGCTCACCCGCTACACCCGGGCGATCGACACCGGGGAGTGGGACCTGCTCGACGCGGTGTTCACGCCCGACGCGGAGATCGACTACACGGCCAGCGGCGGCATCGCCGCGTCGTACGCCGAGATGAAGTCCTGGCTCGCGGAGATGCTGCCGATCTTCCCGCAACGACTGCACCAGCTCGGCCAGGTCGAGAGCCGCGTGGACGGGGACGAGGCGGAGGTCGCGGCGTACTTCTTCAACCCGATGCTGCTGCCGCAGCAGGACAAGCCCGACCTGGTCGTGGAGTTCGGCGGGATCTACCACCACGGCCTCGTGCGTACGCCGGACGGCTGGCGCTCGCGCTCGCTCGTCGAGCAGGTCGTCTGGAGGCGCGGCCTGTAGGACCGACCGCGAGATCCCGGTCGTCGTGCTCGAGCCCCGGTAGTCCTGCGCGCCGGTTCCGGCCGCGGTTCGCAGCGGTCACGATTCAGCAACGGGGCGCATGGCCTCTTGACCGACGGCGGCGTCGGGACGAGGTTAAGGGGCGGTCACCACACCAGGCGGCCTCTTCTCCGACCCGCAGCGATCCTGGGAGGCCGTCCTGAGCACGATGGAGGAGCCCAGCGCGCCGGTGGTCGATCCGGCCGAGCTGCTGTCGGGCGAGGAGAAGATCCAGGGGCGCTCGCTGAGCCAGATCGCCTGGCGTCGTCTCCGTCGCGACAAGGTCGCCCTCGCGGGCGGGGCGTTCCTGGTGTTCCTGATCCTGGTCGCGATCTTCGCGCCGGTCATCGTCAAGCTCCTCGGAGACCCGCCCGGTGAGTTCCACCAGACCCTGATCGACACCGACGGCGGCACCCTGCTGCCGAAGGGCTCCTTCGGCGGCTGGAGCTGGCACCACCTGATGGGCATCGAGCCGGTCAACGGCCGTGACATCTTCAGCCGGATCGTCTACGGCTCCCGGATCTCGCTGCTGATCGCGTTCTTCGCGACGCTGCTCTCCGTGGTGATCGGCACGATCCTGGGGATCACCGCCGGCTTCTTCGGGGGCTGGGTCGACACCGCGATCAGCCGCCTGATGGACATGTTCCTGGCCTTCCCGCTGCTGGTGTTCGCGATCGCCCTCGTCGGCGTGATCCCGGACAAGGCCTTCGGGCTGCAGGGCAACCAGCTGCGGATCGTGCTGCTGATCTTCGTCATCGGCTTCTTCAACTGGCCCTACCTCGGCCGGATCGTGCGCGGCCAGACGCTCTCGCTGCGCGAACGGGAGTACGTCGAGGCCGCGCGCAGCCTCGGCGCCAAGCGGCCCTACATCCTGTTCACCGAGCTGCTGCCCAACCTGATCGCGCCGATCCTCGTCTACTCGACGCTGCTGATCCCGACCAACATCCTCTTCGAGGCGGCCCTGTCGTTCCTCGGCGTCGGCGTGCAGCCGCCCACGCCGTCGTGGGGCGGCATGCTCTCGGACGCGGTCGCCTACTACACGCTGCCCAGCTTCCTGCTCTGGCCCGGGCTGGCGATCTTCGCCACGGTGCTGGCCTTCAACCTCTTCGGCGACGGCCTGCGCGACGCGCTGGACCCTCGCGCGAACCGATGACTCACACGCACCACAACAACCTGTAGGAAGGGAAAGCGACATGAGACGGACACGTACGAGGACACTCGCGGCCCTCGGTCTGGTGGCAGCGCTCGCGCTGGCCGGCTGCGGCTCCAGCGGCAGCGGGAGCTCGGACAAGACCAAGGACGCGTTCAACGCCGCGGTGGGCAAGGTCTTCGACCCGTCCAGCACCAAGGGCGGGATCGTCAAGTTCGCCGACGAGGGCCAGCAGGACAGCGTCGACACCGGCGACACCTACTACGGCTACTCGTGGAACTTCGCGCGCCTCTACGGCCGGTCGCTGACCATGTTCACCCCCGCCCCAGGCAAGGCCAGCAACACGATCGTGGGCGACCTCGCCGAGGGCCTGGGCGAGCCGAGCGACAACGCCAAGACATGGACGTTCAAGCTGCGCTCGGGCGTGAAGTTCGAGGACGGCACGCCGATCACCTCGAAGGACGTGAAGTACGGCGTCGAGCGCTCGACCGACAAGGACGTGTTCCCGGACGGCCCGACGTACTTCGACGACAACCTCGCCTGGCCGGCCAACTACAAGGGCCCCTACAAGACGCCGGACGTGAACACCGACTCGGCGATCGCCACGCCTGACGACCAGACGATCGTCTTCCACTTCAAGCAGCCGTTCTCCGACATGAACTACCTGGGGACCACGCCGCAGTCGATGCCCGTCCCGAAGGCCAAGGACACCGGCAAGAAGTACAAGCAGCACGTCGTCTCGAGCGGTCCCTACATGTTCAGCGACTACCAGGACGGCAAGAGCTTCACCCTGAAGCGCAACCCCGCCTGGGACGCCAAGACCGACCCCAACCGCAAGGCGCTGCCCGACGGCTACGAGGTCTCGCTGAACGTCGACGCCAACGACATCGACAACCGGATCCTCGCCGGTGACCTCGACATCGCCTACGCCACGGTCGGGGTGGCCCCGGCCATGCGGGCCCGGGCGCTGAGCGACCCGAAGCTGAAGGCCCGCCTGGACAACCCCTACGCGGCGCGGCTGCAGTACACCAGCATCAACCCGTCGGTGAAGCCGTTCGACAACATCGACTGCCGCAAGGCGATCGAGTACGGCATGGACCGCACCGCCTACCAGGCGGCGTACGGCGGCAAGCTGGCCGGCGGTGACCCGGCGACGACGATGCTGGTGCCGGTCATCCCGGGCTTCAAGAAGTTCGACCTGTTCCCGACCAAGGACGACAAGGGCGACCTCGACAAGGCCAAGCAGGCGCTGACCGCGTGCGGCCAGCCCAACGGGTTCTCCACCACGATGGCCTACCGCGTCGAGCGTCCGCTGGAGAAGGCCACGGCTGAGGCCTTCCAGCAGCAGCTCGCGAAGATCGGCATCAAGATCACGCCGAAGGGCTTCCCCAAGGCCGACTACTTCTCCACCTACGCGGGCAACCCGCCGTACGTGAAGAAGAACGGGCTGGGTCTCTCGGTCAACAGCTGGGGCGCGGACTGGAACGACGGCTACGGGATGCTCTCGCAGATCGTCGACGGCCGGGTCATCCGCCAGACCGGTGGTTCCTCCAACAGCTCGATCAACATCCCCGAGGTCAACACCAAGCTGGACGAGGCCTCCGTCGAGGTGGACCCCGACAAGAAGGCTCAGCTCTACGCGGACATCGACAAGCAGGTCATGGAGCAGGCGCTCACCTACCCGGGCGTCTACGCCAAGCTCCTGCTGCTGCGTAGCAAGAACCTGACCAACGTGTTCATCAACGACAACTACGGCGGCTACGACTTCGTGTCCCTCGGAGTCAAGAAGAAGTAGTCCGCTCGCCCTCTGCGCACAGGAAGGTGTGACGTGGGAGCGGCCGGCTCCGAGTGAGTCCGGCCGCTCCCACGGAACGATCGTGATCTCCTACATCATTCGCAGGCTCTTCGCGGCGGTCCTGCTGCTCCTCGTGGTCAGCATGATCACCTTCGCGATCTTCTACCTCGTGCCGCGCATCGCCGGTGCGGGGCCGGAGACGCTGGCGGCGCGCTACGTCGGTCGTACGGCGAGCGCGGACACCGTGCACCGGATGGCCCAGAACCTGGGCTTCTACGACCCGATCTACGTGCAGTACTGGAACTGGCTCAAGGACATCTTCACCGGAGCCGACTACAACCTCGGCACCTCGATCGAGCACTGCGCCCGCCCGTGCCTGGGCTACTCGTTCATCGACAACACCCCCGTGTGGCCCGACCTCGTGGACCGCGCGCCCGTCACCTTCTCGCTGGCCATCGGCGCCGCGTTCCTCTGGGTGATCTTCGGCGTCAGCATCGGGGTCCTCTCGGCACTGCGCCGCGGCTCGGTCTTCGACCGCGCGGCGATGACCGTCGCCCTCGCCGGCGTCTCGCTGCCCATCTTCTTCACCGGCCTGATCGCGCTGGCCTTCGTGAGCTACAAGCTCGGCATCGGCGCGGCCGGCGGGTCCTACACACCCTTCACCCAGAACCCGGCCGAGTGGGCCTACGACCTGCTGCTGCCGTGGATCACGCTGGCGTTCCTGTTCTCCGCGCAGTACGCCCGGCTCACCCGCGCGGGCATGCTGGAGACCATGGGTGAGGACTACATCCGCACCGCGCGCGCCAAGGGGCTCAAGGAGCGCCGGGTCGTGGTCAAGCACGGGCTGCGCGGCGCCCTCACCCCGATCATCACCATCTTCGGCCTGGACATCGGGCTGCTCCTCGGTGGCGCGATCCTGACCGAGAAGACGTTCTCCCTCAACGGGCTGGGCAAGTACGTCATCGACGCGATCGACAAGCAGGACCTGCCGAAGATCCTCGGGGCCACCCTGCTGGCCACGTTCTTCATCGTGCTGGCCAACCTGGTCGTCGACCTGCTGTACGCCGTCGTCGACCCGAGGGTGCGGACCCGATGACCGCCGCCTTCATGGACACCCCCGCCTCCTCCTACCTCGAGGTGGAGGACCTGCAGGTGCACTTCTCCACCGAGGACGGGGTGGTCAAGTCCGTCGATGGACTCTCCTTCCACGTCGACCGCGGCCAGACCCTCGGCATCGTGGGGGAGTCCGGGTCCGGCAAGTCGGTGACGAGCATGGCCGTGATGGGCCTGCACACCGCCAGCAACGCCAGCATCACCGGCTCCATCAAGCTCGACGGCCAGGAGCTGGTCGGCGCCAGCCGCGAGACGATCCGGCTGCTGCGCGGGAAGAAGATGTCGATGATCTTCCAGGACCCGCTGTCCTCGATGCACCCGCTCTACACCGTGGGCAACCAGATCGTCGAGGCCTACCGGATCCACAACGACGTCTCCAAGAAGGCCGCTCGCTCGCACGCGATCGACATGCTCGACCGGGTCGGCATCCCGGAGCCGGCCAAGAGGATCGACGCCTACCCGCACCAGTTCTCCGGTGGGATGCGGCAGCGCGCGATGATCGCGATGTCGCTCTCCTGCGACCCCGACCTGCTGATCGCGGACGAGCCGACCACGGCCCTTGACGTGACCGTGCAGGCGCAGATCCTCGACCTGATCCGCGACCTGCAGAAGGAGTTCAACTCCGCGGTCGTCATCATCACCCACGACCTGGGCGTGGTCGCCGAGCTCGCCGACGACATCATGGTGATGTACGCCGGCCGGGCCGCGGAGTACGGCTCGGCGGAGAAGCTCTTCAACGCCCCGGAGCACCCCTACACCTGGGGGCTCCTGGGCTCGATGCCGCGCTTCGACCAGGCGCCCACCGACCGGCTGATGCCGATCAAGGGCACGCCGCCCAGCCTGATCCAGGTGCCGTCGGGCTGCGCGTTCAACCCGCGCTGCGACTACCAGCCGCGGGTCGGGCCGGCCTGCCTGGACCAGCGCCCCGACCTCGTCGACAACAGCAGCGACCACTTCGTCGCCTGCCACATCCCACCCGCGGAGCGCCAGCAGATCTGGGCGCAGGAGATCTCCCCGAGGTTGTCGTGACGACGTCTGACATCGAAGACACCCCTCCCACCGACACCCCGGGGCCGGTGCGGCACGCCTCGCGGACGCCGGATCGGGTCAGCGAGAACCTGCTCGTGGTCGAGGACCTGGTCAAGCATTTCCCGATCAAGGGCGGCCTCCTCCAGCGGACGACCGGCGCGGTGCAGGCCGTCGACGGGGTCAACTTCGAGGTACGCCGCGGCGAGACCTTCTCGATCGTGGGCGAGTCGGGCTGCGGCAAGAGCACCACGGCTCGCCTGATCACCCGGCTGCTCGAGCCCACCGGCGGCAAGGTCACCTTCGAGGGCCACGACATCACCCACCTGTCCGACGCGAAGATGCGCCCGATGCGGCGCGACATCCAGATGATCTTCCAGGACCCCTTCTCCTCGCTGAACCCGCGGCACACCGTGGGCAAGATCGTCGGTGCGCCGTACAAGCTGCAGGGCGTGACGCCCGAGGGCGGCCGCAAGAAGGCGGTGCAGGACCTGCTGGAGACGGTGGGCCTGAGCCCGGAGCACTACAACCGCTACCCGCACGAGTTCTCCGGCGGGCAGCGGCAGCGGATCGGGATCGCCCGCACGCTGGCGCTCAAGCCCAAGCTGATCGTGGCCGACGAGCCCGTCTCCGCGCTGGACGTGTCCATCCAGGCCCAGGTCGTCAACCTGCTCGAGGACCTCCAGGAGGAGCTCGACCTCACCTACGTGATGATCGCGCACGACCTGTCCGTCGTACGCCACGTGTCGGACCGGGTCGCGGTGATGTACCTCGGCAAGATCGTGGAGATCGGCGACCGCGACGACCTCTACGACCGTCCGCGGCACCCCTACACCGTGGCGATGCTCTCCGCCGTTCCCGTGGCGGACACCAAGCGCCGCCACCAGCGCGAGCGGATCCGCCTCGAGGGCGACGTCCCCAGCCCGATCAACCCCCCGCCGGCCTGCCGCTTCCACACCCGCTGCTGGAAGGCCCAGGACCTCTGCCGCACCGAGGAACCCCCCCTCCTCCAGATCGGCACCGCCCCCCACAGCGAGCACAAGGTCGCCTGCCACTTCCCCGTCGACCCACCCGCCTCCCCGGTGGGGTGAGGGTGGTTGGTGCAGGTTTCCCCGGTTAACCGGGGATCCCGTCACTTATCACTGGGTGCTTCGCCTGATAAGTGATGGGGTCGGCTCAAAGCCCCGCCCCATTTGTCGCCCGATCAGTGCACGGGCCCGCCGGCGAGTACGGCGCGAATCCTGGCGACCGTGACCTCGGGGGTGTAGAGGTCCGCCCACGCGATGCGAATGCAGCGCCAACCGGTGATCCGGCAGATGAGCTCCTCGCGCTTCTTCTCCCGCAGGACGGCGTCCACGACAGACTCGCCCTCCTTGCGGTACTTCACGTACTTCTCCTTGCCGTCGAACTCCAGGAAGACGCCGTACTCCGGCCACGCGAAGTCGACTCGCGCGAGGATCTCGCCGCGATAGTCGAGGATCTTGTACTGCGGCTGCGGCTTGGGTAGGCCACCGCGCCAGAACATATAGCCAGATCGTGACTCGCCAACGGACTCGTGCCGGCCGTCGGTCAGGCGCAGCACCAGGTCGGTCGACAGCGACCCAGGCGCATGAACCATTGCCTTGGCCTTCTTGCGCAGCGAGTCGATGTCAGTCTCACCGGTGTGCAACAGGTGGTCGATCGCAGGCAATGCGTGCTCGACGTCCGTGATGGTGGTCAGGTCCAAGGCAGTCCTGGTTGCGCAAGTGACGAGCTGGCTGTTCCGTTTCGCGACGTCCTCAGGAGGGAGCACACCGCAGTGTTGGGCAACGCCTGCCTCTCGCCTGCCAATGCGCCGGTCAAGGCGTGTGAGGTGGACGTCGCCGAGGGGGAGGTCCCACAGGGGCGCGTCATAACAGGCGAGCGCGGTCACGTGGGACAGTGCGACTTTCGTCTTGGTCGTGCGAAGGATCGCAGCTGCTCTGGTGAGATGGCGACCCTTCTCGCTGAGTTCTTCCCAATGGCGCCACATGACGTAGGCGCCATGTCTGACCCGGTGGATCAGCTTGGTCCGTACGGCATTCGCGATAGCCCGGTCGTCGAAGCCGACGGCGAGTGCCTCTCGGCGAAGAAAGATGCCGTTCTGATCGCACAGCGCACTGAAGGGGACGTTCATGCCGTGAGAGTCGCTTTCCGACGTACGGCGAGGAAGGCAGCGTCCTCTGGTTGTGGATGGAGGGGTGCGGAGTCAAGCCTGTGGACGGCAGCTGGTCGTAGTCCTGCCGACAAATGGTCAGGGTTCCAGGTCAATCCCGACACTTATCAGCCAAAGCATCGGCCGATAAGTAACGGAGTCCCCGGTTAACCGGGGAAACCGGCACCCCTACGGAGCCCCCGCCGAAGACCCCCGCGCCACCAGCCGGGTGGGGAGGACGAGGCCGGTGGGGGTGTGGCCGGCGAGGGCGTCGAGGAGGATCCGGGCGCCCCGGTGGCCGAGGTCGTGGGCGGGCTGGGCGACCGTGGTGAGGTCGAAGAACTCCGAGAGCTCGTGGTCGTCGATGCCGACCACGGAGATGTCCTCGGGGACGCGGAGGCCGGCCTTGCGCAGGGCGTGCACGGCGCCGATGGCCATCTCGTCCGAGGCAGCGAAGATCGCGGTGGGGCGGGTCGGGGCGTCGAGCAGCTGCTGGCAGGCGGTCAGGCCGCCGCGGGCGGTGAAGTCGCCGTAGGCCTCCCAACCCGGCTCGATCGCCAGGCCCGCCTCGGCCATCGTCTGCCGGTAGCCCTCGAGCCGGTCGTGCGGCGTGGGCAGCTGCAGGCCGGCGTGCTCCGGGTCGGGCGTGCCGCCGATGTGGGCGATCCGCTCGTGGCCCAGCTCGATCAGGTGGCGTACGGCGGTCCGCGAGGCGAGCACGTCGTCGATCCGGACGCTCGGCCACTCCGGCACGTAGCCACCGACCACCACGGTCGGGGACCCGACCCGGACGAGCGAGGCCACCTCCTCGGGGGTGGGTCGCACCGCCAGCACCATCACGGCGTCCACCCGCTTGCTCAGCAGGTGCGTCGAGAACAGCCGGTGCCGCGCCTCGGGGTCGCCGGTGATGTCGTAGAGGAGCACGTCGTACCCCTCCTGCCGCAGCAGCTCCTCGGCCCCGTGGATGACGGACCCGAAGAACCACCGCGTCACGTTCGGTACGACGACCCCGACGGTCCGCGTCTGCCCGCTCTTCAGGCTCGCGGCGTGCGGCGAGGCGACGTACTCCATCCGCGCGGCGGCGGCCAGCACCCGTTCCCTGGTCTCGTCGGAGACGCGCGGCAGCCCGCGCAGCGCCCGGGACACGGTCGCGATCGAGACCCCGGCCTCACGGGCCACGTCCTTGATCCCGCTCATGACTCGAGTTTCCTCCGCGCTTCGGCTGCTCGCACCCTACGTCGGCCCGGCACCCCCAACGATGCCGGTTCTACCCGTGGGTGCGCAGCAGATCCGTGACGACGACCGCGTGCGCCCGGACGGTGGACCTGGGGGTCACGGACGGCCCGAACTCGGTAGATTTCTCCCCACAGCACGCCGGATCCGAGTGCCGAGGAGGGACCCGATGGACGAGGAAGAGGACCGCTCCGAGGAAGTGCGCAGCGCGCTGCTCAAGGCCCTGGCCGTAGTGGTCGTCATCGGGGTCGTGATCGCCCTCGGTACGACGATCGTGGTGCATGCGCTCGGGCTCAACGGCGGCGACTCGCCCGGTCCTGTCGGCTCCGGCGACTCGGGACCGGTCCAGCCGCTGCCCACGACCGCGCTGCCGAACCCCGACGAGGACACCCAGTCGGCGGACCCCTCCCCGTCACCGAGTGCCTCGACCAGCCGGGACGCCGGGACCGGCCGGATCGTGCTCGAGGTCTCCCCGGTGGCGGCGCGGCCCAACGAGCGGGTGAACCTCACCGGGAAGTACCCCGGCGCGGACAACCTGGCGCTGCAGGTGCAGCGGTTCGACGCCGGCAAGTGGTCCAACTTCGGGGTGAGCGCCAGCGTGCGGGTGGGCACCTACGCGACCTACATCATGACCGGGCGCGCGGGTGAGCAGCGCTTCCGGATGTTCGACCCCAGCACCAACGAGGGCAGCAACGTGGTGCTGGTGACGATCGGCTGACCCTCGCCGGGGCCAGCTGATCCTCGCCGTGCACTGGTCAGGGGATGTAGTCGAACTCGTCCGGGTTGGGCCCGGTGCGCCCGTCCTCA
>JAOPYC010000172.1 GCA_025964795.1 Marmoricola sp.
GCAGGCTGCTCGTGTCGTTCCACGCGCGGGGGCCACGGCGCATCCGTCCCGTGGAGGCGACGACCACCCGGTCCGGTGGCCTCACTACCCTGGATCCGTGAAGGCACTGCTGATCGAGAACATCCACCCCGTCGCCGTCGAGACCCTCGAGCGGCGCGGGTTCGACGTCGAGCTCCTGATGGGGGCCATGTCCGAGGACGAGCTGGTCGCTGCGCTTCCCGGGGTCACGATGCTCGGCATCCGCTCCAACACCACCATCACCGCCAAGGTCCTCGACAACGCTCCCGACCTGCTGGCGATCGGTTGCTTCTGCATCGGCACCAACCAGGTCGACCTGGTCGCCGCCGCCGAGCGCGGCGTCGCCGTCTTCAACGCGCCCTACTCCAACACCCGCAGCGTGGTCGAGCTCGTCATCGGCGAGATCATCGCGCTGGCCCGCCGGCTTCCCGAGAAGACCCAACGGATGCACGACGGCACCTGGGACAAGTCCGCGCAGGGCAGCCACGAGGTCCGCGGCCGCACCCTCGGGATCGTCGGCTACGGCAACATCGGCACCCAGCTCTCCAACCTGGCCGAGTCCCTGGGCCTGCGGGTGATCTTCTTCGACACCGCCGACCGGCTCGCCCACGGCAACGCCCGCCGCGTCGGCACCCTCGACCAGCTGCTGGCCGAGTCCGACGTTGTCACGCTGCACGTCGACGGCCGCCCCGGCAACGCGGGCATGTTCGGCGCCGCGGAGTTCGCGAAGATGAAGCCGCGGTCCATGTTCATCAACGCCTCCCGCGGCATGGTGGTCGACGACGTCGCCCTGCGGGAGAACATCCTGTCGGGCCACATCTCCGGTGCGGCCCTCGACGTCTTCCCGGTGGAGCCGAAGGCGCAGGGCGAGCCGTTCGAGTCGGTGCTGCGCGGCCTCCCCAACGTGATCCTGACCCCGCACGTCGGTGGTTCCACGCAGGAGGCCCAGGAGGAGATCGGCTACTTCGTCTCCGGCAAGCTCTCCAAGTTCCGCCGGGCCGGCAGCACCGAGCTCTCCGTGAACCTCCCCGAGGTGGCCGTCCCCACGTTGCAGAGCGGCTCGCGCATCGCCCTGCTCCACCACAACGTGCCCGGCGTGCTCGCCTCGGTCAACCAGATCCTCGCCGAGCAGGGCGCCAACGTCGCGGCGCAGTACCTCTCCACCCGCGGGGAGCAGGGCTACGTGGTCACCGACGTCACCTCGGCCCTCCCCGACGGGGCCCTGGACGCCCTGCGCGAGGCGGACCCGACCATCTGGCTGCGCACCTACGCCACCGAGGCCTGACCAGCCGACCAGCCGGCGCCGGTCAGTGCAGGCCGGCGCGCTGGGCGGCCAGCAGGTCCCGGCGCAGCATCGGTGAGAGCCGGTCCGCCGAGCCGGTCGTGCCACGCCCGGAGAGGTGCGCCGGGTCCGGCGGGGCCAGCCTCGGGCAGCTGCGGTCGGAGTGCGTCCCGGCGCTGCGCGTCGGGACGATGCCCGTGCGCAGGTAGGCGGCCACCGAGTCGTCCACGCAGGCGACCCCCGACAGCGAGCTGGCGTGCGTGGTGCCCCCGACCCCGGCCACCAGGGAGGCCGACGGGAACAGCCGGCGCGTGGCCAGCGCCCCGGCGTACGGCGTGGCCGCGTCGCGGGTCTCGCTGATCAGCAGGATCTTCGCGGTCAGCGCCTGGCCGGACACCGGCGGCCGCGCCCGGCTGGGCGCCCGCCAGGTCAGGCACGGGGCGCTGAACCAGGTGTTGCTCCAGGTCAGGAACGGCGCTCGCCGGTTCAGCACCCGCGCGTCACGCAGCGTGCGGGTCACGTCGGGCCAGGACGCGTCGGTGCACTGCACGGCGCTGTACATCGCGAAGCTGTCGTCGTCGTTGGTCTGGGACTCGACGTAGCGCCCGAGCATCGCGCGGGCGCGGCGGTGGTGGACCAGGTCGGCGTAGTCCTTGCCCAGCCCCACCCAGTCGTAGACGTAGTAGCCGGCGTCGAGCATCACGTCGGCCACCTCGTCGGGCCCCAGCCGTCCCCCGGCCGCCGGCCGGCGGTCCAGCCGTCGCAGGGTGCGGACGTAACCGCGCCTGATCGCCGGCCACTTCCGGCCCAGGTGGAAGGCGCCGGGATGGGCAGCCAGGTAGTGCCAGTAAACGTTCATGTTCGCCTCGAAGGCGCGGTCCTGGTCGAGGTTGGCGGCGTACCACGCGCGCGTCGGGTCGACGACGCCGTCGAGCACGAACCGGCCGACCCTCGTCGGGTAGCGGGTGGCATAGACCTCGCCGAGGTAGCTGCCGTAGGAGAAGCCGTAGTAGCTGAGCTTCTCGACGCCGAGCGCATGGCGGAGCAGGTCCATGTCGCGGACGGTGTCCAGCGTGGTCAGGTGCGGCATCAGCGCCCGCTTGGCGGCGGTGTCGGCGCACCCGGCGGCATAGCTGCGGCTCCTGTTGAGCCAGTAGCGGGTGATCCGCGGCCGCTTCGGGGTGTAGCTGGGCCGGTCGAAGCCGAAGTAGCTGCGGCTGCAGTGCAGCGACGGGGTGCTCGCGCCGACGCCGCGGGGGTCCATCCCGATCCAGTCGTAGGCCGCCCCGGCCGCGCCCGGCACGTAGTCGCTGAGCGACGGCATCGTCAGGTCGGAGCCACCCGGCCCGCCCGGGTTGGTGAGCAGCACCCCCTGGTAGGGCGTCGCCGTGTGCACCCGGCGGGTGAGCGCGAGCCTGATCTTCGGGCCACCGGGATCGGCGTGGTCCAGCGGGACCGTCAGCGTGCCGCACTGCAGGTCGTTGTAGACGAGCTCGGGGTCGGTGCACCGGGTCCACGCGATCGCCGGCGGCGGGACCGCGTCCGCGTCGACGGTCGGGACGGAGACGAGGCCCGTCGTGAGCAGGACGGCGGTCGCGGTCGCGAGCCAGCGCAGCACAGTCGATCCCCTCGTGACCCGACGGATGCGCCGCTCGATGTCCACCGCGCCCGAGCAGCATCCCTCCCGGTCGGCACGCTGTCCAGCGGGCTCAGTCGTCGCTGGGGATACCGAGGGCTCGGGACAGCGCATCGTCCAGCAGCATCCGCCACGAGCGGACCCGGTCGACGTCGACGGTCCCCCGCGTCCAGGACCCTCCGGCCCGGGCCGAGGACCCGATCGCGAACCGGCGTACGCCGGCCCGCACCAGCCACGGCACCAGGTCCGGGGTCAGAGCCCCACCGGCCGTCACCAGCTCGGCCACCCGGGGATCGTGCTCGGCCCGGGTGATCAGCTCGTCGGCCCCGTGCGACAGCCCGCGGGTGGAGCCGGCGGAGATCACCGACTCCAGGCCGGGCAGCCCGATCACGTCGCGCCAGGCCCGGTCGGTCTCGAGGGCCTCGTCGAAGCCCTGGAACATCCACGGCACGCCGCCCAGGTCGGCACAGAGCGCGGCGCACCGGGCACGGTCGATCTCCAGGTCGTGGTCCAGGAACCCGTAGGCGACACCCCGCGCCCCCAGCTCCACGAACGTGCTCCCGAGCGTGGCCAGCTGCCGGTCGGGACCGGCCGGCTGGGGACCGTGCAGGCGCAGCACCACCCACACCGGGAGGTCGGTCGCCCTGACCACCGCGGACACCTGCGCCGGCTCGGGTGAGAAGTGCCCCTCCTCCGGGTCGGCGCTCAGCAGCAGCCGGTCGGCGCCACCCGCAGTGGCTGCCTCGGCGTCACGCGGGTGCACGACGACGACGTGGAGCTGGGCGCCGTCGACACCGTCGCCGGGGTCGTTCGCGGGGTCGTTGTCGGGGTCGTTCTCGGGGTCGATCTCGGGGTCGGCCACTTGGTCGGGGGACACAATGGTCATCGTGACATCCCACGACGTCGTGATGCGGGCACGCGCCCTGGTGTTGCACGACCTGGAGACGACCGGCGCCGCCGACCCGACCACCGTCTCGGCCCTGGAGTCCGCCCTCGCCGACCGCGGCTGGTGGCTCGAGCAGTGGGCCGAGGGCCGCGAGTTCGTGGTCGGCCTGGTCGCCCAGGACGTGCAGGACGCCCTCCTCCAGTCCAGCGGCCGGTGGCCGCTGTGCCGCGCCTGCGACCTCCTCGAGCCGCATGCCCTCTACGTCCACCCCGACCTCGGCGGCCCCGACCCCACCTGGGTCTGCGAGCACGCCGGCATCTCCGTCGCCCCGGTCGGCGAGCTCTGAGTCGTTCCCTGGGCTGCAGGACAGGTGCACCACCCTGTCCGGTCTGTCAGGCCCCTGCTCGTCGTACGCCGGAGGGGTGGGCGGGCCGTTCGACATGCGAATGTGGCTCGAGCGACGCGAGTAGCGATCACCAGCCCCGTGCGCGACATTCGCATGTCGAAGCCACTCCCCCGCGGGTCGAGCAGGCAGCGCGAGAGAACGACCTAGCGCAGGTGCTCCGGCCTCAGCACCGGGACCCAGAGGGTGTAGCGGTCGGCGCGGTAGACGCTGCGGGTGACCTCGACGACGTTCTCGCGGCAGAAGGCGCGGCGGGAGATGTGCAGGACCGGGGAGCCGGGCTCGAGCTCGAGCAGCTCGGCCTCCTCGTCGGTGGCGATCCCGGCGAGCACGGAGTCCTCGCCCCAGGTGGGCATCAGGTCGCGCATCGCCAGCCAGAAGTAGAGGCTGGCCGGCAGCGCCTCGTCGAGGAAGTTCGGGAACAGGTCCAGGGAGAGGTAGACGTGCTGGATCGCCATCGGGACCCCGTCGGCGAGCCGCAGGCGCTGCCAGTGGGCGATGGCGGCGCCCTCCTCGACCTCGAGCGCCCGGGCGACACCGGGGCCGGCGCTCTCCCGGCGGGCCAGGAGGGTCTTGGACTCTGGCTTCTTGCCGCGGCGCTCCATCTCCTCGGTGTACGCCGAGAGCCGCATCTGCATGTCGATCAGGGGCTTGGTCACGAACGTGCCGCGACCGGCCACCCGCTCCAGCAGCCCCTGCGCGACCAGGGCGTCGATGGCGTGCCGGACCGTCATCCGGGCGACGCCGAACTGCTCGGCCAGGTCACGTTCCGAGGGGGCAGGAGTGCCGGGCTCGGCACTGACGATCACTGACCGGACGTACTCGCGGACCAGCACGTGCTTGCGCCCGCGCCTGCCTCCACCTCGCGGTGAGTGCTCGTCCACCCGTGAGCTCCTTCTTCAGACGTGACCTGAAACCTAGCGGGCCTCGGTCGCGCATGGGGGCAGATGCGCTTAACATTTCACCCTTTGCGCGCCCGGAAGGGCAGATCACTCCCCGAATCACTCCGCGCCGATGGCCTCGAGGACGTCGAGACGGGCCGCGCGTCGCGCCGGCAGACGCGCCGCCAGCAGCCCGATGACGACCGAGGCGAGCAGGTAGACGACCAGGTTGACCCAAGGGATCCGGGTCACCTCGAGGCCCTCGTCGCGCAGGGAGGCCATCAGCGCAACCCCGAAGACCAGCCCCATCCCGATGCCCATCAGCGCACCGAGCACCGCGATCGCCACGGACTCCAGGCTCACCATCCGCCGCATCTGGCGGCGGTCGACCCCGATGGCGCGCAGCAGCCCGATCTCCCGGGTGCGCTCGATGACCGACAGGCCGAGGGTGTTCACCACCCCGAGGACGGCGATCACCAACGCGAGGCCGAGCAGGGCGTAGATCATCAGCACCAGCCGGTCGATCGGCGCCCGCTGCTCCGCGGCGTACTCCCGCTGGTCCTTCACCGTGATGATCGGCAGCTTCTCGGTCGCCTTCTCCAGGGCGGCCTTCACGTCCGCGGTGTTGGCGCCGCGGTCGACCTTGAGCAGCAGGCTGGAGTCCTCCGGCTTGTAGCCGCCCTGGGAGAGCGCGTCCAGCGTGGTCAGGTAGTTCGCGAACTCGGCGTCGTGGATGCCCACGATCCTCAGCTTGGTCGGGCCCTTGGGGAACCGGAAGGTCAGCTCCTGGCCGACCTTGTAGCCCTCGTCGGCGGCCACCTTCTTGCTGACCAGCACCGTGTTGCCGGTGAAGCCGGTGAGCGACCCCGCGGTCAGCTGCAGCCGGATCACCTGGGGCAGCGTGGCCGGGTCGACCCCGGTCAGGAACTTGCGGTCGCCCTTGAGCTTGGCCTCGGCGTAGCGGAGCCGGGTGACCGACTCGACGCCCGGCTGCCTCGACGCCGTCTCGGCGATCTCCGGCGAGAAGCCCTGCCCGATGGCGTTGCTGATCACGATGTCGCCGAGGAAGGTGCGCTCGATGGTGCGGTCGACGCTGGCCTTGGCCGAGGTCCCGGCGATGGACATGGTGGTGACCAGGGTCAGGCCGATCATCAGCGCCGAGGCCGTGGCCGCCGTACGCCGGGGGTTGCGCAGCGAGTTCTGCCCGGCGAGCACCCCGATGCTGCCGAAGACACGGCGGTACGCCGTCGCCGCGAACACCAGGAACGGCCGCGAGGTGGCCGGGCTGGCCGCCGCCATCCCCAGCATCGCGAGCAGCGCGCCGGCCCCGACCCAGTAGCCCTGCTTGGGCACGTCGGCGAACAGGCCGACCGCCCCGGCCGCGACCCCGACCAGCATCATCAGCGTGCCGACGAGCAGCCGCCGGTGCAGGGACGACTCGGGCATGGCGACGTCGTCGCGCAGCGCGGCGATGGGCGGGATCAGGCTGGACCGCCGGGCCGGGAGGTAGGCCGCGACCATGGTCACCACCAGCCCGACGCCGTACGCCGCCGCCGGCGTCCGCCACCCGAACACGAGACCCGTCCCGGACAGGTCGAGCCCGAAGCTGGCGAACAGCGCGCGGATGCCGATGGCGAGGAGCACGCCGAGCCCGAGGCCGAGGCTGCTCCCGACCAGGCCGACCACGAACGCCTCGAACAGCACGGACCGGGTGACCTGCTTCCGCGACGCCCCCAGGGCCCGGAACAGCGCCAGCTCGCGGCTGCGCTGGGCCACCAGCATCGAGAACGTGTTCACGATCAGGAACGATCCGACGACGAGCGCGATCCCGGCGAAGACCAGCAGGAAGATGGTGATGAACGAGATCGCCTTGAGCAGCTGGCTGGCCGACTCGTCGGCCGCCTTGTCGCCGGTCAGCGCCTCGAAGCCCTTGGGCAGCACCTTGGCGACCTGGTCGCGCAGGTCCTGCTGGGACACCCCGGGCTTCGCGGTCACCCAGGCGTTGGTGAACACGTCCTTCCCGTCGAGGAACAGGCTCTGCGCCGTCGCGGTGTCGAACATGCTCACGGTCGCTCCGTTGAGCGAGCCGCCGTCGGGGTAGTCCGCGATGCCGACCAGCTTCGGTTGGAGCAGGGCCCTCCTCCCGGCGCTGACCAGCCGGACCGTGTCACCCAGGTGGTACTTCGCCCGCCGTACGGTCGCGGCGTCGAGGGCCACCTCGTCCTTGCCCCGCGGGTCGCGGCCTTTGACGACCTGCAGTCCCTTGATGCCGTGCGCGGCCGGGGCGTCGTTGTCGTTGACGCCGATGCCCGGGGCACCCTGCCCGCCGAGGACCCGGTTGTTGCTGCCGATCACGAACAGGCTGAAGGTCGCGACGTTGCCGTCCGCCCGAGCCGCGCCCGGCACCTTGGCCAGCTCGTCCACGACCTCGCCCGGCACGGTCAGCGTCGTCGCGGTCCCGTCGGCGTCCCCCGCCCCCACCGGGCGTACGACGACGTCACCGACGGAGTTGTCGAAGATCGCGACGAAGCTCTTGTTCAGGGTGTCGGTGAAGATCAGCGTGCCACCGACGAAGGCGACGCCCAGCACGATGGCGAAGGTGCTCATGAACAGCCGCAGCTTGCGGCCGAGCAGGCTCTTCCAGGCAGCGCGGAGCATCAACGACCCGCTTCTTGGGCGGCCATCCGCTCCAGGACCGCCTCCCGGGTGGGCTCACGCAGCTCTCCGGCCAGCCGGCCGTCGGCGAGGAACACGACCCGGTCGGTGTAGCCGGCGGCCACCGGGTCGTGGGAGACCATCACGATCGTCTGGCCGAACTCGGCGACCGAGCGGCGCAGCAGGGCCAGCACCTCGGCCCCGGAGCGGGAGTCGAGGTTGCCGGTCGGCTCGTCGGCGAACACGATGGCGGGCCGGCTGACCAGGGCGCGCGCGACCGCGACCCGCTGCTGCTGGCCACCGGACAGCTGGTTGGGCCGGTGGCGGAGCCGGTCGCGCAGGCTGACCGTGTCGATGACGGTGTCGTACCACTCCCGGTCCGGCCTGCGGCCCGCGATGGAGAGCGGCAGCAGGATGTTCTCCTCCGCGGTCAGCGTCGGGATCAGGTTGAAGGACTGGAACACGAAGCCGATCCGCTCGCGCCGCAGCCTGGTCAGCCGCTTGTCGTCGAGCCCGCCGATCTCGGTGTCCCCGAGGTAGACCTCTCCCGCCGTGGGGGTGTCCAGCGCGGCACAGCAGTGCATCAGCGTGGACTTGCCCGACCCCGAGGGACCCATCACGGCGGTGAACTCCCCCGCCCCGATGTCCAGGGTGACGCCGTCGAGGGCCCGCACCTCGGCCATCCCGGTGCCGTAGACCTTGGTCAGGTCGACCACGCGCGCCGCCACCGCGCTGTGCTCAGGTGCAGGTGCCGGTTCGTTCTCGACCGTCGTCATGACCCAACCGTGCCAGCACCCCGGTGATCGCGCACTCGGGAATCACCCCGAGGGTCCCCCGGGTCGCTGCGGAGATCCGGAGTTGTGCCCGCGCGGCGGTGAGCACGGTCGCCACGTGCCTGCGCCAGCCCGGTCACGGCTCGGGGAAGACGCAGAACTCGTTGCCCTCCGGGTCGCCCATGATGCTCCAGTGCGGCAGCTCGGCCAGCACCGTGCCACCGGCCGCGGTGAGCTCGTCCACGTCGCCGTAGAGGTCCCAGTGGACCCGGTTCTTGACCGTCTTCGGCTCGGGCACCGGCCCGAACACGATGGACTCGAACGACATGCCCGGCACCTTCTCCACCCACCACTCCTCCTTGCCCTCGTTCTGGGGCTGCACCCCCAGGGCCGCCGCCCACCAGCGGGCCTGAGCCTCGGCGTCCCGGGAGTCCACGACCAGCTCGTAGCCGAGGTACGCCGGGAGCTCGCGGTCGCGCACGAAGGCGCAGAACTCGTTGCCCTCGGGATCGAGCAGCACGGTCCACGGGTCGCCGCCGTAGCCCGGGGCCCGACGGGCGCCGAGCGACAGCAGCGCGTCCAGCGACCGGGTGTGCACGTCGAGGTGGACCCGGTTCTTGACCGTCTTGGGCTCGGGCACCAGGCAGATGGCGATGCCCATCCCCTCCTCGGGCCCGATGACATCGCCGGTGTCGGTGGCCGAGCTCGACGCGACGTAGGAGCAGCCGGTCATCGCCGCCCAGAACCGGCCCAGCCCGGCGCCGGAACGGGAGGTGTCCATGCAGAGCTCCTTGAACCTCGTCATGCGTGTTCTCCCCTCGCGTGTCGGTGACCCCGCCACGGGTAGCCTCGTGGCCATGTCCCCGCAGCCCTCAGATTCCAGCCTGCCCCAAAACTCCCACGCCTGGGGGCACGGGCTGGCGACGGTCGCCGACGACGGCACCGTGCTCGACACCTGGTTCCCCGCTCCCGAGCTCGGAAACGCCCCTGGCGGCACCGCCCCGGAGGCTCTCGCCGCCCTGGCCGGCGCGGACGCCGTACGCCGGGTGCACACCGACGTGGTCACCGTGGAGATCGACCTGGGCGAGCCCCCGAAGGACGCGAGCGACGCCTACCTGCGGCTGCACCTGCTCAGCCACCGCCTGGTCCGGCCGCACGGCGCGAACCTCGAGGGGATCTTCGGCAAGCTGGCCAACGTCGTGTGGACCAGCGCGGGTCCGTGCGCGGTGAAGGACTTCGAGGAGGTGCGCCTCGGGCTGCGGGCGCACGGACCGGTCCAGGTCCTCGGGGTGGACAAGTTCCCCCGGATGACCGACTACGTGCTGCCCACCGGCGTCCGCATCGCCGACGCCGACCGGGTGCGTCTCGGCGCCCACCTCGCCGAAGGCACCACGGTGATGCACGAGGGGTTTGTCAACTACAACGCCGGCACGCTGGGCGCCTCGATGGTCGAGGGCCGGATCAGCGCGGGGGTCGTCGTGGGTGACGGCTCCGACATCGGCGGCGGCGCCTCGATCATGGGCACCCTCTCCGGCGGCGGCAAGGCGGTCATCTCCATCGGCGAGCGCTGCCTGCTCGGCGCCAACGCCGGCATCGGCATCTCGCTCGGCGACGACTGCGTGGTCGAGGCCGGCTGCTACGTCACCGCCGGCACCAAGGTGACCGTCCTGGACCAGGAATCCGAGCCTCAGGTGATCAAGGCGTCCGAGCTGTCCGGTGCCAGCAACGTGCTGTTTCGCCGCAACTCGGTCTCCGGCGCCGTCGAGGCATCCCCCTGGGCCGGCGAGGGCATCAGCCTCAACGCCGCGCTGCACTCCAACTAGAGCCCTGCTCCGATGCGCTTCCGCTACCTGGTCTTCTTCGTCGTGCTCGCCGTGGTGGTGGGTGTCGGGGTCGCCATGTGGCGCGGGTCCGGTCCGCTGCCCGACCCGGAGGGGTGCTCGGCCGAGCTGAACGGCCACAAGGTCACCCTGTCCACCGAGCAGGCCGAGAACGCGACGCTGATCGCAGCGATCGGGGTCAGCCGTGGCCTCCCGGCGCGGGCGGTCTCGATCGCCCTGGCCACGGCGTACCAGGAGAGCAAGATCCGCAACCTCACCCACGGGGACCGGGACTCGCTCGGCCTGTTCCAGCAGCGTCCCTCCCAGGGCTGGGGCACGGCGAGCGAGGTACGCGATCCCTACCACGCCACCAACGCGTTCTACGACGCGCTGGAGAAGATCGACAACTACCAGGCGCTGCGGATCACCGAGGCCGCGCAGCTGGTCCAGCGCTCCGGCTACCCGGAGGCCTACGAGGCCCATGCGCCCGACGCCCGCACCCTGGCCTCCGTGCTGACCGGCTACAGCCCCGGCGGGCTGTTCACCTGCGTGGTGCACGAGTCCACGGAGCGCGGCACCGCCCGGCAGCTGATCCTCCGCGTGGACCGCGCCTACGGCGGGCTCGACGCCGTCCGCACCGGCTCGCGCCAGGACGTCGTCGTCACGGTCCGGGCCGGCCAGGACGGCCGCCGGCTGGGCTGGTCGGTGGCGCAGTTCCTCGTCGCCCGCGGCATCAGCCTGCGCCCCCAGACCGTGACCTTCGCCGGCAAGCAGTGGCACACCGGCCGCACCTCCGAGTCCGGCTGGGTCCGCGCCCCGGCGCAGGCCGACCCCACCCGGGTGCGGATCAGCATGGGCTGAGCCGGCGCCTGGCGTGGCGAGGGCTCAGGTCAAGCGGGCGACGGCGGCGGCGACGCGCTCGTCGGTGGCGGTGAAGGCGACGCGGACGTGCTGGTCGCCGGCACGGCCGTAGAAGGTGCCGGGAGCGGCGAGGATGCCGCGGTCGGCGAGCCAGGCGACGGTGTCCCAGCAGGGTTCGCCGCGGGTGGCCCAGAGGTAGAGCGAGGCCTCGGAGTGGTCGATCCGGAAGCCGGACGACTCCAGGGCCGCGCGCAGCAGGCCGCGTCGGGCCGCGTAGCGCTCACGCTGCTCGTCGGCGTGCACGTTGTCGTCGAGGGCGGCGATCATCGCGCGCTGCTGCGGTCCCGGCATGATCAGCCCGAGGTTCTTGCGGACCGCCAGCAGCTCCCCCACGACCGCCGCGTCGCCGGCGACGAACGCGCAGCGGTAGCCGGCCAGGTTGGACCGCTTGGACAGCGAGTGCACGGCGAGGACGCCCTCGTGCGAGCCACCGGAGATCTCCGGGTGCAGCACCGACCAGGTCTCACCCTCCCAGGTGCACTCGAGGTAGCACTCGTCGCTGACCAGCAGCACGCCGCGCTCGCGGCACCAGTCGACGACCTTGCGCAGGTGGTCCGGCGGCAGCACCCGGCCGGTCGGGTTGGAGGGCGAGTTCAGCCAGAGCAGCCTCGGGGTGCGGGGGCCGGTCGCGGTGAGCGAGTCGGTGGCGATCACGTCGGCACCGGCGAGCCGCGCGCCCACCTCGTAGGTCGGGTAGGCCAGCGCCGGGTAGGCCACCAGGTCGCCGGGCCCGATGCCGAGGTGCAGCGGCATCGAGGCGATCAGCTCCTTGGAGCCCACCACCGGGAGCACGGCGTCGAGGCCGAGCCCAGTCACGCCGTGGTTGCGCGCCAGCCAGTCGATGCAGGCCTGCCGGGTCTCGGGCAGGCCGATCGTGACCGGGTAGCCGGGTGAGTCGCTCGCGTCCCGGAGCGCCCGCTGGACGACCTCGGGGGTCGGGTCGACGGGCGTGCCGATCGACAGGTCGACGATCCCACCGGGGTGCGCGCGCGCCTTCTCGGCGTACGGCGTGAGGCGGTCCCAGGGAAAGTCCGGGAGCCGACCGGAGACGGGGCCGGTGGTGATGGCCGCCGTCACTCCGCCTGGGGCTGGGGAGGAAGCGCCGCGATCATCGGGTGGTCCTTGTCGATCTCGCCCATCTTGGCGGCACCTCCCGGGGACCCGAGGTCGTCGAAGAAGTGGACGTTGGCGTCGTAGTACTCCTTCCACTCCTCGGGGGTGTCGTCCTCGTAGTAGATGGCCTCGACCGGGCAGACCGGCTCGCACGCCCCGCAGTCGACGCACTCGTCCGGGTGGATGTAGAGCATCCGCTTGCCTTCGTAGATGCAGTCGACCGGGCACTCGTCGACGCAAGCGCGGTCCTTCAGGTCGACACACGGCTGGGCGATGACGTAGGTCACCTGGATCCTCCTGAGGTTCGGTCCGGGGCGGACGGGGTCAGCCTAGTATCCCATCGTGGTCGCCGAAGAGATGCCCGCCCGTCGACATGGAAGTCGAGATGGAAAGGGCCGTGCCGTAGGCGTCCTGGGACCGCACGTGGTGGGTCAGCGGGTCGTCGTACGACGGGTGCTGCGCGGTGAGACCGGACCCAGCGGAGGACCCGCGATGACCGACGTTCTCGGGGTCTGCGAGTCGTGGGACGACGCCCTGATGACCGTACGGCGGGAGGACGGCAGCCTGGTCCAGGTCGCGACCGCCGACATCGTGTCCGGCAAGCCGGTCCCGCCCCGTCCCTCCGTGCACCGGCGGCTCGACCCCGAGCAGGCCGACCGGCTGGCGCTGCCCGGCTGGCAGCCCGCCGAGAGCGAGGACCTGGGCCAGTGGGTCCTGCGCGCCTCGGGTGGCTTCTCCTCGCGCGCCAACTCGGTGCTCGCCCTCGGTGACCCGGGGATGCCCCTCGACGAGGCAGTCGGCCGGGTGCGCGACTGGTACGCCCGGCGAGACCTGGCCCCGCGCGCCCACGTCCACCCGGGTGGGGCCGCGGAGAAGGTCTTCACGACCGCCGGCTGGACCTCCTACGGGCCGACCCTGCTGATGCTCGCCTCGGTCGCCCGCGTGCTGCGGCGCCTCGGGAGCCACCACGTGGTCGAGCCCCGGCACGACGCCCAGGTCGACGCCGGCTGGCTGGCCACCGACGAGCGGGCGGGACGTCACGGCGCGGCGGCACGGGAGGTGCTGGAGACCGGTGAGGTCACCTTCGTGACCGTCCGCGAGGAGCGGGGCGAGGTGCTCGCGCGAGGCCGTGGCACCGTCCACGGCGACTGGGTCGGGGTGTCGTCGCTGTGGACGCGCGAGGACCTCCGTGGCACCGGCCTCGGCAGCGCGGTCCTCGCGTCACTCCTCGGCTGGGGCGCCGAGCGGGGCGCCACCACCGTCTACCTGCAGGTGCTCGAGGACAACGAGGAGGCGCAGCGGCTCTACGCCGCGCGTGGCTTCGAGGCGCACCACGCCTACGCCTACCTCGTCGAGGAGCCGCACGAGGACGGCGTCAGGCGCTGATCCCGAGCAGTCGCCGGACCAGGGGCCGGGAGCGCTCCAGCCAGGCGGCGTACGCCGCCGGCGCCGAGCACCAGCCACACCGCGGCCGAGTAGGTGCGCGAGCGTGGCTTGGGTTTGCCGACCACGACGGCGATCTGGGGGTGGGTGCTCATCCGTCAGGGCAGGCACGAGGGGCGGTACGCCGGGTCCGCCGGGCCGCGCCGCCCCAGGGCGTTGAGCACCAGCCGGATGGCGGCCCCGTCCATCGGGATCAGCAGGTGACCGGACAGGTCGAGCGGGCACGTGAGCTGCAGCGTGATGTTGGTCGTCCGCGGACCTCTCAGGAACCCTGAGGTGTAGGGCAGCACCACCTCGTCGTGGGTGGTGGCGATGTTGGTGTAGCTCACCGCCCCGGGTGTCTCGTCGCCCGCGTTGAGGCTCCTGAGGAACGGCGAGCCCGTCTTCTGCTGCAGGCACGCGGGGCACAGGTGGCTCAGGCCCGGGGTCAGCAGCAACGGGTTGGAGGTGCCGTGGTTGGACGGCGAGAGCCCGACCAGGTCGTCGACCTTCCTCGCTCCCCCGAGGAACTTGATGTAGTAGCGCGGCATCATCCCGCCCTGGGAGTGGCCGACCAGCGACACCTTCTTCGCCTTCGTCGCCTCGAGCACCTTGGTCACGAACGCCTTGAGCTGCCGTGCCGACCTGGCGATCGGCCCGGTGGCCCGGTTGCCGTAGTTGAGGGAGAAAACGCAGTAGCCCGCCCGGTGCATGGTCCAGGAGAGCCGGTCGAGCAGGCTCTTGCCGTCACCGAAGGTGCCGTGCACGATCACCACCGGCGACGGGTGGGCCCGGGTCGGCTTGCACGACCAGTGGTTCGCACCCGCGGTCGGCAGCGTCGGCAGCGCGACGGCCTGGGCCGGTGAGGCGCTCAGCAGGCCGGCGGCCAGCACGAGCGCGGTGAGCACGACGGCGATCCGGGCCCTGCCCTGCATCCTGCCTCCACGGTGAGTGGCGTCGAGTCAGCCCCGCCTAGGCTTCGGCGGCGCCCCGCAGCGGACGGTGTCGCCGGCGATGTAGTCGGTGTGGAACTTCTCCTTCTTCGCCACCTTGCCAGAGTTCAGGTCGCGGAAGGTGCGGAAGACGTCGACGCTGAAACCCTGGGTCCCGCTGAACTCCTCGCAGTCGTCGGTCTGCAGGTAACGGACCTGCGGCTGGCGGAAGCTCGTCCGCGGGCCGCTGCTGCTCGTGACCTTCCAGCGCTTCGTGGAGTACATCGAGACCGTCGCCGCTCCCTGACGGCTCGGGGTGGCCTTGCGGACGCTAGCCCTCACCAGGACGCCGTAGGGGGTGTCGTTGGTGAACTTCAGGTCGACCGAGGGCCAGGCCACCGTCGCCTCGCGGCCCTCGGGGTAGCGGTCGATGTAGACCGAGTGCGGCTTGTGCTCGACGTCCTCCAGCCCGGCGAAGAACATCGCGTTGAACGTCGTGGTGGCGATCTGCGAGACACCTCCGCCGAGGTCCTTCTTGAAGATGCCGTCGGAGACGACGTACCCCTCCGTGAAGCCGTTGGCCTTGGTGCGCTCGCCGACGATGCCGTTGAGGCTGAAAATCTGGCCCGGGCGCAGCAGGGTGCCGTCGATCAGCTCGGCGGCGCGCGGGAGGTTGATGTTGCGGTACTCGGCGTACGGGAAGTCGGTGGTGAAGCGGCTGACCCGCTGGGTGATCCTCAGCGCCTGGGCATCGGCCGTGGTGAAGGCGGGCTGGACGCCCTTCCCGGTGACCACGAGGCGCCGCTTGGCTCCCGTGAGCACGGCGACCCGGGCGAACCCGTCCTCGACCTGCTGCGGGTCGACCTGCACCCCCACCTTGGCGGGTACGACGCGGGGCCGGCCGTTCCTGACGACGAACCTGGCGTCCTCGGGCTCGCTGCCCACGGTGCGCATCACCGGGGCCAGCGCCTCGAGGACGAGCTCGCCGTCGACGCGCGGCACGAGCCGGCCGTCCTGGACCGCCATCGAGAGGCCCATGCCGAACAGTCGCGGCGGCGCGACCACGCGCTGCCCGCCGAGGACGAGGGTGACCGGGGCCGACATGGCGGGCTTCGCGAACTCCTCGTAGGCGCGGTTGACGGCTGCGTCGCTGACCTCGGGCTCACGGGTGGCCGTGGGGATCATCCGCGACCCGCCGCGCAGGAACTGGCGTTCCAGCAGGGCCTGGGTGGCGCTCCGGTCGACCACGAACCCGGGCTTGCTGAGCACCGGAACCGCACGTCCTTCGCGGAAGGCGACGGTGCCCTCCACCGGCGCCGCCCCGATCCCGGCGTCGAGGTCGTCGAGCGTGGCCTGCATCCGGCGCTGGTCCACGGTGATCTCCGCGTGGTGGTCGCCCCCGCCGGTGACCACCTCCCACACCCGCCGGAGGCCGAAGCCCGAGCCGCCGCGGGCCTCCTCGACCGATGCCGGGTAGTCGACGTCGAGACCGGCCGCGGCCGGGTCGACGGACCTCGTGCGCCCGTCACCGTAGGTGAGCGCCACCGGCTGGGTCAGGCGGCCGGCGAGCCCGTCGCGCACCCGCTCCTCCGCCTGGCCCGGCGTGAGGCCGGCGACGTCGACGCCCTCGACGCGAGCGTTGCGGGGGGCCCTGTCCCCGGCGTAGAGGTAGAGCCCCAGCCAGGCGGCGCCCAGCAGGACGAGGAGTCCGAGGACGGTAAGCCCGGCGACCTTGGCGCCGAGCCGCTCCGTCACCGGCGGCTCATTCGAGCCCGGCGAACAGGTCGGTCTCCAAGCCGTCGGCGTCGAGCGCGCCCTGGACGCCCTTGGCGATCCGGAAGTACTCCGTGCCCCAGATCTCGTTGCCCTTGTTGTTCGACAGCGCGAAGAACGGGCCGTCCACGGAGATCTGGGTGCGGTGCGCCTTGAGCGCCTCCATCTTCACGTGGGCGTAGTCGTCGGCCTCGACCTTGGCGGCCAGCGCGTGGTCCTCGGCCATGAACTTCGGCAGGTTGTCGGGGTCCATCCCCTCGAACGTCGTGGTGTCACCGGCGGCCCGCAGGTCGCGCAGCCCCTCACGGACCTTCGTCGCGGACATCGCACCCCAGTAGATCTTCGCGATGTCGTGCGCCTCGCCGAGGTCGGGCCGGTAGGACGGCACGGCGGCCAGCGAGGCGGCGTACGTCGCGACCCGGTGGGCCTGGATGTGGTCGGGGTGGCCGTAGCCGCCGAACTCGTCGTAGGTCACGAGGACCTGGGGCTTCACCTCGCGGATGATCTCGACGAGGTGGCTCGCGGCCTCGGTCAGGTCGGCGCTCCAGAACGCGTTGGGGTTGACGTCGTCGGCGGCGATGGCGTGGCCGTCGGTGTGCCACTGCATCCCGGAGTCGCGGTAGCGCTTGAACCCGCCGAGGTAGCGGTGGTCGGTCACGCCGAGGGCCTTCATCGCGTTGTCCAGCTCGATCTTGCGCTGGTCGGCGAGGGTGTCGTCCCGGTCGGAGGCCATGTGCTCCAGCTCCGGCACCAGGATCTCGCCCATCTCGCCGCCCGTGCAGGTCACCAGGGTGACCCCGACTCCCTCGGCGACGTAGCGCGCCATCGTCGCGCCCTGCCCGATGCTCTCGTCGTCGGGGTGGGCGTGCACGAGGAGCAGATGCTTGTCCATGCGCTCGATCCTAGGGGGCCTTGCTCAGGGTTCCCGCTTGAGGCGACGCGGGGCGTCGGGCAGGACCAGCGGGGTCGTCGGGGGTGGCGGCGTCGGGGGCTCGAGCCACCCGTCGTACTCCTCGACCAGGAGCTCCAGCATCACGACCGGTGCGTCGGTGGTCACCACCCACGGGTGGTCCTCGTCGTCGTCCTCCCCGGCGAACCGCTCACGCTCGGCACTCGCCTCGAAGCCGCTGCGCAGCAGCCGGGTCACGGCCGCCCGCGCGTGGCCCTCGTCGAAGAACACCCCGCGCATCAGTCGACCACCAACAGCAGGCCCAGCGGCGCCAGGAACGGCACGTCCGCCGCGGCCCAGGTGACGTCGTCGAGCTGGTCCGGGCGCAGCCACCGGACGGCGTCGTGCTCATCCGGGACGGGATCGCCGGCGGTCAGCCGGGCGGTCGCGACCCGCAACAGCAGGTCCGCCCCCACACCGGTCGAGCCTGTCGAGACCACCACCGACTCCCCCGGGAGCCAGCCGGTGACCTCGATCGTGCACCCGAGCTCCTCGGCGATCTCGCGCACCGCCGTGCTCGCGGGGTCCTCCCCCGGCTCGACCTTCCCGCCGGGGAGCTCCCAGAGCCCGGCCAGCGCCGGCGGCCGGGAGCGGCGGCCGGCCAGCACCCGGCCACCCTCGACCACCGCGACCCCGACCACCTCACGCATGCGCGCAATCTAGCCGTCTACGTTGGCGGGGTGAGCCGGGACATCTTGTCGAGCATCCACCTGCGACGCACCGACGAGAACTCGGCCGACATCGACGCGGCCGCGGAGCAGCTCGGCCGGCGTACGGGCCTCGCGGGCGTGCTCGCCCACCTCAACCGCCAGGCGGTGCGCGCCCGGGTCCCCGGGCGGGCCGTCGACTGGGGCTTCCGCTGGAGCGACGACGACCTGAACAGCCAGCACTGGTGGCCCCAGGGCATCACCACCTCGGCCGACGCCAGCGACACTGAGGACATCGACGGGCGCCGGCTGCTGATGACCAGCTGGTACTCCAAGGGCGCCGACGGCCGCAACGGCGGCAGCCGGGTCACCGTCGTGGACCTCGACACATTGGAGTACCGCCACGTGCTGCTCGTCGCGCCCCTCCGGCGCTCCGACGGCCAGGTCGAGCTGAAGCCGCTGCTCGCGCACGCCGGCGGGCTGGTGTGGTGCGGTCCCTACCTGCACGTGGCCGGCACCCGGCGCGGGCTGTTCAGCTGCCTGGTCGACGACATCATCCGAGTCGAGTCCACGGAGGACACCTTCGGCTACCGCTACGTGCTCCCGGTGCGCTTCGCCTACGACGCCGACGCCTCCGAGGGCGTGGAGAAGATGCGCTACTCGTTCCTCTCCCTCGATCGCGGCTCCACCCCTCCGCAGCTGGTGGCCGGTGAGTACGGCGTCGCCGACATGACCCGTCGCCTGGTCCGCTACCCACTCGACCCGAAGACCTTCCACCTCGCCGCGCACGAGGACGGCACCTCGCGACCCGTCTGGCTCGACGAGCGCGGGATGGGCCACATGCAGGGCGCGACGGTGGTGGGCGACACCTACTACGTGACCGCGAGCCGCGGCCGGCGTCGGCTGGGCCAGATGTACGTCGGCGAGCCCGGCCACTTCCGGGCCTACCCCCGGACCCTCCCGGTCGGCCCCGAGGACATCTCCTACTGGCCCTCCACCGACCTCCTCTGGTCCCTCACCGAGTACCCCTCCCGCCGTTTCGTCTTCGCCATGAGGCGCTCCCACTTCCACCGCTGACGGTGGCGCGGCCGGGCTGAGGGCGCGAAGCGAGCGTCTCGAACCCGGTGCGGCGGCAGCCTGGCTCGCCCTAGCCGCCGGGGGTGGGCTCGGCGGTGGAGGTGGGCGCCGCGGTGGGGGCGGGGAGGCAGAGGTCGCCGTCCTCCGGGGTGCTGGTGTCTGGCACCGGTGTCGGGACGACCTCGTCCGGGTCGGGCGTCGGAGCAGCCGTCGGCGGAGGCGTCACCGGTGCGGTCGGGTCGACCGGCATGTCCGCGGGACAGGTCGGCAGCGGGGCCGGGTCGGGCGAGGGCGTCGGGCTCGGGGTCGGCTCCGGGTCGGGCTCCGGGGTCGCCGAGGCGGTCGGTGCGGGCTGGGCGGTCGTCGGGTCGCTCGAAGGTTCACTCGTCGCCGGGGGGTCGCTCGAGGCGGGGGGTGCCGCGGTGGGCGCGGGCGGTGTGCCCGGCTGGGTCCCGGTCTGCGCCGGCGCCGGTGACACGGACGGAGAGGCCACGGGCCGGGCCGTCACGGGGGGGTCGAGGGCCGGCGGTGACGGTGCGACAGCAGGAGGTGGCGCCACGGGGAGCGGCGCCAGCCGGACCGCGTCGAAGACGGGGAGCGAACCCACGAGGGTCAGGTCGGTCCGGTCGAACACCGCCTTCCAGGCCAGCACGGTGCGCAGGTAGGCGACCGAGTGGTTGTAGGCGAGCACGGCCGCCTCGACCCCGGCGGGCGTGCTCAGGTCGCGACCGTCGGCGCAGAGGTAGACCATCGCCGCCCCGGCCGCGTCGTCGATGTCCTGCGGGTCCCGCAGCCCGTCACCGTCGAGGTCGACGCCGACCACCCGCCAGCTCGCCGGGGTCAGCTGCATTGGTCCCAGGGCCCGGTCCCAGCGGCGGTTGCCGTCCCACCGCCCCGCGTCGCTGTCCCGGACGGCCCGGTAGGGCGAGCCGTCCAGCACCGGCCCGAGGATCGCGGGCACCACGCGGTGGTGGGTGTCGAGCACCCGCCCCTGGAGGTTCGCGGACTCCACCTGCCCGACGGCCGCCAGCAGGGACAGCGGCAGGTGGCAGCCGGCCGGGGCGGCGGCGACCGCGAGCGAGTACGCCGAGAGCACAGCCGGTGCGATCTCCGTCGACCCGCCGACGGCGGCCGCCGGCCGGGACCAGCCCCGGGTGTTCAGGCTGGCGACTCCCGGGACGACCACCGGAACCTCGACAGGGACCGGCGCACCGGTCGTCGTCTGCGCGACGGGGGTCACCGACCGGGCGGGCGGCGGGTCGGCCCGCCCCACGTGCCCTCCGGGCACCAGGAGCACGAGGGCCAGCAGCAGCACCGCGGTGCGGATCCTGTGCGTCATGTCCGAGATCCCCTTCGACGAGGCGTCGAGGACGATGGTCGGGGACGCCTGGGGAAAGTCTGAACCGCCGACCCCCCACCCGGCCAGCCGGAGACGGGCGCAGGCCGGATTGACCCCCAGCCGTCTAGACCGTCACGCCGGTGGACGCGGCAGCAGCGCCAGCTGCCGGGACTGGGCGACGAGCCGTCCCGCGGAGTCCCAGACCTCGCAGTCCTCCTCGAACATGCCACCGGAGACGTTCCTGGTGGCGTGTCGCACGATGGCCCAGCCCGGCGCCGGGCGGGCGCGGACGTGGGCCGTCAGCTCCAGCGTCGGAGCCCACCCGGGCAGGCCGAGGTCGAAGGTCACCGGCGGCAGGGCGTCGACGACCAGCAGCAGCGCGATCGGGTCCAGCGGCCGGTCGTCGGCCAGCTTGAACCAGCCCTGGATGGTCCCGCTCCCGCTCGGCGACCCGAGGGCCCAGCCGGCGTACGCCGGGTCGAGGCGGGTGCCGAACCGCTGCAGCAGCGGGGCGACCTCGATGAACGAGGGGGGCGCCTCCGCGGTGGCCAGGCACTCCTCGACCGGCGGCAGCACCGGTGGCGGGATCTCGCGCTGCGCCTCCCCGGGTTCGCCGAGGTCGCCGAACACCGCGAGCGCGGTGATCCGCTCGACCTCGCGGCCGCCCTGCTGCTGGACCAGGCTCGCGGCGACCGTGGAGCGAGTGCGGCCGGTGCGCACCTGACGTACCCGCACGGTTGCCGGCCCCGGGACGCTGGGGCTCAGGTAGTAGGCGCTGACCGACACCGGGTCCGGCTGGCCCAGCTCGGCGAGCTCCGTCCTGATCGCGTTGCCGATCACCGCCAGTAGGTAGCCACCGTTGACCCCACCGCCGACGACCCACCCGCCGTCGAGCTCGGCGGAGTACTCCCCCTCCGCCACCCGGTCGAGGGCGATGCCGCGGTCCAGCTCGAAGTCCATGCCACGACCCTAGGGGGGTCAGGCGTAGCCGGCTGGAGTGCCCCAGGTGACGCTGCGCGAGGAGCCGTCGTGGATCACCGGGCAGTGGGTCCCGACGAAGTTGGTGGGCATGCAGCGGTTGCAGTGGATGCACAGCGACGGCGTGGCCGCGTCGGCCGCGATCCGGTTGACCAGGTCGGGCTCGCAGAGCAGGGCGCGGCCCATGGCCACGAACTCGAACCCCTCGCACATCGCCAGGTCCATCGACGCCCGGTCGGTGATCCCGCCGAGAAGCACCATCGGCAGGGCGATCTCCCGGCGCACCTGGCGGGCGTGGTCGAGCAGGAAGGCGTCCTGGTAGGGGTACTCCCGGATGAACTTCTTGCCACCGATGCGCATCACCGTCTTCATCGGCTGCGGCATCACGTCCACGAACTCCTCGACGGGGGCACCGCCGCGGAAGAGGTACATCGGGTTGAGCAGCGAGCTGCCGCCGGTCATCTCGAAGGCGTCGACGGTCCCGTCGGCCTCGATCCACCTCGCGGTCTGGATCGCCTCCTCGAGGGTGATCCCGCCGCGGACGCCGTCGGACATGTTCAGCTTGGTCAGGATCGCGATCCGGCTCCCGACCGCGTCCCGGACGGCGCGCAGGATGCCCCGGCCGACCTTGGCCCGGTTCTCCAGGGAGCCGCCGTACTCGTCCCTGCGGTGGTTGATCTTGGGGCTCAGGAACGCGCTCGCGAGATAGCTGTGCCCGAGGTGCACCTCGATGGCGTCGAAGCCCGCCTCGATCGCCCGGACGGCCGCGGCGGCGTGCTGGACCGTGACCCGCTCGATGTCCGCGCGGGTGGCCCTGCGCGAGATGCCCCCGGCGATGTTGGGGAAGCGTGTGCTCGGGGACAGCGCAGGCCGCTTGTTGCCGCGCGGGTCGGCGACGGGTCCAGCATGGCCGATCTGCGCGCTGACGGCCGCGCCCTCGGCGTGGATCGTGTCGGTCAGGACGCGCAGCCCGGGCATCGCCTCGTCGGTCCAGAGGATCTGGTGGGGTGAGGTGCGCCCGTCCGGCGCGACCGCGCAGTAGGCGACCGTCGTCATCCCGACCCCGCCGGCGGCGTACGCGCGATGGAAGTCGACGAGGTCGCGGGTGACCCGGGAGCCGTGGCTCAGCCCTTCGTACGTCGCGGCCTTGAGGATCCGGTTGCGCAGGGTCAGCGGGCCGATCCTGCCCGGCGAGAACACGTCGGGCGGATCTAGAACAGGTTCCACTTTTCCAGAGTAGACGAGAAGACTGCCGGTTGCGATCTTCCCTTCGGGGCCGCGGAGGCCTAACTTGAGACGAACCTGCAGGTCAGACGGGTTTCGGGAGGATTCGCAGGTGAGGGGGTTCGGAGTGGCTGGGGGACCTGGGTCGGCCGATCTCGACATCGACGGGGTGCTCAGCATCCTGTCGCGGCCCGACGACACCGAGCTGGTCGAGGTCGTCCGGCTCGTCGCCGAGATCTGCGACAGCGAGTCGGCGGGCATCACGATCGCGCGCGGTGAGCACTACCACGTGCCCGTGACCCACGGCCTCGAGCCGCTCGTCTGCGACGCCGACGACACCTTCTGCCGCCACACGATGAGCACCGACGGCGTGTTCTGCATCGAGGACGCGAGGACCGACCCGCGGTTCGACGGGATCGCGTGGGCGGACGGTCGCCTGGCCCGTGCCCGGTTCTACGCCTCCGCCCCCCTCTACGCGCCGACCGGGCAGATGGTCGGCCGCCTGTGCGTGATCGACCCGAGCCCCAGGACGCTCTCGACCCTGCAGCGCCGGACGCTGGAGACCCTGGCGGCCAACACCACCAGGCTGATCGAGCTGAGGCTGCTCCAGGCCACGCGGGTGCGGTCGGTCTCGCCGGAGGTCAGGCAGACGGCTGCCACGCTGATGGCGCGGCTCGCCGCCGAGCTGTGCCACGACCTGCGGGTGCCGCTGAGTGCCATCGTGGCCAGCGTCGAGATGCTCCAGGACGAGCTCGCCGAGCACCCTGACCGCGCCGTCGGTGCCCTGCTCGCCAGCGCCGTGCGGGCCTCTGAGCGGATGGACCGGATGCTCGACCAGCACATGGGCCTGATCGACGAGGATGCCGCCGCCAGCATGACGCGGGTCGACCTGCAGCAGGTGGTCCGGCAGCTGGCGCTCGACTCCGCTCCCCTGCTGGACCCGGTGGGCGCCGTGATCAAGACCGGGGCCCTGCCCGTCGTACGCGCGGACCCGGACGACATGTACTCCGTGCTGCAGAACCTGGTCACGAACTCGGTGAAGTTCGCGCGGCCCGGCGTGACGCCCGTCGTGCGCATCGCCTCCCGGCAGACGCACGGGGGCTGGCGCATCTGGGTGCGCGACAACGGCGTGGGGATCCCCGAGCACCGGCGGGTCGACGTGTTCTCGCTCTTCAGCCGGGTCAACGACGACGTCGCCGGGCACGGCATCGGCCTGGCGACCGTGGCCCGGATAGTCGGAGCCCACGGCGGTCGGGTGGGCGCGGAGTCGGTGCCGGGAGGCGGCACCGAGATCTGGTTCGAGCTGCCGGACGAGAGCGCCGGCGCCGAGGCCGTGGGCTGAGTCGGTCCGGACGCAGAGCGACCCCCGTGACCAGTGGCCACGAGGGTCGTTCTCAGCGGTACCCGTCCGAGTTCGGCGTGCTAGGCGGTGATCAGTCGCCGGGGGTGGTGTTCACGGTGATCTTGGCGATGCCGACCAGCAGGCCCGGCTTCACGGCGTCGGTCTTGAAGGTCTGGTTCAGCAGCGGGGCGGCGACCGGGGAGATCTCCACCTTGGTGCCCTCGAGCGTGGCGGTTCCGTTGCCTGTGGAGAGCGGCTTCAGGGTGCGCCCGTCGAGCTTGAAGATGTAGGCGCTGGTCACGGCCGTCTTGCCGTTGACCGACACGTCACCGTAGACACGCGAGACGCCCGGGTCCACGTTCAGGTTGGTGATCTCGACCTTGGTGCCGCCGGCGGACAGCGAGAAGCCGGAACCCTCGTGCTGGACCTGGCCGATGACGTACGGCGACACGGTGCCGGGCTTGAACACGGTCACGTTGCCGCCGGTGATCGGGAAGACCAGGGCACCATTGGTGAGCTTGGCGGTGCCGACGACGCCGGGGGTGAGCTTGAGGGAGGTCAGCGCGTCCACGAAGCCCTGGTCGAGGGTGACGGCGGTGTCGTTGCCCTTGAGCGAGTCGATGGCGGCAACCGGCTTCGGCGCCGACACCTTCGTCGAGGACGACGAGGAGGAGCTGGAGTCGCTGCTGCTGCCACACGCGGCGGCGGAGAGGCCGGTCGTGGCGATCAGCGCGATCGCGGCGATGGTCCTGCGGGACTTGGAGGAGAACATGGTGCTCATGTGAAGTCACATCCTGTGGCTTGAGTTTGTGTGTCGAAGTTGTCTCGGGAGGTGGTTCGCCACCAGGCAGATACCGGATTGGTCCGGAATGAAAAGAATCTGCACGGAGCGCGCAGAAGGCCCCGTGACTACGACGCTTTGAAGCCGCACGACGTCGGTCGGCCGCGGAGCAGGCGCGGCCACTCGAAGCTCGACACCGCTGGTGTCAGCGGTCTCTTGGGGCTCGCGTAGGGACGCGACCCGGACTCGCTGACGACCCACAGCCGGGTGCCGTCGGCGGAGAACTGCAGGCCCTCGGCTCCCGGGACGAAGGCGACCCGGCGACCACCGGGCGTGACCAGCTCACCGCACG
>JAOPYC010000184.1 GCA_025964795.1 Marmoricola sp.
CAGCACGATCGCGTCGCGGTTCATGGGCCGCATCGTCGGCGAGGTGCTCCAGGCCAACAAGGCCGTCGCCGACAAGGTGCCCGGCCTGGGATCCCTGATGTCCTTCGGGACGAACGCGGCCTCGAAGATGATGGGCGCGGCCGACAAGCAGTTCGAGGGGCTGATCGGGGACACCGTCGGCAAGGGCGGCACCTTCGCCGTACGACGCCTCAACCGGATCGTCATCGAGACCCTGCGCGACCCCACGACGCGCGAGGCCGTGCTCCAGGTCTGGGACCTGCTCTCGGAGGAGCCCGTCGCCGGCCTGGGCCCGTACGCCACCCGCGAGGAGATCTCCGGCGTCGTGGACGCCGCGCACGACCTCGCCGTCACCACCGTCGCCAGCGAGCAGGTCGCGCACATCGGTGAGGTCGTCGTCGACGCCTTCTTCGACCGGTTCGGGGGCTACACCCCGACCGAGCTCCTGGACCAGCTGGACCTCGGCCGCGAGGACCTCGTCGCCGACCTGGTGCGGATCGCGCCGGGCGTCCTCGACGCGTTGCGCGAGAGCGGCGACCTGGAGCGGTTGATCCGGGCCGAGCTGGAGCCGTTCTACTCCTCCGCCGAGACCATCGCCCTGCTGGGCTGACGTGTCCGAGAACGACAGCGGGTACGACGGCGAGGGCCCCACCGGCGTCCCGTGGGCGCTGCAGGTCGTCGTGCACGTCGAGAAGAGCCCGGCACCCCAGCACACCGACGTGCTCCGCGCGACCGCGTCCGCCGTCGCTCTCGCCCTCGACGCGTTCACCGGTCCCGACGCCGATCCGGACGTCCTCGAGCGCACGGAGCGCTGGCGGTCCGGCCCCATCCGCAAGGTCGTACGACGCGCCCGCGGCGCCGGCTGGACCCGGCAGCTCGCCGTCCCCGGCGTGTTCGTCCACGCGGCGCACCGCGTGGAGGTCGCGGTGCACGTGCCCGGCCCCGTCGACGAGGTGGACCCCGAGATCGCTCGGCTGCAGGTGGGCGGCCTGATTCTCGAGGACGCCGAGCCACCCGAGCAGAGCGGCGACGTACGCCTCTTCCTCAACCCCCACGTCACCCTGACGACCGGGAAGGCCGCGGCCCAGGTCGGCCACGCGACCCAGCTGGTCCTCGAGAGCCTGTCCACGCGGCGGGCCACGGCCTGGCTCGAGGACAACGCCGAGGTGCAGGTCTCGGTGGCCGACGAGGGGGAGTGGGAGCACCTGCTCGCGACGGCCCCGGTGGTGGTCGTCGACGGAGGGTTCACCGAGGTCGTCCCGGGCACCACCACGGTGGTGGCGTTGCATCCGTGGCGCTAACGTCGGTGGCGTGCGTGCCATCACCTACACCCGGACCGGGGACCCTGAGGTCCTGACCTTCGACGACCGCCCGCTGGCCGAGCCCGGGCCGGGGGAGGTGCGGGTCAGGATCCATCGATCCGGGGTCAACCCCACCGACTGGAAGTCCCGCCGTGGCGCGGAGCCGGGCACTCCGGTCTCGCCTGCCCAGGTGCCCGACCAGGACGGCTCGGGTGTCGTCGACGCGGTCGGCCACGGGGTCGAGGAGGCCCTGCTGGGACTGCGCGTGTGGATCTGGGAGTCGGCGTACCAGCGCGCCGAGGGGACCGCCCAGGACTACGCGCTGGTGCCCCGGCACAACCTCGCGACGCTCCCGGACGTCGCCTCGTTCGACCTCGGCGCCTCGCTCGGGGTCCCGTTCCTGACGGCCCACCGTGCACTGACCGTCACCGAGGGCGGGCCGTCGCGGCTCGAGCCCGGCACGATGCAGGGACGCACGGTGCTGGTCTCCGGCGGTGCCGGCGCGGTCGGCAACGCCGCCATCCAGCTGGCCCGCTGGTCCGACGCACTCGTCATCACGACGGTGAGCAGCCCCGAGAAGGCGAACCTCGCGGCCCGGGCCGGCGCCGACCACGTGATCAACTACCACGAACAGGACGTCGTCGCCGAGGTGCGCAAGATCGCCCCGGACGGCGTCGACACCATCGTCGAGGTGGCCGCCGCGGCCAACGCGGAGATCGACGCCGGCGTGATCGGGCTGCACGGCTCGGTGGCGGTGTACGCCGACGACGGCGGATCGCCGCTCTCGCTGCCGGTCCGCCCGCTGATGGTGCCCAACGCCCGCTGGCAGTTCGTGCTGGTCTACACGGCTCCCCGGGACTGGAAGGCGCGTGCCGTCGACGACGTCTCGGCCGCCGTCCTCGACGGCGCGGTACGGGTCGGCGAGGACGCCGGGCTGCCGCTGCACCACTTCCCGCTGGAGCGCACGGCCGAGGCACACGCGGCCGTCGAGGCGGGAGTGGTCGGCAAGGTGCTCGTCGACGTCACGGACTGAGCCCGCTGGTCGACGAGCACCCCGCCGTCAGGCCAGGTCGAACCGGTCGAGGTTCATCACCTTGTCCCAGGCGGCGACGAAGTCGGTCACGAACTTCTGCTGCGCGTCGTCGCTGGCGTAGACCTCGGCCAGGGCCCGCAGCTCGGAGTTCGAGCCGAAGACGAGGTCGACCCGGCTGCCGGTCCAGATGACCTCACCCGCGTCGTTGCTGGCCTCGAACGTCTCCTGGGAGTCGTCGGTCGGCTTCCACGTCGTGCCGAGGTCGAGCAGGTTGACGAAGAAGTCGTTCGTCAGCGTCCCCGGGTTCGCCGTGAGCGCGCCGAGCGACGACCCACCCGCGTTGGCGCCGAGCACCCGCAGGCCACCCACCAGCACGGTCATCTCGGGTGCGCTCAGCGTGAGCAGGTTGGCCCGGTCGAGCAGGAGGTACTCCGCCGGGAGCCGGTGCCCCTTGCCCAGGTAGTTGCGGAACCCGTCGACCGTCGGCTCGAGCGGCGCGAAGGACTCGACGTCGGTCTCCTCCTGCGAGGCGTCCGCCCGGCCCGGCGTGAACGGGACCGTCACCTCGTGTCCGGCGTTGCGGGCGGCCTGCTCGATCCCGGCGGCTCCGGCGAGGACGATGAGGTCCGCGAGCGAGACCTGCGTGCCCGAGGCGTTGAACGCCTCCTGGATGTCCTCCAGCGTGCGGAGCACGATGGCGAGCTGGTCCGGGTCGTTGACCGCCCAGCCGTTCTGCGGCTCGAGGCGGAGACGGGCACCGTTGGCGCCGCCGCGCTTGTCGCCGCCGCGGAACGTCGAGGCCGAGGCCCACGCGGTGGAGATCAGCTGCGGGACGGTCAGGCCGGAGTCCAGGACCTGGCTCTTCAGCGCGGCGATGTCCTCGGGGCCGACCAGCTCGTGGGTGACCTCGGGGATCGGGTCCTGCCAGAGCAGCGTCTCCTGCGGCACCTCCGGGCCGAGGTAGCGCACGACCGGGCCCATGTCGCGGTGGGTGAGCTTGAACCAGGCCCGGGCGAACGCGTCCGCGAACTGGTCCGGGTTCTGGTGGAACCGGCGCGAGATCGGCTCGTAGATCGGGTCGAAGCGCAGCGCGAGGTCGGTGGTCAGCATCGTCGGCACCCGGGCGGCCGAGTCGGCGGCCGGGCCCGGGACGGTGCCGGCTCCGGCGCCGTCCTTCGGCTGCCACTGGTGCGCACCCGCCGGGCTCAAGGTGCGCTCCCACTCGAAGCCGAAGAGGTGGTCGAAGAAGTCGTTGCTCCACCGGGTCGGCGTGGTGGTCCAGGTGACCTCCAGGCCGCTGGTGATCGCGTCCTCGCCCTTGCCGGATCGGTAGGTGCCCTTCCAGCCGAGGCCCATCTCCTCCAGGGCGGCGCCCTCGGGCTCGGGTCCGACGTACTCGTCGGGGTCGGCCGCGCCGTGGGTCTTGCCGAAGGTGTGGCCACCCGCGATCAGCGCGACGGTCTCCTCGTCGTTCATCGCCATCCGGCCGAACGTCTCGCGGATGTCGCGCGCCGAGGCCAGCGGGTCCGGGTTGCCGTTGGGGCCCTCGGGGTTGACGTAGATCAGGCCCATCTGTACCGCCGCGAGCGGGGTCTCCAGCTCGCGGTCACCGGTGTAGCGCTCGTCGCCGAGCCACTCGGTCTCCGGTCCCCAGTAGACGTCCTCGTCGGGCTCCCAGACGTCCTCACGCCCGCCGGCGAAGCCGAAGGTCTCGAAGCCCATGGACTCCAGGGCGACGTTGCCGGTCAGCACGATCAGGTCGGCCCACGACAGGCTCTGGCCGTACTTCTTCTTCACCGGCCACAGCAGCCGACGGGCCTTGTCCAGGTTGCCGTTGTCCGGCCAGCTGTTCAGCGGCGCGAACCGCTGCTGCCCGGCCCCGGCGCCGCCGCGACCGTCGCTGATCCGGTAGGTGCCCGCGCTGTGCCAGGCCATCCGGATCATGAACGGCCCGTAGTGGCCGAAGTCGGCGGGCCACCAGTCCTGCGAGGTGGTGAGCACCTCGTTGATGTCCTGCTTCACCTGGGCGAGGTCCAGCGACGTGAACGCCGCGGCGTAGTCGAAGTCGTCGCCGACCGGGTTCGCCACCGCGGGGTTCTTGGCGAGGATCTTCAGGTTGAGCCGCTTGGGCCACCAGCCGCGGTTGCCGCCGCCCTCGGTGGGGTACGGCGCGCGGCCGTGATCGACCGGGCACGCGCGGCTTGCGCTGGGCTCCCCGGCCTCCTCGTTCATCTCGCCGACGACTGCATCGTGGTGCTCGGGCATGACTTTCCTTTCAGGAGGAGGGGGGATCAGGAACTCTGGGTAGAGCAGTCGGGGCACAGGCCCCAGTAGACGACCTCGGCCTCGTCGATGGTGAAGCCGTGGTCGTCGGAGGCAGCGAGGCAGGGTGCGTCCCCCACGACGCACTCGACGTCGACGATCAGGCCGCACGAGCGGCACACGAGGTGGTGGTGGTTGTCGGCGAGCTGCGGCTCGTAGCGCGCGACCGATCCCGACGGTTGGATGCGTCGCACCAGCCCGGCGGTGGTCAGCGCCCGCAGCACGTCGTAGACCGCCTGGTGAGAGACCTCACCGAGGTCGGCCCGCACGAGGCTGATGATCGACTCGGTGTCCGCGTGCGGGTGCTCCTGGACGGCGGCCAGGACGGCCAGTCGGGGGCGCGTCACGCGCAATTGCGCCCCACGCAACTTGAGTTCGAGCTCCGGGGCTGGGGGCACGACCTCGATTGTGTGCCAGTTTCTGGAACGAGTCAAGAATGATCGAGGGTCACGCGCCGCCGACCGGTTGGCCGGGGGTATCCGCGCCCCGGGCGCTGCGGGCGGCCCGTTCGGCGGTGGCGCCGCGGACGATCATGCAGAGCTGCTCGGGGATGGCCTGGATGCGCCCGTCCTTGTGGATGTAGCCACTCGCCCCCATGGCCATGGCCCGCTGCGGCATCCCGCTCGAGTCGTCGAAGGCCGAGAGCATCACGACCACGGCCTCCGGTCGTTCCTCCCGGATCAGGGCCAGGGCCTGCAGCCCGTCCATGACGGGCATCGCGATGTCCAGCAGCACCAGCTCGGGGTGCCAGGCGCGGACCGCGTCGACCCCCTGCTGTCCGTCGCCGGCCTCGGCCAGGATGCGGAACCTCCCGCTGCGCTCGAGGGAGCCGCGGACGAGGAGGAGCAGGTCCTCGCTGTCGTCCACCAGGACGACGCTGATGGGGGCAGAGGCTGATGAGCTGTTCATGGGCACCTGGACGGCTGTGGTGGCGAGAACCTCCCACGTTAGACCTGCGTCCTCCCGGGCGCACCGGAATCGGCGCGAGCAGGACGACCGACGCCGTCGGCGACTGAGACCTGCGGGCGCCAGCCGCCGCGTCCGGCGCTCACGTAGTCCAGGTCGCGATCGACTTCGAGACGTGGAACGGCTCGGTGTGCGTCACCGTGGCCATGGGGACGAGCCCGATGTACGACGTCGAGGGAGCCACCGTGCCGCTCGGCCGCTCGTCACGAGGTGGGCACCTTTGGGACGAACATTTCGGACTTCCAGGTTGTTCGGGTGACTCGCTGGCTATGTTGGACGCGGCAAAGGCCGGACCTTCGGGCTCACCCCTTCAGCAGCGAGGGCGGGTTGCCACACTGGTAGCGGGCCTGGGTTCCCCGCCTGATGACGCCATGCGTCGCAGGAGGCACCGATGCCATCCACCCCCGTTCCCACGACCGACTGTGTCGACGGGAAGGTCCTGCTCGAGGTGCTCGCCCGGGTCAAGGGCGGCGACTTCACGGCCCGGATGCCGTTGGAGTGGACCGGCGTCGCCGGCAAGGTCGCGGACAGCCTCAACGAGGTGATCATCTCCAACCAGGCCCTCGAGACCGAGCTGGCCCGGGTGTGCCGCGTGGTCGGGCAGCAGGGCGAGCTCTCCCAGCGTGCGGTTCTCGGCGGGTGGACGCAGAGCTGGTCGGGGAGCCTGGAGTCGGTGAACAGCCTGATCGACGCGCTGGTGCGCCCCACGAGCGAGATGCAGCGCGTCATCGGCGCCGTCGCCGACGGGGACCTGAGCAAGAAGGTGACCGCCGACGTGCGCGGCGAGATGCTCGAGCTGAAGAACACGATCAACGCCATGGTCGACCAGCTCAACGGGCTGATCTCCGAGGTCTCCCGGGTGGCCCGCGAGGTCGGGACCGAGGGCAAGCTCGGGCAGGCCGCGGCGTTCACCACCGAGGTCGGTGGCGTCTGGAAGGACCTGACCGACAACGTGAACCTGATGGCCGGCAACCTCACCGGCCAGGTCCGCAACATCGCCGAGGTGACGACGGCCGTGGCCAACGGCGACCTGAGCAAGAAGATCTCGATCGACGTCAAGGGCGAGTTCCTCGAGCTGAAGAACACCGCCAACGCGATGGTCGACCAGCTCAAGACCTTCGCCGGCGAGGTGACGCGGGTGGCGCGCGAGGTCGGCGTCGAGGGCAAGCTCGGCGGCCAGGCGCCGTCCAAGGAGGTCGGTGGTCTCTGGAAGGACCTCACCGACAACGTCAACCAGCTGGCCGCGAACCTGACCAACCAGGTGCGCGCGATCGCCGAGGTGGCGACCGCCGTGACCGAGGGCGACCTCACCCGGCAGGTGCGGGTGGAGGCGAGCGGCGAGGTCGCCGTGCTGAAGGACAAGCTCAACGAGATGATCCGCAACCTGCGCGAGACGACGCGGCAGAACGTGGAGCAGGACTGGCTGAAGACCAACCGCGAGCGGTTCACCCGGATGCTGCAGGGGCAGGACGACCTGACGGACGTCTCGAGCATGATCCTCTCCGAGCTGGCCACGCTGGTCTCGGCACAGCACGGGGTGTTCTACACGATGACCAGCAGCTCCGAGCACGACGGCGAGCAGGTGCTCGAGCTCCAGGCGGGCTTTGGCTACGAGGAGCGCAAGCACCTCTCGACCTCGTTCCGCCTCGGCCAGGGCCTGGTCGGCCAGTGCGCCAAGGAGAAGAAGCGCATCCTGCTGACCGACGTGCCCAGCGACTACGTGCGGATCAGCTCCGGGCTCGGGGAGGCGGTGCCGCTGAACATCATCGTGCTGCCGGTCCTGTTCGAGGGGTCGCTGCGCGCCGTGGTCGAGCTCGCGTCCTTCTCGCAGTTCAGCCTCACCCACCAGACCTTCCTGGACTCCATCACCGAGAGCGTCGGCATCGTGCTGAACACGATCCAGGCGGCCGCTCTCACCGAGGCCCTGCTCAAGCAGTCGCAGTCCCAGGCCGAGGAGCTGCGCTCCCAGCAGGAGGAGCTGCGCGGGTCCAACGAGGACCTCGCGCGCCAGGCCCGGCTGCTCGCGGACCAGAACCTGGTGGCCGAGCAGAAGAACCTCGAGGTCGAGGAATCCAACCGGCTCATCGAGGAGAAGGTCAGCCAGCTCGCCGTCTCCTCGAAGTACAAGTCCGAGTTCATCGCCAACATGTCCCACGAGCTGCGTACGCCGCTGAACAGCCTGATGATCCTGGCCCAGCAGCTCGAGGAGAACCCCGAGAGCAACCTCACCGAGACGCAGGTCGAGTACGCGAGCGTCATCCACTCGTCGGGGCTGGAGCTGCTCGAGCTGCTGAACGGCATCCTCGACCTGGCCAAGGTCGAGTCGGGCACGGTGACGGCCGAGAACGACGAGGTCTCGCTCGAGGAGCTGCGGGTGGCCCTGCTGCGTGAGTTCGGGCCGGTGGCGCTGAAGCGCGGGCTCGGCTACACCATCGAGCTCGGGGCGGACAGCCCACGGACCATCGTCACCGATCCGCAGCGACTGCGGCAGATCCTCAAGAACTTGCTGGCGAACGCCTTCAAGTTCACCGAGCGCGGCAGCGTCCACGTGCGGGTGGCCCTCGCCGACGGCGGGTGGGACCCGGAGATCACGACGCTGACCAGCGCTCCCACGGTGGTGGCCCTGACGGTCACCGACACCGGCATCGGCATCGACGCCGAGCAGCGCACCCGCATCTTCGAGGCCTTCGCCCAGGGCGACGGCACCACGTCGCGGCTGTACGGCGGCACCGGTCTGGGCCTGTCGATCAGCCGCGAGCTCGTCGCCCTGCTGGGCGGCGCGATCGACGTCGTCAGCGCGCGTGGCCAGGGCAGCAGCTTCACCGTCTACCTGCCCACCGACAGCCTGCCGGTCGAGACCCAGCCCGCGGTCGCGACGTTGCCGGCAGCCGTGGTGGCCGGTCCCCTGGACGACGCTGCACAGCAGCAGCCCGAGGACGCCGTACGCCGGCACTCCGGGCTGGCCGACCGGTCGATGGACGGGGTGAGGTTCCTCGTCGTCGACGACGAGCCGCGCAACCTCTACGCCATCACGGCCCTGCTGAAGAGCGGTCACGCCGATGTGACCGTCGTCGACAGCGGAGCCGCCGCACTCGCCGTGCTCACGGAGCGCACCGACATCGACATCGTGCTGATGGACATCATGATGCCGGTGATGGACGGCTACGACACGATCCGTGCGATCCGGGCCATGGAGCGGTCGAGGGGCGTCACGGTCATCGCGGTCACGGGCAAGGTGATGGCCGGTGAGCGCAAGCGCTGCCTGGACGCGGGCGCCAACGACTACGTGCCCAAGCCGGTCGACTCCACCGAGCTCTACGCGGCGCTCCGGCCCTGGCTTCCCCGAACTGCCGACGACCAGGACGCCGACGGCACCGGGAGGCGCTCCCGGCAGCACCCGGAGCCCCCCAGCCGACGCCTCCCCGCCGCCATCGCGGGCAGCACCCTCGAGGGTCTGCGGATCCTCGTGGTCGACGACGACTTCCGCAACATCTTCGCGATGACCGCGGTCCTCGAACGAGGCCGGGCCGTCGTCACCGTCGCGGAGAGCGGCGCCGAGGCGATCGCGACCCTGGAGCACACGGAGATCGACGTGGTCCTGATGGACATCATGATGCCGGTAATGGACGGCTACGACACGATCCGTGCGATCCGCCGGATCAGCGGCTTCGAGGTGCTGCCGATCGTGGCGGTCACGGGCAAGGCGGCGGCCGGCGAGCGGGAACGCTGCCTCGAGGCCGGCGCCGACGACTACCTCCCCAAGCCCGTGGACACGGCCGCCCTCCTGGCGGCGCTCACGCCCTGGTTGCCGGTGACGGGCGTCCCGGCGGTGCCGGCATGAGCCTCACGAAGGCCTGGCGCGGCACGGTCGCCGAGGAGCGCGACGGGGGAGAGGTCCCAATCCTGCTGATCGACGACAACGCCGCGAAGCGGCTGGCTCTCAAGGCCGTGCTGGCCCCCTTGGGCTACTCGGTCGTGGAGGCGGACTCGGGGTCCGCGGGCCTGCGCCGCCTGCTGGCCCAGGACTTCGCGGTCATCCTGCTCGACGTCCGGATGCCGATCATGAACGGCTTCGAGACGGCCGCGCTCATCCGGATGCGGAAGCAGTCGGAGATGACCCCGATCATCTTCGTGACCGCCCACGAGTCCGACGAGGTGATGAGGGACCGCTACGCCGAGGGGGTCGTCGACTTCATCACCACCCCGGTGCACCCCGACGAGCTGCGTGCCAAGGTCTCGGTCTTCGCCAACCTCTACCGCCAGGCCCAGGCCGTTGCCGCCAAGGCGCGCCAGGTGCAGGCCACGGCCGACCAGCTGAGGCGGCTCACCGAGACCGCACCCATCGGCATCTTCGAGACCGATGCCGACAACCGCTACGTCTACACCAACGTGCGCTGGAGCGAGATCACCGGCATCTCCGCCGAGGCGGCCCTCGGCCTGGAGTGGGACGTCGTCGTCGACCAGGACCAACGAAGCTCCATCCTCACGAAGTTCGGGGCCAGCCAGCGCGAGGCGACCGGCTTCTCCACGAGGCTGGAGCGGACCACCGGCCGGGACACCGCCCAGATCACGCTGCTCACCACCAAGCGCCTGCACGACGGATCCGGCGGTGTGGCCGGATGGGTGGGGACCCTGGCCGACATCACCGCGGAGGCGGGGGCGGAGGCAGCCATGGCCGAGGCCCGCGACCAGGCCACCGCCGCGTCGCGACTCAAGTCCGACTTCCTGGCGAACATGAGCCACGAGATCCGCACGCCCATGAACGGCGTGATCGGCTTGACGGAGCTCCTCCTGGAGACCGAGCTGGACGACCAGCAGCGTGAGTTCGCGCAGACCCTGAGCCGGTCGGGTGACGCCCTGATGACGGTGATCAACGGGATCCTCGACTTCTCCAAGGTCGAGACGGGCAAGCTCGAGGTGGAGGACATCGAGTTCAGCCTGCAGACCGTGGTCGACGACGTCATCGACCTGCTGGCGCCGTCCGCACGGTCCAAGCAGCTCGAGCTCCTCGCGGTGCTCGAGCCGAGCGTCGAGTCCACGGTCAGCGGCGATCCCGGGCGGCTGCGCCAGGTGCTCACGAACCTCATCGGCAACGCCATCAAGTTCACGCCCTTCGGCCAGGTGACCCTCCGGGTCGCGACCGCCCCGTCCGTGGGGGTCGGCGACGTCATCCGCTTCGTGATCTCCGACACCGGCGTCGGCATCCCGGCCGACAAGCTCGAGATGGTCTTCGAGCCGTTCACCCAGGCCGACACCTCCACCACCCGGGAGTACGGCGGGACCGGGCTCGGCCTGCCCATCTGCAGCCAGCTCGTCGCCCTGATGGGCGGCGAGATCGGCATCTCCAGCGAGGTCGGCGTGGGCAGCACGTTCTGGTTCACCGTCAGGGTGCACGGTGCCGCCGACGGCGTACGGCCGGACGGGCCGGACGTCGACGCGGAGGACTCCGACGAGGCGGCCCCAGCCGGTCGGCCCGCGCTGGGCCGGCTCCTCGTCGCCGAGGACAACCTCGTGAACCAGATGGTCGCGGTCGCGATCCTGTCCAAGGCCGGCTACCAGGTGGACACGGTCCGCAACGGCGCCGAGGCCGTCCGCGCTGCCGCGAGCGGGAGCTACGACGCCATCCTGATGGACTGCCAGATGCCGCAGATGAACGGCTACCAGGCCACCGCCGCGATCAGGCACCAGGAAGGCCCCGGCCGGCACACGCCCATCATCGCCGTCACCGCGGCCGCCCGGGGCGAGGACCGCAACCGGTGCCTGGCCGAGGGGATGGACGACTACCTCGCCAAGCCGGTCCGGAAGGGTCCGCTGCTGCAGGTCGTCCGGGACTCGGTGCAGGTCGCCGCACCGGCGGACGAGCTGCTCGTCCGCGAGGCGTGAGCCAACTTTCGTCACCGAATGTCGAAAGTGTGCCGTTCTCGCCGCAGAAGTCGACCCCGATTTCGCGTGGTGGACGGGCGATGTCGTGGCAGGATCGCGCCATGCCGCACGTGCTCTCCGGTCGCGCTGAGACACCCACCCAGTCCCGGATCCTCAGCTATGTACGCGACGACGGACCCCTGTCCCGGATGGAGCTGGCGAGCCGGCTGAACGTCTCCCGCACCACGGTCGCCGCCGAGGTGGGTCGCCTGGTCGAGCTCGGGCTGGCCGAGGACGGCGGGCCGGCCGCCTCGAGGGGTGGGCGCCGTTCGAGCCTGGTCGACCTCGACGCCGGGCTGCGCTTCATCGGGGTCGAGCTGGGCGCCACGTCCATGCGGGTGGCGATGACGGACGGGCGGCTCAGCGTGCTGTCCCGGGCGACGCCGCAGCGCTCCGACATCCGCCGGGGGCCGGAGACCGTGCTCGCCGAGGCGATCGTGCAGATCCGCAAGCTGCTGGCCGACAGCGGTGTCGAACGCCCGGCCGGCATCGGGATCGGGGTCCCCGGCCCCGTGGACTTCCAGGCGGGGGTGCCGGTCTCGCCGCCGATCATGCCCGGGTGGGACGGCTACCCCGTCCGGGACGCCCTCTCCCGGGAGTTCGGCAGCCCGGTCCTGCTCGACAACGACGTGAACGTGATGGCCCTGGGCGAGCAGCACAACGGCGTCGCGCGCTCGGCGTCCGACTTCCTGTTCGTGAAGATCGGCACCGGCATCGGCTGCGGCATCGTCGTCGGGCGGCACCTCTACCGCGGTGCCGACGGGTGCGCCGGCGACATCGGCCACATCCGCCTCGACCCGACCGGACCGGTCTGTGCCTGCGGCAACCACGGCTGCCTCGAGGCCTTCTTCGGAGGAGCGGCGCTGGCGCGCGAGGCGATGGCGGCGGCCCGGAGCGGGAAGTCCGCCACCTTCGCCGGCCTCCTGGCGGAGCACGGCTCGCTCACGGCCGAGCACGTCGGGGCGGCCGTGGCGCAGGGGGACGCCGTGGCGCTCGGGTTGGTGCGCGACGGCGGCCGCCGGGTGGGATCGGTGCTCGCGAACCTGGTGTCGTTCTTCAACCCGGGCCTGATCGTGATCGGCGGCGGGGTCTCCGGGCTGGGCCACTCGCTGCTGGCCGAGGTCCGCAGCGTGATCTACCGGCAGTCGCTCCCGCTGGCGACCGGCAACCTGCCCGTGGTGCTGAGCGAGCTGGGGGGAGACGCCGGCGTGATCGGCGCGGCCAGGCTGATCAGCGACGCGGTGTACGCCGCGGGCTGACCACGCGAGCAGACTTTCGCAAGCAACTTGCGAAACAGGCTTGTTCTCTTTCGTTGCATCGCCTAGATTTCCACGCATGGCCCTAGGCTTCGAGTCCTGACGAACGGGCGACCAGAAGGACACTCGCATGGATCCGCTCGCCCCTGACCTCGGCGTCGGCCTGGTCGGCCACTCCTTCATGGGGGCCGCGCACTCCCAGGCGTGGCGCACCGCTCCGCACTTCTTCGACCTGCCCCTGCAGCCCCGCATGCGGGTGCTGTGCGGGCGGGACCCCAGCAGGGTGGCGCAGGCCGCCGCCAAGCTGGGGTGGGAGTCGACCGAGACCGACTGGACCCGGCTGATCTCCCGTGCCGACGTCGACCTGGTGGATGTCTGCACCCCGGGCGAGACCCACGCCGAGATCGCCATCGCCGCCCTCGACGCTGGCAAGCACGTCTTGTGCGAGAAGCCGCTGGCCAACACCGTGGCCGAGGCCGAGGCGATGACCGCGGCCGCCGAACGGGCGGCGGAGCACGGCGTCCGGTCCATGGTCGGCTTCACCTATCGCCGGGTGCCCGCCATCGGCCTGGCCCGGCGGCTGGTCGAGGAGGGGCGCATCGGGCAGGTCCGGCACGTGCGGGCGCAGTACCTCCAGGACTGGCTCGCGGACCCGTCCACGCCGATGACCTGGCGCCTGCAGAAGGACAAGGCGGGTTCCGGCGCGCTCGGCGACATCGGGGCCCACGTGGTCGACCTGACGCAGTACATCACCGGTGACCGGGTGCACTCGGTGAACGGGCTGCTGGAGACGTTCGTGACCGAGCGGCCGGTGCCCGGGGCGGGTTCCGGCGCCCTGCTGGGAGGGGGCTCCACGAACGGGAGCCAGGAGACCGCCCAGGTGACCGTCGACGACATGACCGCCTTCCTGGCCCGGTTCGGCGGGGGAGCCGTCGGTGTCTTCGAGGCAACCCGGTTCGCGACGGGGCGCAAGAACTCGATCCGTATCGAGATCAACGGCTCCCTGGGCAGCCTCGCCTTCGACTTCGAGGACATGAATGTGCTGGAGTTCTTCGACGCGACCGAGCCGGACGCCACGGCCGGCTTCCGACGCATCGTGGTCACCGAGGCCGACCATCCCTACGTCGGCCACTGGTGGCCACCGGGGCACGGGCTGGGCTACGAGCACGGCTTCACCCACCAGGTCGTCGACCTGGTCACGGCGATCGGCCGGGGCGAGCAGCCGCTGCCGTCCTTCGCCGACGGGCTCCAGGTCCAGCGCGTGCTGGCCGCGGTCGAGCGCAGCTCCGAGCTCGGCACCTGGCAGCCCACCTCCACCGACGCCGAGCTGCTCGAGAGGACGACACGATGACGCGACCGATCACGCTGTTCACCGGCCAGTGGGCCGACCTGCCCTTCGAGGAGGTCTGCCGCCTCGCCTCCGGATGGGGGTACGACGGGCTCGAGATCGCCTGCTGGGGCGACCACCTCGACGTCCGGCAGGCGGTGGAGGACGACGCCTACCTCGCGGAGAAGAAGGCCGTCCTCGCGAAGTACGACCTGCAGGTGTGGGCCATCTCCAACCACCTCACCGGCCAGGCCGTCTGCGACGACCCGATCGACCAGCGGCACCGCGACATCCTGGCGGACCGGATCTGGGGCGACGGCGACGCCGAGGGCGTCCGGCAGCGGGCCGCGGAGGAGCTGAAGACCACGGCTCGCGCGGCCCGCCGGCTCGGGGTGGACACGGTGGTCGGCTTCACCGGCTCCTCGATCTGGAAGTACGTCGCGATGTTCCCGCCCGCCACGCAGGCGATGGTCGACGCGGGCTACCAGGACTTCGCCGACCGGTGGAACCCGATCCTCGACGTCTTCGACCAGGAGGGTGTCCGGTTCGCCCACGAGGTGCACCCCTCGGAGATCGCCTACGACTACTGGACGACGGTCCAGGCGCTGGAGGCCGTGGGCCACCGGGAGGCCTTCGGGCTCAATTGGGACCCCTCGCACTTCGTCTGGCAGGACCTCGACCCGGTCAGCTTCCTGTGGGACTTCCGCGACCGGATCTACCACGTGGACTGCAAGGACACGAAGCTCCAGGTGGGCAACGGCCGCAACGGCCGGCTCGGCTCGCACCTGCCCTGGGCCGACCCGCGACGCGGCTGGGACTTCGTCTCGACCGGCCACGGCGACGTCCCGTGGGAGCAGTGCTTCCGGATGCTCAACACCATCGGCTACGCCGGACCGATCTCGGTGGAGTGGGAGGACGCCGGGATGGACCGGCTCCGCGGTGCCGAGGAGGCCCTGGGCTTCGTCCGCGACCTCGCCTTCGACGCCCCGGACGCGGCCTTCGACGCAGCGTTCTCCTCGGGCGGCTGAGCGCGCGGGCTAGGCGGGCTGCTCCGCGTCGTAGGACAGCGTCAGCAGCTCCGCCACCAGTGCGGGGGTCCCGTCCTCCCGTTCCAGGACGAGCTCCAGCGTGCTCAGGACGCCGCCGTCGGGGCGGCGTACGCCCGAGAGCAGCGCCAGCCGGCCCCGCACGCGGGTGCCGGCCCGGACGGGGCCGGTGAACCGGAGCCGGTTGGACCCGTAGTTCACGCCCATCCGGCGGTCCTCGAGCACCATCACCTCCTCGACCATCAGCGGCACCAGCGACAGCAGCAGGTAGCCGTGCGCGATGGTCCCGCCGAAGGTGCTGTCGGCGGCACGCTCGGGATCGACGTGGATCCACTGCTGGTCACCGGTGACGTCGGCGAATCCGGTGATCTGCTCCTGCGTCACCTCCGTCCAGCTCGACGTGCCCAGCGGGGTGGTGACGGTGGTGACCAGGTCGGCGACCTTCATCCGAGGTTCCTCTCAGAGACGCGAGTAGAGACCGCCATCGACGGTGAGCTCCTTGCCGTTGACCATCCGGGCGTACGGCGAGCAGAGGAACCGGACGGCGTGGGTCACCTCGTCGAAGGTGATGTTGCGACCGCTGGGATTGCGGTCCGCCATCTTCGAGTACCACGCGTCGGCGTCCTTGATGGCCCTGCGGAAGGCCTCGGTGGGCAACGAGGAGCACGACACGGTGTTGGTCCGCACCCCCCGGTGCGCGAGCTCGACGGCGAGGTAGCGCACGAACGACTCCGCCATCGCCTTGGGGGCGCCCAGGGCCATGTAGCCGGGGATGGCCCGTTGTGCCCCGATGCTGGTCAGGAAGACGATGGAGGTCCCGTCGCGCAGGGAGTGCCTCAGCGCGTGCGCGAGCAGGGGGAGCGAGGTCCCGTTGACCGCAACGGCCCGCTCGAGCTCACGGGGGTCGAGGTCGGCGAAGGCCGCGTTCGAGGAGCGCACCGCGCAGTGCACGAACTGGCCGAGCCCGTCGGTCTCGGCCGTCACGATGTCGGCGAGCCGGGACCGGAACGCCGCGTCGGAGACGTCGCCGCGGGCCAGCACCACCCGGGCACCTCGGTCTTCGGCCTCGCTCCGGGTCGCCTCGGCGGCGGCCTGGTCCTCGGCGTAGTTGAGGACCAGCGTGCGACCGGGCGCGGCCAGGTCGAGGGCGACGGCGCGCCCGATCCCCTTGCTTCCGCCGGTCACCAGGCTCGAGGCCGGTCCGTCGAGCGGGAGCTCGGACCTGCTGGGGTCCACCGCGAGTTCGTCCACGGGCGGCAGACTACCGCCCGAACGGTCGGACGGCTAGCGTTCGCCGTGGCGCACCTCGCGCCGGGAAGAGGTGTCCACATGCAGGCCTGGCGCGTCCACGAGCTCGGCGAGCCGAAGGCCGTGATGTCCCTCGACCGGGTCGATGACCCCCGGCCGGGGCCGGGGGAGTCCCTGGTGCGCGTCGAGACCGCGAGCCTCAACTTCCCCGACCTGCTCGTCTGCCGGGGCGACTACCAGGAGCGTCCTGCGCTTCCCTTCACTCCCGGCCTCGAGGTCTGCGGCACCGTGGTCGAGGGGCCCCGGGCGGGGGAGCGGGTGGCGGCCCTGCCGCGGTTGCCGCGGGGAGGCCTCGCCGAACTGGTGGTCGTCGACGACGACAGCCTGTTCGCGGTGCCGGACTCGATGCCGTCCGCGAAGGTGGCCGCCCTCCTCGGGACCTACCTGACCAGCCACGCCGGACTGCACCGGCGCGCGCGGCTCGTGGCCGGGGAGACCCTCCTGGTGCACGCGGGGGCGGGCGGGGTCGGCAGCGCCGCGATCCAGCTCGGCAAGGCGGCCGGAGCACGGGTGATCGCCACCGCAGGCGGCACGGAGAAGGTCGAGGTCTGCCGCCTGCTCGGTGCCGACCTGGCCATCGACTATCTGGCCGACGACTTCGTGGCGCAGGTGAACGAGGCCACCCAAGGACGTGGCGCCGACGTGGTCTACGACCCGGTCGGAGGTGACGTGTTCGACCGCAGCCGCAAGTGCATCGCCTTCGAGGGACGGCTGGTGGTGGTCGGGTTCGCCGGAGGACGCATCGCCCAGGCGCCGACCAACCACGCCCTGATCAAGAACTACAGCGTCGTCGGGCTGCACTTCGGGCTCTACCGTGAGCGCCGGCCGGACGTGGTGCGCGAGATCCACCGCGACCTGGTGGAGCTGTGGTCCCGCGGATCGATCGACCCGCTCGTCGAGTCCGAGCAGCCGATGGCACAGGTCCCCGAGGCGCTGCAGCGACTCGGTGGGCGGGCGACGGTCGGCAAGCTCGTCGTCCGGGTGGCACCCGGACGTCCTTGACAGCAGTTCGTGACGCCCGGCACAATCACAAGCCGACCCGACCGACGGGTCGGTCGAGTGAAGGTGGGTCTCCATGGCGGACCGCACGGCCCTCGTCACGGGAGCCTCCCGCGGCATCGGCCTGGGCATCGCCACCCACCTGGCCGGTCTCGGCTTCGCCCTCACCATCACCGCCCGTGACGCCGCCGTCCTCGAGGACGTGAGCCGCAGCCTGCGCGCCGCAGGGGCCCCCGACGTGCTGGCCGTCGCGTCCGAGGCCTCGGACGCCGACGCGGTCGCAGCGGTCGTGGACGCGCACGCGGCACGCTGGAGCAGCCTGTCCACGCTCGTGCTCGGGGCCGGGGTCGGTTCGGCCGGCCCCGTCGCCGACTACCCCCTCGCCCGCTGGGACAAGCAGTTCGCCGTCAACGTCCGGGCCGCGTTCGTGGCGGTCGCCCGGGCCCTTCCGCTCCTGCGCCACGCGGCCGGCGAGGACGCCGTGCGCGGAGCCCGGATCATCGCGCTGTCGTCGATCGGGGGCGTCTACCCCGAGCCCGGCCTGGCGGCCTACGGTGCCTCGAAGGCGGCCCTGATCTCGTTGTGCCGTTCGCTGAACGAGGAGGAGTCCGGGCACGGCGTCTCGGCCACCGCCATCTCCCCGGCGTACGTCGACACCGACATGAGCGCGTGGGTCCACGACGAGGTCCCACCCGAGGAGATGATCCCGGTCTCCGACGTGGTCGCCCTCGTTGGCGCCCTGGTGGAGATGTCGAGCCGCTCGGTCGTCCCCCACCTGGTGGTCAGCCGCGCCGGCGCCAGCGGGTACCGCGCATGACGGCGGGGACATGAGCACCGCGACCACCACGACCGTCCGAGGGATCGACGTCCGGCTCGAGGGCCACGGACCGCCGCTGGTGCTGCTCGCCGGCTTCGGCCAGACGTCGGCGGTGTGGACCTCGGTCGTCCCGAGGCTCTCCTCGCGCCACACCTGCGTGCTGCTCGACAACCGCGGGGTGGGCACCGGTGCCGAGCGGACACCCGTGACGCTCGAGGCGATGGCCGACGACGTGCGCCAGGTGATCGAGGGCCTGAACGGCAGCGCCTCCGTGCTCGGCTGGTCGATGGGCGGAGCGATCGCGCAGACCCTGGCCCTGGCCGAGCCCGACGTGGTCTCGGCGCTGGTCCTGCTCGGCAGCGCGGCCCGGCGCTCGGAGGTGCAGGCCGCCTGGGCGCAGGCCCGGATCGCGCTCGCCGGCGCCGACCTCGCCCGGGAGAGCGCCGAGCTGGCCGTGCTGCCCTGGCTGTTCAGCCACCGGCTGATGGCCGACCACCGACGGCTGCAGGCCATCGCCCGGGCGAACGCGGCCGGGGCGGCGGTGCCCGCGCGCCAGCTGCGGGCCCAGGCCGAGGCGATGTGGGGCTTCGACGTCTCCTCCCGACTGGCCCGGCTGGCGGTCCCGACCCTGGTCCTCACCGGAGCCGAGGACCTGGTCACGCCGGTCAGCGACGCGGTGTCGCTGGCGATGGCCGTCCCCGGAGCCGAGCTGGTCGTCCTGCCGCAGGGCGGGCACGCCGCGGTGCTCGAGACACCAGGCGACGTGGTGCCGCACGTCCTGGACTTCCTGGACCGGCACGCGCACCTCGACCGCAGCACCGGTGCGGTCATCCCCCCGGTCGCTTCCTGACCTCGACCAACTGGAGTCACGCATGCAGCTCGTCCGCCTTCCCCGCCTCGGCCAGACCATGGAGAAGGGCATCATCACGCTCTGGGTGGTGTCCGAGGGAGAGACGTTCGCCTCCGGGCAGCCGCTCTACGAGGTGGAGACCGAGAAGATGGTCACCGAGGTCGAGGCGCGCCAGGACGGCGTCCTCGCGCGGATCCTGGTTCCCGGGGGCAACGACGAGGTGCCCGTCGGGGTGGCCCTGGCGGTCATCGCCGACGCCGGGGAGGCCATCGACGCCACGGCGGTCGACGCCTTCCTGGGCGGCGACGGTGGCGCCGTAGCAGCCGAGCCCGAGTCGGAGACCGAGTCGGAGACCGAGTCCGGGCCCGAGGTCGGGCCCGAGGTCGAGCCGCAGGTGGAGCACGACCGGTTGCGCACCCTGGCGGTGCCCAAGGCGCGCGCCGTGGCCAAGCGGCGCGACATCGACATCTCCGAGGTGATCGGCACCGGGGTGGACGGCACCGTCCGGGTCATCGACGTGCTCAAGGAGTCCAAGGCCCGCAAGAAGGCGGCCGGCCCGCCGAGCCGCCCCCAGCCCGCAGCCGCACCGCCCGAGGGGGCGCCGCTCGTCCGGGCCGTCGTCCAGGACGACGTCCCGCAGGACGGGGACGTGTCCCCGCGGGTCGCCGCGCGGATCGCCGTGCGCGGTGTGGCCCGGTCCATGGCCGAGTCGATGACCCGGAGCTGGACCGAGGTCCCGCAGTTCGTGCAGCAGCTCAGCCTGGACGCCACCGCCCTCAAGGCCCGGCTGGCGCGGCTGCGCTACGAGGGTGTGCCGGTCACCTACACCGACCTGCTCGTCAGCGCCGTGGCCCTGGCGGCGGTGGAGGTTCCCGAGGTGAACTCCTCGTTCGCCGGTGACGAGATCGTGCAGTACGCCGACGTCAACGTCTCCGTCGCCGTGGCCACCGACCGGGGCCTGCTCGTGCCCGTCGTACGCCGGGCGCAGGAGCTGTCCATCGACCAGGTGGCGCGGACGACGAAGTCCCTCGCCGAGCGCGCCAAGGCCGGGAAGCTCGGCTCGGACGACCTCAGCGGCGGGACCATCACGCTGTCCAACCTCGGCGCCTTCGGCATCGAAACCGGCACCCCGATCATCAACCTGCCCCAGAGCGCGCTCGTCTTCGTCGGGACGATGAGCGACCAGCCGGTCGTGGTGAACGGCGCCGTCGTCGTACAGCCCCGGCTCAACGTCGCGATCGCCTACGACCACCGCGTGCTCGACGGCATGACCGCGGCCGGCTTCTCCTCGGCCCTGCGCACCCGGCTGGAGGCCGGCGGATGAGCCCGGACCCCGCCACCCACCGACCCGTGACCACCTCGCCTGGAGGAACCGTGCTGACGCCCGAGACCAAGATCGCCATCTACCGGATGATGTACCTCGCCCAGCAGTGGGAGATGCAGCTGCTGCGGTTCCTCGACGACGGCCAAGTCTCGGGGTTCTACCACGCGGGCCGGGGCCACGAGGCGCTCGAGGTGGCCTCGATGATGGCCGTGCGCACCGACGACTACCTGCTCTACGACCACCGCGGCTGCGCCCACATGATCGCCAAGGGCATGAGCATGGTCGAGCTCTACGGCGACTTCCTCGGCAACGACAAGGGGTCCACGACCGGGCTCGGGGCCGGCATCGTGCACATCGCCGACCCCGCCCACGGGGTGCTCGGCCAGTCCGGGACGCTGGGCGGCGGGCACGTCCTCGCCGCCGGCGCCGCCCTGTCGATCAAGATCCGCAAGACCGACCAGGTGGCGGTCAATTTCTTCGGGGACGGCGCCGCCAACCGGGGCACCTTCCACGAGGGGGCCAACGTCGCCGGGGCCTGGAAGCTGCCGATGATCTACATCCTGCAGAACAACGGCTGGGCGATCTCCACGCCCCAGGCGCGGGTCACCGCGGTCGAGCACTTCTCCGAGCGCGCCGCCGGCTACGGGATGGTCGGGGTGACCATCGACGGGATGGACCCGTGGCTGGTCTACGAGACGATGGCCGAGGCCGTCGAGCGGGCACGCACCGGCGGGGGAGCCACGCTGATCGAGGGCATGGTCAACCGCCAGCGCGGCCACTACGAGGGCGACCCGATGACCTACCGGCCCGACGAGGAGATCGCGGCGGCCAAGGCCCTGGACCCGGTGCCGGCCACCCGGCAGCGACTGGTCGACGAGGGCGTGCTGGACGACGGAGCCCTGACCGAGCTCGAGACCGAGGTGCTGGCCGAGGTCCAGGCCGCCGCCGCCGAGGCGCAGACCGGGACCCTCCCGGGCCGTGAACGACTGGACCAGGGGGTCTACGCATGAGCACCACGTCACCCGTCGCCCCGGCCACGGGCCAGGCGCCCGTACGCCGGATCTCCTACTCGCGCGCCATCAACGAGGCGATGGCCGAGGAGATGGAGCGCGACGAGCGCGTCTTCGTGATGGGCCAGGACGTCGGCGCCTTCGGTGGCGTCTTCGGCCTGACCCGCAACCTCTACAAGCGCTTCGGCGCCGACCGGGTCATCGACACCCCGATCTCCGAGACCTTCCTCGTCGGCGGCGGCGTCGGTGCAGCGCTGACCGGGCTGCGCCCGATCGTGGAGCTGCAGTACGCCGACTTCCTCTGGAACGCCGGCGACGAGGTCATCGGCAAGATGTCGAAGTGGCGGTACATGCACGGCAGCCTGTTCACGGTCCCGATGGTGCTGCGGCTTCCCGAGGGGGCGGCCGGCGGTGCCGGGCCCGAGCACTCCACGTGCCCGGAGGCGGCCCTGCTGCCCGCGACCGGGACCTACATCGTGATCCCCTCCACGCCGTACGACGCGAAGGGGCTGCTGAAGTCGGCGATCCGGGACGACAACCCGGTCGCCTTCTTCGAGCACAAGGGGATGTACGGCCTCAAGGGCGAGGTCCCCGAGGAGGAGTACACGATCCCGCTGGGCCAGGCCGACATCAAGCGCGCCGGCAGCGACGTGACCGTGATCGCGTGGGGCCGGCTCGTGCACCGGGCGCTGGAGGCCGCTGAGCTCGCGGCCGCCGAGGGGATCGACGTCGAGGTGCTCGACCCGCGAGGCCTGCGCCCGCTCGACGTCGAGGCGATCACGCGCACGATCGAGAAGACGGGCCGGGTGGTGATCACGCACGAGGCCGGTCGCACCGGAGGCGCGGGCGCCGAGATCGCGGCGATCATCGCCGAGACCTGCCTGACCAGCCTTGAGGCGCCGATCCGCCGGGTGTGCGGCATCGAGACCCCCATCCCGCAGAGCCTGCACCTCGAGCAGTTCATCATCCCCACCGCCGACGACCTCTTCCAGGCGATCAAGGAGACGGCGGCGTTCTGAGCCACCCGTCCCCGCCCACCCGAGCCACAGGAGCACGATGCACCCCACCACCCCGCAGGTGACCGAGCTGGTCGAGCGGACCCGCCAGCTGGTCGAGACGACCGTCCTCCCGCTGGAGCGTTCCTCCGACGGCGACATCGAGCGCGCCGGCGGCGACGTCGTACGCCTCGAGCTGCAGGAGGCCGCCCGACAGGCCGGGGTGTTCGCCCCGCACGCCCCGGTGGAGTACGGCGGGCACGGGCTCGGCATGGTCGACCGCGCGCCGGTGTTCGAGGCCGCGGGCTACTCGGTCTTCGGGCCGCTGGCGCTGAACATCGCCGCGCCCGACGAGGGCAACGTGCACCTGCTCCAGGAGATCGCCACCGCGGAGCAGCGGGAGCGCTATCTCGCACCCCTGGCCCGCGGTGAGGTGAGGTCGGCGTTCGCGATGACCGAGCCGTCGCCCGGCGCCGGCTCCGACCCGACCATGCTGGCCACCCGGGCACAGCGTGACGGCGACGACTGGGTCATCGACGGCGACAAGCGCTTCATCACCGGCGCCGACGGGGCCGGGTTCTTCATCGTGATGGCCCGGACGAGCCCGGGGGACAGCGGCGCCACCATGTTCCTGGTGCCCGGCGACGCACCCGGGCTCTCGGTGGGTCGGCACATCACCACGATGGACAAGTCGATGGTCGGCGGGCACTGCGAGGTGTCCTTCCGCGGCGTACGCGTACCGGGTGACGCCGTGCTGGGCGAGGTCGACCGGGGTTTCGCCAACGCCCAGGTGCGGCTGGGCCCGGCGAGGATGACGCACGTGATGCGCTGGCTGGGAGCGGCCCGGCAGGCGCACGACTGCGCCCTGGGGTACGTGGCGGAACGCCAGGCCTTCGGCAGCCGTCTGGGCGACCTGGGCCTGGCGCAGCAGCTGATCGCCGACAGCGAGATCGACCTCGCCGCCACCCGGGCGCTGCTGCTCACGGCGTGCGCGGCCCTCGATCGCGGCGAGCGGGCCTCGCACGAGACCTCGATCGCCAAGACGTTCGGCGCCGAGGCGATCTGCCGCGTGGTCGACCGGGCGATGCAGCTCGCCGGCGGCACGGGCGTCTCCGACGACCTGCCGATCGCCCGGCTCTACCGCGAGGTGCGGCCCTTCCGGGTGTACGACGGGCCCTCCGAGGTGCACCGCTGGTCGATCGCCCGCCGGGCCCTGCGTCGCCACCAGGCCCCCGCGTGAGCGACCTTCCGGGGATGGACGTCCCGGCCCTGACCGGTTATCTCGCCGCGCACGACCTGCTGCCTGCCGGCGACCTGGCGGTGAGCCCGATCTCCGGTGGCCGTTCCAACCTGACCTACGAGGTCACGGCCCCGGGGACCCGCTGGGTGCTGCGGCGGCCGCCGACCGCCGGGCTGACGGCGTCGGCCCACGACATGGTCCGCGAGTGGACGGTGATGTCGGGGCTGCAGGGGACCGCCGTACCCGTCGCCCGCACGATCGCCCTCTGCGAGGACGAGGCCGTCCTGGGCGCGCCGTTCACGATCGTCGAGTTCGTCGAGGGCGGCGTGATCCGCACCCAGGACGACCTCGCGTCCGTCGACGACGACACGCTCGCGCGCATCGTGGAGGAGCTGGTCGGCACGCTCGTGGCCCTGCACGGCGTGGACATCGACGAGGTGGGGCTGGGCTCCTTCGGTCGGCCCGACGGCTTCGTGCAGCGCCAGGTGGCCCTGTGGTGGCGGCAGTGGGGCTCCGTGCGCACCCGTGACCTGCCCGACGTGGAACGGCTGCACCGGGCGCTGGCCTCCAGCATCCCCGTGTCCCGCCGGGCCGCCGTGCTCCACGGTGACTTCCGTGTCGACAACACGATCCTCGCCCCCGGACCGTTCGAGCGGGTGGCCGCGGTGGTCGACTGGGAGCTGTCCGCGCTGGGCGACCCGCTGACCGACGTCGCGCTGATGTGCGCCTACCGGCACCCCGCCTTCGACGCCATCCTGGGCGAGTCCGCGGCCTGGACGAGCCCCCGGCTCCCCGACGCCCAGGCGCTCGCCTCGACGTACGCCGACGCCGCCCGCCGCGACCTCCCGCACTGGCCGTTCTACCAGGCCCTGGCGTACTTCAAGCTCGCCGTCATCGGCGAGGGCATCGCCCACCGGGCCGCCCAGGGCTTCG
>JAOPYC010000001.1 GCA_025964795.1 Marmoricola sp.
GCCCCGGCCGCGGCCAAGCGCGACCTCGACGACGACATCGGTGACGACATGGACCTGGTGGTCCAGGCGATCGAGCTGGTCGTCTCGACGCAGTTCGGCTCGACCTCGATGCTGCAGCGCAAGCTGCGGGTCGGCTTCGCCAAGGCCGGGCGCCTGATGGACATCCTCGAGAGCCGGGGGATCGTCGGTCCCAGCGAGGGCTCCAAGGCCCGGGACGTGATGATCAAGCCCGACGACCTCGACGACGTGATCTCCAACCTCCAGGGGGAGCAGTGATGAGCGTTTCGGTTCGGCACAACTCGAGGCTGGCCGCGTTCGTGGCGCTCGCCGCTGCCGTGATCACCGTGGCGTGGTTCTCCCGTGCGCTGCAGACCGGGGCCTGGAGCGACTGGCTGTGGTGCGTGGTGGTCGCCTCGATCGGCGTGCTGCAGCTGCTCGTCGTACGCGACGGACGGGCGCCGCTGATGGTGGCCGACGAGCACGGGGTCCGCGTACGCCGCGGCGAGACCTGGAGCGGCCTGCGCTGGCAGGACATCGAGCACGTCGAGGTCCAGTCGCCCGCGTCCTGGCTGCGCGACGGCCAGGTCGTCGTGCACCCGGTGGCCGGCGGCGAGACCGGGGTCACCGAGGCCTACGTCGTACCCCTCGCGATGAGCACCAAGGTCGACTACGACGGCCTGACCGGTGACCTGGTCGGTGACCTGGACGCGCTGGCCAGTGGCCGCGTGCCGGTGCTCGTGGTGACCAGGCTCGTGCCCGAGACGCCTGAGAGGACGCCGCAGGCCCTGGAGGCCGTCGCGCCCGACGAGGGGCCCCAGGGGGAGCCCACTGAGGAGCCCGAGTCGGAGCCGGCCGCGGCCGCCATCCCGGTGCAGAGCCCGGTGCAGATCCCCGTCCAGGGCGCCCAGCCCGTGCACGTCGAGCTGATGGAGCACCTCGAGGCCGAGGCCAAGGTCCAGGACGAGACCGAGGCCCAGGACGGGACCGGGGCTCCGCAGGGTCTCGTCGAGCCCGACCCGACCGAGAAGCTCGCGAAGGTGAAGGCGCTGCGCGGCCGCTGGGCCGGTGTCCTGGCCCGGCTCGGTGCGTCCGAGCCCACGACCGACTCCGAGCAGGAGTCCGGTCCGGACGCCGTGCCGTCCGCCGACGAGACCGACGAAATCGACGAGACCGAGGAGACCGAGCCGGAGTTCGCGCCCGTCGACCCGGCCCGGGAGACCCGTCCCGCGGCCCGCGCGGAGGTGCGGCGCGAGTCCGTCCGGATGCTCCCCACGCCCCCGGCGATCCCGGCCCAGCGCTCCGCGGACACCACGGTCGTCGTGGCCCGGGTGGACGACTACGCGCCTTCGGCCCCGCAGCCCGCCCCGGACGCGATGATCGGGCCGATGATCGCCGCGGCCCGCAACCGGGCCCGGCTGAGCATCGACACCCTGAGCGAGCGCACCCGGATCCGGCCGCACGTCCTGGAGTCCATCGAGGTCGACGACTTCGAGGCCTGCGGTGGCGACTTCTACGCCCGCGGCCACCTGCGCACCCTCGCCCGCGTGTTCGGTCTCGACCCGGAGGAGCTGCTCGACCTCTACGACGAGCACTACGCCAAGGCCGAGATCGACGCCCGGCAGGTGTTCGAGGCCGAGCTCGCCACCGGCATCGGCGGCGGCGTCCGCGCCACCTACACCGGTCCCCGCTGGAGCCTGCTCGCCGCGTGCGTGCTCGCCCTGGCCGGGGTGTGGGGCGTGGCGCGGGTCTTCAACGACACCCCGCAGGAGCTGGTCAGCCCCGCCCCGAACGTCGTCGACTCCGCTGGGCTCGCCAAGGCGGACCCGGCCGAGACGCCGAAGATGACCCTGGCCACGCTCGAGGTCGCCGCGGCCGGCGACAGCCCGCAGGTCGTCATCCGCGACCGCGACGGCAAGATCCTGTGGGCCGGCAAGCTCGCCGACGGCCAGCACCAGCAGATCATCGGGCTCGCCCCCTTCGACGTGACCGCCAGCATCGGCCGGGCCGTGAAGGTCTCCTACCTCGGCAAGGCGAAGGGCAGCGTCGGCGACGCCCAGGCCGCGGCGAGCCGGCAGTTCGGGCAGTGACACCCGCGGGTTCGCCCGGGGCCCCGAGCGGGCACTGAGTTCGTGGATGAGAGGGGGCGTCGGTCATACTCGAGGCGCCTATGAACGCATCTGCCGCTTCCCTGACCCCGCCCAGCCTCACCCCGACGACCGTCGCGATGGTGACGCTCGGCTGCGCCCGCAACGAGGTCGACTCCGAGGAGCTGGCCGGTCGGCTGGAGGCCGGGGGCTTCCGCCTGGTCGAGGACCCCGCTGACGCCGAGACCGTCGTGGTGAACACCTGCGGCTTCGTCGAGGCCGCCAAGAAGGACTCGGTCGACACGCTGCTGGCCGCCGCCGACCTCAAGGGCACCGACGGTGCGCCGAGCACCACCAAGGCCGTCGTCGCCGTGGGCTGCCTGGCCGAGAGGTACGGCGCCGAGCTGGCCACCTCGCTGCCCGAGGCCGACGCCGTGCTGGGCTTCGACGACTACCCCGACATCGCCGGCCGGCTGCGCTCGATCCTGGCCGGCGAGCAGCAGCACCCGCACACGCCGCAGGACCGCCGCAAGCTGCTCCCGATCTCGCCCACGGCGCGGGTCGACGCCCCGGCGTACCAGCCCGGCCACGGGGACCGCCGCCGCCTCGACTCGGGGCCGATGGCACCCCTGAAGCTCGCCTCCGGCTGTGACCGCCGGTGCACGTTCTGCGCGATCCCGGCGTTCCGCGGATCCTTCGTCTCGCGCCGACCCTCCGACGTGCTCGCCGAGGCCCGGTGGCTGGCGGGGGAGGGCGCCCGTGAGCTCTTCCTGGTCAGCGAGAACTCCACGTCGTACGGCAAGGACCTCGGCGACCTGCGACTGCTCGAGACGATGCTGCCCGAGCTCGCCGCGGTCGAGGGCGTCGACCGGGTGCGGGTGTCCTACCTGCAGCCCGCGGAGACCCGGTCCGGCCTGGTCACGGCGATCGCGACCACGCCCGGTGTCGCCGACTACTTCGACCTCTCCTTCCAGCACGCCTCCAACCCGGTGCTGCGCCGGATGCGGCGCTTCGGCGACTCCGAGTCCTTCCTCGGCCTGCTGGAGCAGGCGCGCTCCCAGGCCCCCCAGGCCGGGGCGCGGTCCAACTTCATCGTGGGGTTCCCCGGCGAGACCGAGCACGACCTCGAGGTCCTCTGCGACTTCCTCACCGACGCCCGGCTCGACGCGATCGGCATCTTCGGCTACTCCGACGAGGACGGCACCGAGGCGGAGAAGTTCGAGGACAAGCTCGACGAGGACGAGATCCGCGAGCGGGTCGAGCACGTCACCGCCCTCGCCGAGGAGCTGACCTCCCAGCGGGCGGAGGAGCGCATCGGCGAGCAGGTCGTCGTGCTCGTGGAGTCGCTGGAGGAGGGCGACGCCGAGGGACGAGCCGCCCACCAGGGTCCCGAGGTCGACGGGTCCACGACGATCGAGGGCGTATCGGCCGGGGTGCGGGTCGGTGACATGATCACGGCGCGGGTGGTCGCCTCCGAGGGGGTCGACCTCGTGGCCCGCGTCGAGGAGGGACGATGACGCAGCCGGCGACGGTGAGCAACTGGAACGTCCCCAACGGGCTCACCACGCTCCGCATCGTGATGGTCCCGTTCTTCGGCTGGGCGCTGCTGCACGACGGCGGCGGGAGCACGACCTGGCGCTGGGTCGCCTGGGCGCTGTTCTGCATCGCCATGGTCACCGACAAGATCGACGGCGACATCGCCCGCAAGCACAACCTGGTCACCAACTTCGGCAAGATCGCGGACCCCATCGCCGACAAGGCGATGACCGGGATGGCCTTCATCGGGCTGGCCATCATCCACGACTTCATGCCCGCCTGGCTGTGGTGGGCCATCGCCGTGGTCGTCCTGGTGCGCGAGTGGGCGGTGACGTTCGCGCGGCTCTCCATCGCGAAGGACGTGGTGATGCCCGCGAAGCAGAGCGGCAAGGTCAAGACGATGCTGCAGGCCGTCGCCCTCGGTGGCTTCGTGGCGCCCTTCGGCATGCTGACCGGTGCTCTCGAGGTGCCCGGCGACGTCGTCTGGTGGCTCTCGGCGGCGCTGCTCGCCGTCGCGGTGGTGCTGACCGTGACCTCGGGGCTGGAGTTCGCCCGGGACGTGGTGGCCCACCGCCGCCAGGCGCCCGTCCGCAGCCGACCCTGAGGGGTCAGTCCCGCTGGCGGTCTCGGTAGGCCCGCACGTTCTCGCGGTTGCCGCACCCGGAGTCGCAGAACCGCCGGGAGCGGTTGCGGGACAGGTCGACCACCAGGTCCGCGCAGTCGTCGGCGGCGCAGGTCTTCAGGCGGTCGAGCTCGCCGCTGCGGATCACGTCGGTGAACGCCATCGCGGCCTCGACGACCATCCGGGTCGCCAGCGGGGCGTGCATCGGTGAAGCGTGGATGTGCCACCCGATGTCGTCGTGGTCGACCAGCTGGGGAAGGGCGCGCGACTCCGAGAGCACCTCGTTGACGGCCCGCACGAGGTCGGCCTCCGCGAGTCCCCAGAGCTCGCGCAGCCGGGGCCGCAGGGCGCGTACGTCGTCCAGCTCGGCCTGGTCGCCCGCCCGGCTGCCGCTCCAGCCCTGGTCGTCGAGGAACCGCACCAGGTCGGCCGGGGTGCGCAGCGTGTCCTCCTCGGCGGTGGCGCCGTGCCCCTCGGCGGTGTTGACCAGCGCGACCATCGCCCCGAGCGCCAGCTCGGTGTCATGGGCAAAAACCACTTTGACTCCTGACCTCTCGTGGTCCTACGGTAACTACCGTCAGTACATGTTACTCCTTACAGGCGGTGAAGCGGATGTCCACGAGGTCCACGGGGGTCGGGCTGCTGTTCGCGCTGGTGTCCGCCTCGACGTTCGCGACCTCCGGTCCGTTCGCCAAGTCGCTGCTCGACGGCGGGGGCTGGACCCCCGGCTCGGTCGTGGTCCTGCGGATCGGTGGGGCCGCGCTGCTGCTCCTGGTCCCGACCGTGCGGGCCCTGAGCGGCCAGTGGCACCTGCTGCGCAGCGGCTGGCTGCGGATCGTGGCGTACGGCGTGGTGGCGGTCGCGCTGCCGCAGCTGGCCTTCTTCTACGCGATCCAGCACCTGTCGGTGGGCGTCGCCCTGCTGCTGGAGTACCTCGGCCTGGTGCTCGTGGTCGTGTGGCAGTGCCTGCTCGCCCGGCGGCTGCCGCGGCCGCCGACGGTGCTCGGGATGGCGCTCGCCCTGGCCGGGCTGGTGCTCGTGCTCGACGTGTTCGGCGGCGTCCGGATCGACCTCGTCGGGGTGCTGTGGGGACTGCTCGCCGCCTTCGGGCTGGCGTCGTACTTCCTGATGTCGGGGCACGCCGCCAAGGTGCCGCTGCCGCCGCTCGTGCTCGCCGGTGGCGGGATGGTCGTCGCCTCGCTCGGCTTCGCGCTGCTCGGCGCCACCGGCCTGCTGCCGATGTCGTTCAGCACCGACGCCGCGCAGTTCTCGGGCTGGTCGTTGCCCTGGTGGGCGTCCGTGGCGGAGCTGGCCGTCCTCGCGGCGGCGACGCCCTACCTCACCGGCATCGTCGCGACCCGCGTGCTCGGGGCCAAGCTGGCCTCGTTCGTCGGCCTGTCCGAGGTGATGTTCACCGTGCTGCTTGCCTGGCTGCTCCTCGGCGAGCTGCCCCGACCGGTGCAGCTGGTCGGGGGCCTGTTCATCCTCGCCGGCGTGGTGGCGGTGCGCAGCGAGGAGCCGCGTGGGCCCGCCGAGGCGGTCGGCGGGCCCACGGGTCCGTCAGAGGTTGAACCGCGCGTCGCGGTCCAGGAGACGCTGCGTGGCGACGTTCCGGTAGTGGCGCACGATCGGGTCGAGCTCGACCGGGTCGACGTCGCTGCGGCGCAGGACCTGCGTGGTCCCGTTGGGACGGTGCAGCAGCACGGCCCAGTGTGAGGTGCGCGGGTCGCCGACCACGTCCACCGGCTGCAGGCCGTCGGCCAGGTCGAAGGTCTCCGAGCCGCTCGTGTCGTGCACGGTCAGGACCGAGCCGCTGAGGCGGACGACCTGCGGGGTGCTGGCGATGACCAGCGCCCACAGGACCACCACCGTGACGAACCCGATCACCAGGGACAGGAAGTCGTCGGAGGTGCGGCTGTCCGCGAAGCGCACGCCGAGGCCGGCCGTGCCGGCGACGGAGAGGGCGAGCAGGGCCGCGGCGACGACGCGCGGGACGTGGCTGGCCTTCCAGTGGGCCTCGTGCGGCACCGTGGCCCGGACGACCTCGGCGCCGGGCTTCGCCGTGGGCACGACCCTGACGTGGGACTGCGCCGGGATGAACACCGGGGCGATCCGCGGCGCCACCGAGAGAGCCGGGGGCGCTGCCTCCAGCACGGCCTCGACGGGAGCCGCGACGGGCACCTCGATGACCGAGCCGGGTGCGTCGTGGGTGGGCAGCTTCTGCGCCGGGATGGGGCTGGGCGTGGCGCGGTGCTTGCCGTGGACCGGCGCCTCCGTCGCCATCAGCTCGGTGAGCGTCAGGAGCCGACCCGGCTCGTGCTGCTGGCCGGTCTGGTGACTGGTCTGGTGGCCGGCCTGGGGCCGGTTGGTCTCGTCGGTCTCGCCGCGGTGTCGCATCGTTGTCTTCCCCCGTTTGCTCGAAAGCGGTTCCCGGACGTCGTGCTTCGGCCGGTTCCCCAAGTGTGCTGGCGCTCGGGGCACTTGCGACCATTCGTCCGTTAAATGGGGTCTGTCGGACTAGACCACGCTTCAGCCCATTCAGGGGCCTGTGCTAGCCCGACGCAGGTTCATCGCCGCGCTCACCAGCGCGAGGTGGGAGAAGGCCTGCGGGAAGTTCCCGACCATCCGCTCGCCCGCCACGTCGTACTCCTCGCTGAGCAGGCCGACGTCGTTGCCCAGGGCCACCAGCCGCTCCATCAGGGCGCTGGCGTCGTCGACCCGGCCGGCCAGGGCGTACGCCGAGACCAGCCAGAACGAGCAGGCCAGGAAGGGGTGCTCGATGCCGGACAGCCCGTCGACACCGGAGTCGTTGCGATAGCGCAGCAGCAGGCCCTCGTGCATCAGGTCCTTCTCCACGGCCTCGATGGTGCCGAGCATCTTGGGGTCGTGGCCGTCGATGAACCGCACCATCGGCAGCACCAGCAGGGAGGCGTCCACCGCGTCGGTGTCGTAGTGCTGGGTGAAGGTGTTGCGCAACCGGTCGAAGCCGCGCTCCATGATCTCCTCGCGGACCTGGGCGCGCAGGTAGCGCCACTCGTCGACCGGGCCCTCGAGCCCGTGCTTCTCGACGCCCTCGATCACCCGGTCGAAGGCCGCCCAGACCATCACCCGGCTGTGGGTGAAGTGGCGCAGCGGTCCGCGGACCTCCCAGAGGCCGTTGTCCGGCTTGCGCCACTCCTCGGCGAGCTGGTTGACCAGCGTGCGCTGCAGGCTCCAGCTGTCACGGGTCTCCTTGACCCCGTGGTTGCGGGCCATGGAGAGGGCGCAGAGCACCTCGCCCAGCACGTCGGTCTGGCGCTGGTCGACGGCGCCGTTCCCGATCCGGACCGGCCGGGAGTCGGCGTACCCCGCCAGGTGGGGGAGCTCGCGCTCGGGCAGGTGCCGGGCGCCCTCGACGGTGTACATGATCTGCATGTCCACCGGGTCGCCGGCGATGGCGCGCAGCAGCCAGCCTCGCCAGTGGTGGGCGTGGTCGGCACGGCCGGCCGCGAGCAGCGCCTCGAGGGTGAGGGCGGCGTCGCGCAGCCAGCAGTAGCGGTAGTCCCAGTTGCGCTCGCCGCCGAACTCCTCCGGCAGCGAGGTCGTCACGGCCGCGACGATGCCGCCGGTGTCGACGTGGGTCAGTCCCCGCAGGGTGACCAGGCTGCGCACCACGGCGGAGCGCCACGGCCCGTCGTACTCGCAGGCGTCGGCCCAGTTCTGCTGCTCCTGCAGCGTCCACGCGAGCCGCTCGTCGACGTCCACGGCGTCCGGGACCCGGCGGTAGGACGGCGTCCAGGTCAGCGTGAAGTGCAGGACGTCACCCTCGGCGACGTCGAAGGTCTCCTCGTGGTGGCCGTCGACCGCCGGGGGCAGCCGGGGCCCGGTGAGGATCAGCTTGTCCGGGCCGGCGGTCGCGATGATCGCGGGCTGGCCCCCGATCTCCTCGCGGTGCACCCAGGGACGGATCCGGCCGTAGTCGAAGCGCACCACCCAGCTGTGCCGGAGGGCGACCGTGCCGCGCAGGCCCTCCACCCGTCGTACGACGTCGGCGCGACGGTCGCCGGTCGGCATCAGGTCGGTGACCCGCATCTCCCCCGAGTCGGTGGTGTACGTCGTCTCCAGCACCGCGGTGTCGCCGACGTAGCGACGCGTCGCGGTGTGCTTGCCGGCGGGACCGACGAACCAGTGGCCGTTCTTGTCGTCGCCGAGCAGGCCTGCGAAGCAGGCGTGCGAGTCGAACTGGGGCAGGCAGAGCCAGTCGATGGAGCCGTCGATGCCGACGAGGGCGGCGGTGTGGCCGTCCCCGATCGCGGCGTAGTCCTCGATGGGCAGCGACATGAGCGCAGGCTAGCGTTCGACACATGGGTTCGGATGTCGCCGCGGAACTTCATCTCACGCTGCAGGAGCGGGGCGAGACCGTCGGGTGCGCCGAGTCGCTCACCGGCGGCGAGCTCGCGGCCCTGCTCAGCGGCACCCCGGGCGCCTCGGCGACCTTCGTCGGCGGCGTGGTCAGCTACGCCAGCCGGGTCAAGCGCGAGGTCCTCGGCGTCACCGCCGAGCGGGTCGTCTCGGCGGAGTGCGCCGGCCAGATGGCCCAGGGGCTGCGGAGCCTGCTCGGCGTCGACTGGGCCCTGTCCACGACCGGCGTGGCCGGCCCCGACCGGCAGGAGGACCAGCCGGTGGGCACCGTGTTCGTCGGCCTGGCCGGACCCGGTGGGACCAGCTCGGCACGGTTCGCCTTCGAGGGGGACCGGGCTGCGATCCGCAGCGCCACCTGCACGGCGGCGCTGGGCCACCTGCTCGCGGAGGTCTCGCGTGGATGAGCTGACCCAGGTCGCCGACCGCCTGTACGCCGGGCCGGCGGACGCGTTCACCGCGGCCCGCGACGCCGCGGCCAAGGAGTGCGGCGACAAGGCCCTGGCCGCCCGCATCAAGAAGCTGAAGAAGCCGTCCGTCTCCGCGTGGGCGGTCAACCTGCTCGTCCGCCGGGAGAGCGGCCAGATCGACTCCGTGCTCGAGCTCGCCGAGTCGCTCCGGCAGGCCGCCGAGGCCCTCGACGGCGACGAGCTGCGATCCCTGACGCGGCAGCGCCGCCAGCTGACCACGGCGCTCGCCTCCACCGCACGGTCGCTGGCCCACGAGGCCGGGGTCCGGCTGACCGGGCCGGTGGTCGAGCAGGTGGAGGGCATGCTCAACGCGGCCATGCTCGACCCGGTGGCGGCCCGGGCGGTGCGCACCGGACGGGTGCTGACCGGGTTCACCTCCACCGGGGTCTCCGAGCTCGACGTGGAGTCGGTGGTGGCGCTGCCCGACGAGCTCGACGTGCAGGCCACGCCGGTCGACGGCCCGGTGGACCGCTCGGTCGATGCGGAGGTGGCCGCCAAGCCGGGGCTGCACGTCGTACCCGACGACGGGGCGAGGCGGTCCGCCGCCGAGGACGCGCTCGAGGAGGCGACGGACCAGGTGGCCGAGGCCGAGCAGGAGCTCGCCGAGGTCGAGCAGTCCGTCGAGGAGCTCAACGCGCGCCGGCTGCAGCTCCAGGGCGAGGCCGACGAGCTCCGGCGCCGGCTGGCCGCCATCGAGGACGACGTCGACCAGGTCGACGACGAGCTCGAGGAGGCGGGGGAGGCCCGCGACGACGCCCGCGCCGTCCTCGAGGAGGCCGAGCGCACCCGAGCGGCCGCGGAGAAGGCGCTGGCCCAGCTGAAGGACTGAGCCCGAGGAGCGAGCGGAGGAGACACGGGTCCCAAAGTGTAGTGATTGACTTGATTTAGTCTGGTTACTTTGCAAGCATCCTCGGATGAGCTCCTTCGTGCCCACCCAGCCGCTCACGGGACCGGCCCCCGCGCCGGCGCCCGCTGAGCCCGACGTCCGCCGACCTCGCCGGCTGCGGCTCTCCTGGCTGCGTCGCTGGGTCAGCCCGGTCGTGATCGTCGCGGTCTGGCAGCTGCTCTCCAGCACCGGCGTCCTGCCCGAGCAGAAGATCGCCTCGCCCGCGCAGATCGCCACGCGCGCCGCGCAGCTGACCGCGGACGGCACGCTGGGGGCCGCCACCGTGATCTCGGTGCAGCGGGTGTTCCTCGGGTTCGTGGTCGGCGCCGTCCTCGGGCTGGTGCTCGCGGTGGCCGCGGCCCTGAGCCGGATCGGCGAGGACGCCGTCGACCCGCCGATGCAGATGCTCCGGACGCTGCCGCACTTCGGCCTGATCCCGCTGTTCATCGTCTGGATGGGCATCGGCGAGTCCCCGAAGATCGCGCTGATCGCGATGGGGGTGGCGTTCCCGCTCTACCTGAACACCTTCGCCGGCATCCGCAGCATCGACCGGAAGGTGACCGAGGCGGCCGTCACGATGGGCCTGACCCGACGGCAGCGGCTGCGGCACGTGGTCGTCCCGGGTGCCCTGCCCCAGTCGCTGGTCGGGCTGCGGCAGAGCCTCGGGGTCGCGTGGCTCTCGCTGATCGTGGCCGAGACCGTCAGCGCCGACTCCGGGCTCGGCTACATGATCAACCACGCCCGCGAGTTCCTGCAGACCGACGTCATCGTCGTCGGCCTCGCGGTCTACAGCATCCTCGGCCTGGCCACCGACTCACTCGTCCGACTCATCGAGAGGAAGGCGCTGGCATGGCGCTCGTGAACGGCGACCTCGTCGCCCAGGTCCGTGGACACCACCGCTCCTTCGGCAGCACCCGGGTGCTGCAGGGCGTGGACCTCACCCTCCGCCGGGGCGAGTTCGTCGCCCTGCTCGGCCGCAGCGGCTCAGGCAAGTCGACGCTGCTCCGCAGCCTCGCCGGCCTCGACCCGTCGCCACGCGACGAGGTCTCGGTGACGGGTCGCACCACGGTGTCCTTCCAGGAGCCGCGACTGCTGCCGTGGCGCCGGGTCCGGGAGAACGTCGAGCTGGCGGTGCTGAACACCGTCGACGCGCGCACCCGGCCGGACCGGGTGCGCGACGCCCTCGGAGAGGTCAGCCTCACCGAGAAGGCGGACGCCTGGCCGGGGCAGCTCTCCGGCGGCCAGGCCCAGCGCGTCTCGCTGGCGCGGGCCCTGGTCAGCGAGCCCGACCTGCTGCTGCTCGACGAGCCCTTCAGCGCGCTGGACGCCCTGACCCGCATCGAGATGCACAGCCTGGTCACCCAGCTGTGGGAGCGGCACGAGCCGGCCATCCTCCTGGTCACCCACGACGTCGACGAGGCGCTGGCCCTGGCGGACCGCGTGCTCGTCCTCGAGGACGGCCAGGTCGCCCGCGAGTGGCAGGTCTCCCTCCCGCGCGCGACACGGAGTCCCGAGCACCACCAGGTCGCGCAGCTGCGCGAGGAGGTCCTCGGTGCCCTCGGGGTCGCTCCCGCTCCCCGGGACGACCTCGCCGACTCACCCCAGTACGCCCGACACCTCAAGACGAGTGGAGCAGCATGAGACAGACCCTCACCGCCCTGGCCGTCGCGGTCGCCGCCTCGGTCGCCCTGACCGGCTGCGGATCCGCGTGGAAGAACGACGCCGCCATCCGCGACAACGGCAGCGTCGACCTGTCCAAGGTGACCCTGACCGTCGGCGACCAGAAGGGCGGCTCCAAGGCCCTGCTCGCCGCCTCGGGTGACCTCGACGACCTGCCCTACACGGTGAAGTGGAAGTCCTTCACCTCGGGGCCGCCGCTGCTGGAGGCGCTCAACGCCGGCGCCATCGACGTGGGTGGGGTCGGCAACACGCCGCCCCTGTTCGCGGCCGCCGCCAAGAGCAGGATCTCCGTGGTCTCCGGCGCCACCATGGGCGCCGAGGGCGACACGATCGTCGTGCCCAAGGGCTCGCCCATCACGAGCGTGGCCGACCTCAAGGGCAAGAAGGTCGCGGTCGCCGAGGGCAGCTCGGCCAACTACAATCTGCTGGCGCAGCTGGCCAAGGCCGGGCTGAGCTACCAGGACATCGAGGTGAAGGCGCTGCAGCCGGCCGACGCCCTGGCCGCGTTCACCAACAAGCACGTGGACGCCTGGGCGATCTGGGACCCCTACACCTCGCAGGCCGAGCTCGAGGCGAACGCGCGGATCCTGGTGGACGGCAGCGGGCTGGTCAACGGGATGACCTTCCAGGCCGCCAACCCCGACGCCCTGCAGGACAAGGCCACCAGCGCCGCGCTCGAGGACTACCTGAAGCGACTGGCGAAGGCCCAGGTGTGGAGCAACACGCACCGAGACGAGTGGGCCGAGGTCTGGGCGAAGGAGACCGGCCTCGCCCCCGACGTGACCCGCCGCGCCGTGGACCGTCGTACGGCGAAGCCCACGCCCATCGACTCGAGCATCACCTCCTCGGAGCAGAAGATGGCCGATACCTTCGTCAAGGCCGGCCTGCTGCCCGACAAGTTCGACGTGAACGACTACTTCACGGGCAAGTACAACAGCTCTGTCCCCGCGACCTGATGGTCGACTCAGTGACTGGAGGTCACGCATGAGCATCAAGCTCCACTGGTTCCTGCCCACGACGGGCGACGCCCGCAGCCTCGTCGGCGGGGGGCACAGCGTCCCGCAGGGCATCGGTCGCCCGGCCGACGGCCTGGGCACCGCCAACCACTTCCGCGAGCCGGACATCGACTACCTCGCCACCATCGCGCGCACGGCCGACCAGCTCGGCTACGAGGGCGTCCTGACGCCCACGGGCACGTGGTGCGAGGACGCGTGGCTGGTCACGTCGGCACTGATCCGCGAGACCCGCAACCTGAAGTTCCTGGTGGCCTTCCGCCCCGGGGTCACCTCGCCGACGCTGTCGGCGCAGATGGCGGCCGCGTTCCAGCGGATCTCCAACGGCCGACTGCTGCTCAACGTGGTCACCGGCGGCGAGCCCGTGGAGCAGAAGCGCTTCGGCGACCACCTCTCCAAGGCCGAGCGCTACGCCCGCACCGACGAGTTCCTCACCGTGGTCAAGGGGGCCTGGGAGCCGGAGCCGTTCGACTTCCACGGCGAGCACTACCAGATCGAGGGAGCCGAGGTCCGGGGCACCCTCGACCCGATCCCGCAGATCTACTTCGGCGGTTCCTCCGCCCCCGCCGGTCCCGTGGCCGCGAGGCACGCCGACGTCTACCTGACCTGGGGCGAGCCGCTCGACCAGGTCGAGGAGAAGATCCGCTGGATCCGCGGGCTCGCCGCGGAGCAGGGTCGCGACATCCGCTTCGGGCTGCGCATCCACACGCTCTCGCGCGACACGAGCGAGCGGGCCTGGCAGGAGGCCCAGTGGCTGCTCGACGGCCTCGACCCGGCCACCATCGAGAAGGCCCAGGCCGCGCTGGCGGCCAGCGAGTCGACCGGCCAGCAGCGGATGCGCTCCCTGCACGGCGGCCGCACCTCGTTCGCCGACGCGCACGACCTCGAGATCGCGCCCAACCTGTGGTCGGGCGTCGGCCTGGTCCGGGGCGGGGCCGGGACGGCGCTCGTGGGCTCCCACCAGGAGGTCGCCGACCGCCTGGAGGAGTACCACCGCATCGGCATCGACGAGTTCATCCTCTCCGGCTACCCGCACGTCGAGGAGGCCTACTGGTTCGCCGAGGGCGTGATGCCGATCCTGGGCGCCAAGGGGATCTACGGCGCCGAGGCCGAGGCCCAGCAGGAGCGCACGCTCCAGTCGGTGCAGTTCCTCTAGCCCGGAGCTACTCGGTCCAGTCCTTCGAACGTTCCACGCCCTTCTGCCACAGGGCGTAGGACGCGTCGGTCTGCTCCTGCTTCTTCGCCGACTCGTCGGGGCGGAACTCGCGGTCGAGGTGCCAGGTCTCGCGCAGGTCCTCGGTGGAGTCCCAGACGCCGGTGCCGAGACCGGCCAGGAAGGCGGCGCCGAGAGCGGTGGTCTCGACGATCTCCGGTCGCTGCACCGGTACGCCGAGCAGGTCGGCCTGGAACTGGCAGAGCAGGTCGTTGGCCGACGCGCCGCCGTCGACCATCAGCGAGGTCAGCCTGGTCGGCATCGTGTCGGTGACGTCGCGCACCTCGAAGGCGATCGCCTCCAGGGTCGCGCGGACGACGTGCGCCCGGGTCGTGCCACGGGTGATGCCGAGGATCGTGCCGCGCGCGTGCGGGTCCCAGTGGGGGGCGCCGAGCCCGGTCAGGGCCGGCACGAAGACCACCCCGTCGGTGGTGTCGACCGTCGAGGCGATGGCGGCGGTCTCGGCCGCCGAGCCGACGATCTGCAGGCCGTCGCGCAGCCACTGCACCGCCGCGCCGGTCACGAAGATCGCCCCCTCCAGGGCATAGGTCGTCTCACCGCCGGGGGAGCGCCAGGCCGCCGTCGAGAGCAGGCCGGCGTCCGAGCGGACCACGTCGGTGCCGGTGTTGGTGAGGATGAACGACCCCGTGCCGTAGGTGCACTTGGAGTCGCCGACGTCGAAGCAGGTCTGGCCGAACAGCGCCGACTGCTGATCGCCGGCGATGCCCGCGATCGGCAGATCGAGGTCGAGGAAGCTCTTCGGGTCGGTGCGCGCGAGCTCCCCCCAGTTGGGCACGATCTCCGGCAGCGCGTCCATCGGCACCCCGAACAGGTCGCACAGCTCCTGGGACCACTCGCCCTGCTCGAGGTCGAAGAGCAGGGTGCGGCAGGCGTTGGAGACGTCGGTGATGTGCCAGGTGCCGCGCGACATCCGCGCGATCAGGTAGGAGTCGATCGTGCCGACGGCGTAGCGGCCGTCGCCCACCAGGGCCCACGTGTTCGGCTCGTTCTCGGCCAGCCAGACCAGCTTGGTGCCGGAGAAGTAGGGGTCCAGCCGCAACCCGGTCAGCTCGGTGACGCGCTCCTCGTGGCCCTCCTCGCGCATCCGGCGGCAGATGTCCGCGGTGCGCCGGTCCTGCCAGACGATCGCGCGGCGCGGCGAGCCGAGGGTCTCGCGGTCCCAGAGCAGCACCGTCTCGCGCTGGTTGGTGATGCCGACGCCGGAGAGGTCGGTGGCCCGGCCGTCCCACGCGTTCAGGCAGTCGCGGGTGGCCTCGAGGGTGGCCTGCCAGATCTCCTCCGGCGCGTGCTCGACCCACCCGGGCTTGGGGAAGTGCTGCCGGAACTCCTGGTAGCCGCGGGCGTCGATGCGTCCGTCCGCGGTGACCACGAGCGCGGTCACGCCCGTCGTGCCTGCGTCGATGGCGAGGATGGTCATAGCGTCAGAGACTAGGACGCGCGGGCCGGGGTGGACGGGCGCAGGCGTTCGCGGTTGGATGTTGAACGATCAAATTCTCACCAGAGGGAGGCACCATGCGCGTCGGAGTGCTCACCGGCGGGGGCGACTGTCCCGGTCTGAACGCCGTCATCCGGGCCATCGTCCGCAAGGGCGTCAAGGAGTACGACTTCGAGTTCGTCGGCTTCCTGGACGGCTGGCGCGGGCCGTTGGAGAACATGACGACCGAGCTCGGCATCGCGCAGGTGCGCGGCATCCTCCCGCGCGGCGGCACGATCCTGAAGTCCTCGCGCACCAACCCGTTCAAGATCGACGGCGGCGTGGAGAAGATCAAGGACAACCTCGCGGCCAACGGCGTCGACGCCCTGATCGCCATCGGCGGCGAGGACACGCTCGGTGTCGCGACCAAGCTGGCCGACCTCGGCGTCAACGTGGTCGGGGTCCCCAAGACGATCGACAACGACCTGTCCGGGACCGACTTCACGTTCGGCTTCGACACCGCGGTGAACATTGCCATGGAGGCGATCGACCGGCTGCACACCACGGCCGAGTCGCACCACCGCGTGCTCGTCGTCGAGGTGATGGGCCGGCACGCCGGGTGGATCGCGCTGCACGCCGGGATCGCGGGCGGGGCCAACGTCGTACTCATCCCGGAGCAGCCCTTCGACATCGACAAGGTGTGCGGCTACGTGGAGAAGCGCTTCCAGTCGCACTACTCGCCGATCATCGTCGTCAGCGAGGGCGCGACCCCCGTCGAGGGCGGCGACATGACGCTGGTCAGCGGCGAGAAGGACGCGTTCGGACACGTGCGCCTCGGCGGCATCGGCGACCGGCTGGCCAAGGAGATCGAGGACCGCACCGGCAAGGAGGCCCGGGCCGTGGTGCTCGGGCACGTGCAGCGCGGCGGCACGCCGACCGCGTTCGACCGGTGGCTGGCGACCCGCTTCGGCCTGCAGGCCGTGACGGCCGTGCACGACCAGGACTACGGGAAGATGGTCGCCCTGCGCGGCACCGACATCGTCCGGGTGCCGCTGGCCGAGGGCACCGCCGAGCTCAAGCTCGTGCAGCCCGAGGCGTACGCCGAGGCCGAGGTCTTCTTCGGGTGAAACAGCCCTGACTCAACCTCGGCGCGACATCCTGCGTAGTGATGGGCGTGAAGGAGCACGAGAGCCGACGGGACCGCGCGTTCGACGAGTTCGCGGCGTCGGCGTGGCCACGGCTGCGCTGGACGGCGTACCTCCTCTCCGGTGACCACCACCTGGCCGAGGATCTCGCGCAGACAGCCCTGGTGAAGACGTACGCGGCGTGGCGCCGGGTGCGACCGGGGGAGGCGTACTCCTACGCCCGCCGCACCCTCGTCAACACCAACATCGACCGGCTGCGGCGACGTCGTTTCCGGGAGGTCGCCGACGACGGCCACGACGCCTCGGCCCACAGGGTCGAGGGCAGGACCGGCGATCAGACCGAGGGTGTCGACGACGCCGACCTGATCGTCCGGCTGCTCAGCCGGCTCAGTGAGCGCGAGCGGCGGATCCTCGTGCTCCGGCACTACTGGGACCTCAGCGAGGCCGCCGTCGCCGACGAGCTCGGGATCAGCATCGGGACCGTGAAGAGCACCACCTCCCGCGCGCTGGCCAAGGTGCGCGAGACCCACCCCGAGCTCGTGAGCACGAGAGGACTGAGCTGATGGCGACCGACGAGCTGAGCAGGCTGATGCACGAGGCCGCGCCGCGGGGTGGGACACCCGTCGACCTGCACCGGGTGCACGCGCTCGGCCGGCGGCGGCGCCGCGCGGCCAGGGTCGCGACGGGCACGGCCGCGCTGGCCGTGGTCATCGTCCTCGGCGGCGTGTGGATGCTGCTGTCGCCCGGCAGCGACCGCGTCCCGGTGCGGGCGACCAGCCAGGACCACCGCTCGACCGGGGTGACGGCGTACGAGAAGAAGGCGCTGGCCGACGTCAGGGGAAGCTATGAGGTGGACGGCACCGTCGTGCTCCCAGACGTGGCGGACCCCCAGGCCCCCTCCTATCAGCCGGTCCGACAGAAGCGGATCATCGGGACCCCGCAGGCCCTGGGCTTCCACGGGACCGTCGGGCCGATGTACCTGCCCTCCCGGCGCACCGAGGAGGCCTACCAGGACAACGCCCCGAAGGGCAGCCAGGTCGTCATCGACCCCGGCCCGGCCTTCCTCGGCTGCGTGCGCTGGCCGGGCATGACGTCGGGCTGCTCACCCTCGGTGCTGGTCAAGGACCTGGCGGGTCACTTCGTCTTCCTCCACGGCTTCGGCAGCGACGACTTCCTGAAACCCGGCGCCGACATGGAGCTGTTCACCGACGACGACTACTCCGACCACCGGTGGGCGCAGAGCCTGATCGGGGGCTTCCACGGAGCCGACACCGCCCGCGTGCTGGTCGAGATGACCGACGGCTCCCAGGCCGAGGCGCAGCTCGACGTCTCCATGAGCCCCGGCAACACGCTGTTCTGGGCCAAGCTGGCCACGCCGGTCGCGCTCGTCAGGGCCTACGACGACCACGGCAGGCTGCTCGCCGAGCACCGGCTGCGCGCCTGCACGAACCCCGTCGACTGCGAGGTTCGCTAGTCTCCTCGGACACGAACCTGGGAGGCCCCACATGTCGGCGACCGCAGCGGAGACCCACGACGTCAACGGGCCGGAGCCCGATCTCAAGCGGGTGATGGGACCCGGCCTGCTGCTGCTTTTCATCGTCGGCGACATCCTCGGAGCCGGGATCTACGCGGTCACCGGGCAGATGGCCCTCGAGGTCGGCGGGATCGTCTGGGTGCCGTTCCTGGTGGCCTTCGGCGTCGCGACCCTCACCGCGCTGTCCTACCTGGAGCTGGTCACCAACCACCCACAGGCGGCCGGCGCCGCGCTCTACACGCACAAGGCGTTCGGCATCCACTTCGTGACGTTCCTGGTGGCCTTCGGCGTGATCTGCTCGGGCATCACCAGCGCGTCCACGTCCTCCAACCTGCTGGCCACCAACCTGCTCGCCGGCCTGGAGGGCATCGGGATGGACGTGCCCGGCGGAAACACGCCGATCCTCGTCGTGGCGCTGCTGTTCATGCTCGTGCTGGCCGCGATCAACCTGCGCGGCGTCGGCGAGAGCGTGAAGTTCAACGTGGTGCTGACCCTGGTCGAGATCACCGCGCTGGTGATCGTCATCGGGGTGGGGTTCTACGTGATGGCCCAGGGCGACGCGGACCTCGGCCGGATCGTGGTGTTCAACTCGGCCAGTGACCGCGGCATGTTCCTCGCGGTCACCGTGGCCACCGCGGTCGCGTTCTTCGCGATGGTCGGGTTCGAGGACTCGGTGAACATGGTCGAGGAGACCAAGGATCCGCTCAAGGTGTTCCCGAAGATCATGCTGACCGCGCTCGGCATCGCGGTGGTCTGCTACATCCTCGTCGCGATCTCGGTGATCGCGGTCATCCCCGAGGGCCGGATCGAGAGCGTCGTCAACGACGAGGGCAAGGTGCTCCTCGAGGTCGTCAAGACCGGCGCCCCGAACTTCCCGATCGACAAGGTGTTCCCGTTCCTCACGGTGTTCGCGGTCGCCAACACCGCGCTGATCAACATGCTGATGGCCAGCCGGCTGCTCTACGGGATGGCCACCCAGAAGGTGCTGCCGAAGGCGTTGGGCAAGGTGCTGCCCGGTCGTCGTACGCCGTGGGCCGGGATCGCCTTCTCCACCGCGCTGGCCCTGGGACTGATCACCGTGGTGACGCTGATGGCGGAGAACAGCGTGATCGGCGCCCTGGCCGGCACCACCGGGCTGCTGCTGCTCTGCGTATTCGCGGTCGTCAACGTCGCCTGCATCGTGCTGCGGCGCGACGCCGGTGCCGCGGAGGCCTTCCGGGCGCCGAAGTTCGTGCCCGCCATCGGCGCCGTGGCGTGCCTGTTCCTGGTCGGCCCCTGGGCCCGCGACAGCGGCGACTACATCCAGTACAAGATCGCCGGCGGCCTGCTCGCGCTCGGCGTGGTGCTGTGGCTGGTCACCTGGGCGGTCAACCGGACCACCGGGCAGGGCGGCTCCAAGTTCGAGGACGTCAGCCAGCTCGAGGGCTGAGCGCGTCGGGCGGGTGGCTGGCCGGATTCTCGCTGGCCGCCGGTCGGCACGTAGTCTTGTGCGGTGTCCGAACAAGTTCCCGACCTCGCGTCGCTGCACGCCATGGGCCCCGCCCAGCAGCCGACGTACGACGACCGTGCGGCCGTCGACGCCACCGTCGCCCGCCTGCGCCGCATGCCCCCGCTCGTCTTCGCCGGTGAGTGCGACGAGCTGAAGGCCAAGCTGGCCGACGTCTCGCGGGGTGAGGCGTTCCTCCTCCAGGGCGGCGACTGCGCCGAGACGATCGAGGGCGCGACCGCCGAGAACACCCGCAACAAGCTGCGCGTGCTGCTGCAGATGGCGGTCGTGCTGACCTACGCCGCGTCGGTCCCGGTGGTGAAGCTCGGCCGCCTCGCCGGCCAGTACGCCAAGCCGCGCTCCTCCGACCTCGAGACCCGCGACGGCGTCACCCTGCCGGCCTACCGTGGCGACGCCGTCAACGGCTTCGAGTTCACGGCCGAGTCGCGCCGCCACGACCCGCAGCGGCTGCTGGAGGTCTACCACGCGTCGGCCTCGACGCTGAACCTCGTGCGCGCCTTCACGACCGGCGGCTACGCCGACCTGCGCCAGGTGCACACCTGGAACACCGACTTCGTCCTCGGCTCCGAGGTGGGCCGCAAGTACGAGCAGGTCGCGGCCGAGATCGACCGGGCCCTCAACTTCATGAAGGCGATCGGCGCCGACCCGGACGAGTTCCACCGGGTCGACTTCCACTCCAGCCACGAGGCGCTGATCCTCGAGTACGAGCACGCGATGACCCGCACCGACAGCCGCACCCAGCTGCCCTACGACGTGTCCAGCCACTTCGTCTGGATCGGCGAGCGCACCCGGCAGCTCGACGGCGCCCACGTGGAGATGCTCAGCCACATCCAGAACCCGATCGGGGTCAAGCTCGGCCCGACGACCAGCGCCGACGACGCGATCGCCCTGGCCGGCAGGCTGAACCCGACCAACGAGCCCGGCCGGCTGACCTTCATCACCCGGATGGGCGCGGGCAAGATCCGTGACCACCTGCCGCCGCTGCTGGCGAAGGTGCACGCCGCCGGGGTCGAGGCGGCCTGGGTGTGCGACCCGATGCACGGCAACACCTTCGAGGCGTCGTCCGGCTACAAGACCCGCCGCTTCGACGACGTGATCGAGGAGGTCCAGGGCTTCTTCGACGTGCACCGCTCGGTGGGCACCTGGCCCGGCGGGCTGCACGTCGAGCTCACCGGCGACGACGTCACCGAGTGCGTCGGTGGAGGCGAGGAGCTGCTCGAGGTGGACCTGGGCAACCGCTACGAGTCGGTCTGCGACCCACGGCTCAACCGGGTGCAGTCCCTCGAGCTGTCGTTCCTGGTCGCCGAGATGCTGCGCAAGGCCTGAGGTGCCGCGCGTCCGGGAGCTCGAGGGCGACCACCTCGAGTTCTGGCGTGAGCGGCACCTCTGCTCGGTGACCACGCTGCGGGCCGACGGCTCGCCGCACGTCGTGCCGATGGGCTGCGTGGTCGACCCGGCCTCTGCCGAATCGGAGTGGGGCCTGGCATGGGCGATCACCTCGCGCACCTCGCAGAAGGTCGCCAACCTGCGCAACGGCGGCGACCCCCGGGTCGCCGTCTGCCAGGTCGACGGCCGGCGGTGGTCCACGATCGAGGGCACCGCCGAGGTGCGCGACGACGCGGACTCCGTGGCCGAGGCCGTACGCCGCTACGCCGAGCGCTACCGGCAGCCCCGCGAGAACCCGGACCGGGTCGCCCTGCGGATCACCATCACCAGTGTCATCGGCAACGTCTGACGGCTGGGTCCCGTGACCCGCGTCTCCCTCGGCATCGACCTCGGCACCAGCGGGGTGAAGACGGTCCTGCTCGACGAGGCCGGGACGGCCGTCGGCGGGGCGAGCCGGAGCTATCCGGTGGCCGCGACCCGTCCCGGTTGGGCGGAGACCGACCCCGCCCTCTGGGAGCAGGCGGCGCGCGACGCCGTGGGGGAGACGCTGGCCGCGGCACCGGGGGCCGAGGTCCTGAGCGTGGGGCTCGACGGGCAGATGCACGGCACCGTCCTCGTCGACGATGCCGGCGCCGCGGTCCGCCCGGCCGTGCTGTGGCCCGACGCCCGGGCGGCCGACCAGCTGCCCCGCTGGCGGGCCCTCCCCGACGCGCTGCGGGTCGCGCTCGGCAACCCGCTGACCGCCGGGATGCCCGGCCCGGTGCTGGGCTGGCTGGCCGAGCACGAGCCCGAGACCCTCGCCCGGGCGGACTCCTTCGTGCTGCCCAAGGACTGGCTGCGCTCGCGCCTGGTCCCGGGCACCCCGTGCACCGACGGCTCGGACGCCTCCGCGACGCTGCTGTGGGACGTCTCCGCAGACGCGTGGGCGGTGGAGGCGGCTGAGCGGGTCGGCGTACCCGTGCGACTGCTGCCGCCGCTGCGGGCCGCCGACGAGACCGCCGGAACCGTGGGGAGTGCCGTCGCCGCCGAGTGGGGCCTGCCGGCCGGGATCCCGGTGAGCATCGGCTGCGGCGACGTCGCGGCCACCCTGCTCGGCCTGGGCGCCGAGGCGCACCGCACGGTGCTCACGGTCGGCACCGGTGCGCAGCTGGTGCTGCCCGGCGTACGCCCGGAGCCGGCGGACCCGGTGCGCCACCAGCTCTACCGGGACGCCGAGGACGGCTGGTTCGCCATGGGCGCGGTGATGAACGGGGGGCTGGCCCTGGGCCGGGTGATCGAGCTCCTCGGGGCCGACTGGGACGACCTCTACCGCTCCTACGACACGACCGCGGCGCTGCCCGGGTTCCTGCCCTGGTTCGCGGGCGAACGGCTGCCGGAGGGGATCGAGGCGGGCACCGCGGGCTGGTTCGACGTCGGCCTCGGGACCACGCGTGCCGACCTGCTGGCCTCCGCCCTGGAGGGGGTCGCGTTCACCGTGCGGCGCGCCTTGGAGGCGATGCCGCCCTCCGCCGAGGTCGTCGACCTGGTCGGCGGCGGGACCCGGTCGCCGGTCTTCAACCAGCTGCTCGCCGACGTGCTGCACCGCCCGCTGCGCCGGCTCGGGCAGCGCGACGCCACCGTGCTGGGCGCGGCCCGCCTCGGCTGGCGCACCGCCGGACGCGACCCCGAGCCGCCGCCCGGTGGGAGCACCGAGCTCGTCGAGCCGAGGACGTCCGAGCACCTGGACGCCCGCTACGCGCGGTTCCTGCGACACCCCGCCGCACCGTGAGCGACACGGCGCCGCGACGGGCCGTCTGATAAGGAAGAGGGGTGACCGTCTCGGACCCCGCCGCCCCGTTCCGCGACCTCGACGCCTACCTCGACCTGCCCCGTGGCTCCGGGCTGGTGCTGTCCCCGGACGGCCGTCGCCTGGTCACCGCCGTACAGACGCTGAACGCGAAGCGCACGAAGTACGTCACCGCGCTGTGGGAGGTCGACCCCACCGGGGCACGCCCGGCCAGGCGACTGACCCGCAGCGCCAAGGGCGAGGGCGGTGCGGCGTTCCTGCCCGACGGCTCCGTGCTGTTCACCTCGGCGCGCCCGGACCCGGACGCCGAGGACGACGACGAGGAGGTCGCCCTGCTGTGGCTGCTGCCGGCGGGCGGCGGCGAGGCTCGCGTGGTGGCCTCCCGGCCCGGAGGCGTGGACGGCGTGCGCGTCGCGGCCGACGCCGGCACCGTGGTGCTCGCCGCACGCACCTTCCCCGGCTCGACGGACCACGACACCGAGAAGTCCAAGCGCAAGCAGCGCAGGGACACGGAGGTCTCGGCGATCCTGCACGACAGCGTCCCGGTGCGCTTCTGGGACCAGGACCTCGGTCCGGACGTGCCGCGGCTGTTCGCGGGCACCCTGGACGACCTCGGGACGGAGCCGAGGATCGAGCTGACCGACCTCACGCCTGACGCCGGCCACGCCCTGGAGCGGGTGGAGCACGACGTCAGCCCCGACGGCTCGACCGTCGCCACGACCTGGGGGGTTCCGGAGCGCGGGGGGCTCCGGACCTCCCTGGCCCTCGTGGACGTCGCGTCGGGCGAGCGCCGCGTCCTGGTCGACGATCCGGGCTGGGAGCACTGGTCCCCGCGGTTCAGCCCGGACGGTGGGCGGGTCGCGGTCGTCCGCGAAAAGCGGTCCACGCCCCAGGACCCGGGCGACCTCCGGGTCGCCGTGGTGACCGTTGCCGACGGGTCCGTGGTGGACCTGACGCAGGACTGGGACCGCTGGCCGGCCGGCCCCATCGAGTGGACCCCCGACGGCACCGCGGTGGTGCTGGTGGCCGACGAGGACGGGCGGGCACCGGTGTTCCGGCTGCACGCGGAGACCGGCGAGGTCACCCGGCTCACCGCCGACGACTTCGCCTACTCCGACGTGCAGGTCGCGCCCGACGGCGAGACGGTCTACGCGATGCGCTCGTCGTACGCCGAGCCGGCGCGGCCGGTGCGACTGGGGGCGCACGAACCCGACCAGGAGTCGGTGGTGCTGCGTGCTCCGGCCGAGAGCCCGGAGCTGCCCGGGATGCTCACCGAGGTCGAGGCGACCGCCGAGGACGGCACCCGGGTGCGGTCGTGGCTGGCGCTGCCCGAGGGTGCGTCCGCCGACGACCCGGCCCCGCTGCTGCTGTGGATCCACGGTGGCCCGCTCGGCTCCTGGAACGCGTGGTCGTGGCGGTGGAACCCGTGGATCGCCGTGGCGCACGGGTACGCCGTGCTGCTGCCTGACCCGGCGCTGTCCACCGGCTACGGGCTCGACTTCATCGCCCGTGGGTGGGGGAGCTGGGGCGGCGCGCCGTACACCGACCTGATGGCGGCCACCGACGCGGCCGTCGTGCGCGCGGACGTCGACGAGACGCGCACCGGCGCGATGGGTGGCTCGTTCGGCGGCTACATGGCCAACTGGGTCGCCGGGCACACCGACCGGTTCCAGGCGATCGTGACCCACGCCAGCCTGTGGGCCCTCGACCAGTTCGGGCCGACGACCGACGCGCCGTGGTACTGGGCGCGGGAGATGACCCCGGAGATGGCCGCCGCCAACTCGCCGCACCGGTTCGCCGACGACATCGTCACCCCGATGCTGGTGATCCACGGTGACAAGGACTACCGGGTGCCGATCGGCGAGGGGCTGCGGCTGTGGGCCGACCTCGCCGCGCGGGCCGAGGCCGAGGACGGCACGATGCCGCACCGGTTCCTCTACTTCCCGAGCGAGAACCACTGGGTGCTCGGGCCGCAGCACGCGAAGGTCTGGTACCAGACCGTGCTCGCGTTCGTCGGCCACCACGTCCGCGGCGAGCAGTGGCAGACGCCCGACCTGCTGCAGTAGGTCAGGCGGGCTGCTCCGTCACCCGCCGTCGTGCGAGCGGCCGGGGAGGCGACAGGTCTCGGGGGTCGCCGCACCTGGATTCGCGACGCTCGCCGGCGCCCGCCGCCAACCACCAGGTGACGTGAGGCTCTCGCCGTACGCCCGGCGGGTTGCGGCGGGGGAGGGTCGTTCTAGGGTCGTCTCATGATCGATCTGCGCTCGGACACCGTCACCCGCCCCAGCGAGGGCATGCGTCGCGCGATGGCGGAGGCGGAGGTGGGAGACGACGTCTACGGCGAGGACCCCACCGTGCTGATCCTGCAGGAGCGTGTCGCGGAGCTGTTCGGGCACGAGGCAGCGTTGTTCGCCCCCACCGGGTCGATGGCCAACGTGCTGGCGCTCGCCGCCCTGGTCGGTCCCGGACAGGAGGTGCTGTGCGAGTCGCGCGCGCACATCCTGCGGGCCGAGCTCGGTGCGCACGGAGCGTTCACCGGGCTGACCAGCCGGACCTGGATCCACCCCGACGGCCAGCTCGACCTCGAGACCATCAAGACGATGTACGCCCCGGACATGGGTCCGTTCTTCGTGCGTACCACCGCGATCTCCGTGGAGAACACGCACAACTTCGCGGGTGGGACCGTGCTGCCGATCCAGGACCTGCAGGACCTGCGGGCCTACGCCGACTCGGTCGGCTGCGCCGTGCACATGGACGGCGCCCGGATCTGGAACGCGCACGTCGCGCACGAGGTGCCGCTGGCGACGTACGGCGCGATCACCGACACGATGGCCGTCTGCCTGTCCAAGGGGCTGGGGGCGCCGATCGGCTCGCTGATGCTGGGTACGGCGGACCAGGTCGCCGAGGCGCGGGTGCTGCGCAAGCGGCTCGGCGGCGGGATGCGCCAGGTCGGGGTGCTCGCGGCGGCCGGGCTCTACGCCCTCGACCACAACGTCGAGCGGCTGGCCCAGGACCACGAGCACGCCCGGATCCTGGCGGAGGCCTGCGGGGGAGACCCGGCGCTGACCGAGACGAACATCGTGGTGGTCGACGTGCCCGACGCACAGGCGCTGGTCACCGCCGCCCGCGAGCAGGGCGTCCTCGTCGGCGCGGTCGGCGCGCAGCGGGTCCGGATGCTTACCCACCTCGACGTGGACCGCTCCGCCGTGGAGCAGGCCGCCAAGGTGCTGTCCCAGCTGCTCCAGAACGGATAGTCCGAGGTCAAAAGCACCAGTCGTACGCGTCTGACGGAGCTTTCGGCCTCGGACTATCCGTCAGACCCGGCGGCCGACCATCGGCGGGAGCTGGCGGACGGCCTGGGCGAGGGCACGGAGGTCGGCGCCGAAGAGAGCCTGGGGGCCGTCGCAGAGGGCGTGCTCCGGGTCGGGGTGCACGTCCACGATCACGCCGTCCGCGCCTACCGCGATGGCGGCGCGGGCCAGCGGGACCACCAGGTCGCGGCGACCGCCGGCGTGCGAGGGGTCGACGATGATGGGCAGGTGGCTGGTGGCCTGTACGACGGGCACGGCCGAGATGTCCAGGGTGTTGCGGGTGCTGGGCTCGAAGGTGCGGATGCCGCGCTCGCACAGGACGACGTCGAGGTTGCCGCGCTGCGCGACGTACTCCGCCGCCATCAGCCACTCCTCGATGGTCGAGGTCATGCCGCGCTTGAGCAGCACCGGCTTGCCGCACTCGCCGACGGCCTGGAGGAGCCCGAAGTTGCCGGCGTTGCGGGTGCCGATCTGCAGCATATCGGCGTGCTCGGCGACGACCGGGACGTCGCGCGCGTCGACGACCTCGGTGACGATCGGCAGGCCGGTGACCTCGCGGACGTCGGAGAGGATCTCGAGGCCCTTGAGGCCGAGCCCCTGGAAGGCGTACGGCGAGGTCCGCGGCTTGAACGCCCCGCCGCGCAGCAGCGTGGCGCCGGCGGCCTTGGCCATCTCGGCCGCCTCCAGGGTCTGCTGGGCGGACTCGACCGCGCACGGGCCGGCAATGAAGGTGAACGTCTCGGGGCCGATCGGGACCTGGCGGCCGGCCGGCCCGACGTGGACCGTGGAGCGCTCGGGATGGTGCTGCAGGCTGACCAGCTTGTAGGGGTCGGAGATCCGGTAGACGTCCTGGACCCCGGCCATGCTGCGCAGGTTCAGCCCGTGGAAGGACTCGAGGTCGCCGACCAGGCCAATGATCGTCCGGGTGACGCCGCGGCTGACGAACGCCTGCCCGCCGGTCTCCTCGACGCGGCGCGTGACGTGCGCGATCTCTTCCTCCGTCGCCCCGGGAGCCATCACAACGACCATGGTCCGAGGGTAGAGAACTGTCCCGGTGGTCGAGACGCCCATCCACTATGTGGAAGCCCTCACACCGCCAGGTGGGTCACCTCGCCCTCGATCCGGCGCCGGGGGACCAGCTCGGCGAGCAGCATCGCGGCCAGCACCAGGGCGCCGCCGAACAGCATCCGCAGCGTCGCGGACTCACCGCCGAGGAGCACCGCGAAGACCGCGGCGAAGACCGGCTCCATGCTCATGATGATCGCGGTCCGGGTCGGCGGGAGGTGCGCCTGCGCCCACGTCTGGCAGACCACGGCCAGCGCGCCCGCGACCACGGCCATGTAGACGACCGAGAGCCAGTCGCCGGCCGACTGCGGCAGCTCGATCCCGCCCGGTGCGGCGGCTCCCGTGCAGATCACCGCGATCACACCGCACTGGACGATGGACATCCCCACGGCGTCCTTGGCGCTCGACCAGGCGCCGAGGCCGACGATGTGCAGCGCGTAGATCATCGCGGAGACCAGGGTCAGCGCCTCGCCGTACCCCAGGCCCAGGCCGGAGGACACGTTGCCCAGCGTGAGCACGCCGAGCCCGGTGATCGCGAGCAGCACCGCCGCCCAGGTCAGCCCGCCGATCCGGGTGCGCAGCAGCACCGCGGCGAACAGCGGGGTGCAGACGACGTACATCCCGGTGATGAAGCCGGAGACGCTCGCGGGGGTGTGCGCCAGGCCGGTCGTCTGCAGGATCTGCGCGACGCCGTAGAGCGCGCCGAGGACGAGCGCGTGCCGGAGCCGGTTCCGCGGGAGCCGGCCGACGGCACGCGGCGAGACGAGCAGGATCGCGAGCGTGGCGATGGCGAACCGGACGGCCAGGAAGTCCAGCACCGGCACCCGGTCGAGCAGGTCGTGGATCAGGAAGAACGTCGAGCCCCAGCTCGCGGTGATCGCCACCAGGGCGAGGGTGGCCAGCAGGCGGGCCCGGGAGTCGCTCACCCAGGGCTGCCGGTGCGCACGATCCGTCGCTCGTGGGCGCGCACCGCGGCGACGTACTGCTTGGTGTCCTCGAAGTAGCCGTGCTCCCGCACCGCGCCGAGCCCTTGGTAGTAGGCGGCGATCGCGTTGTCGTCGCGCCTGGTCCACGCCCGGAGCACCCGCAGCGTCATCACGCCGGCGAGCACGTTGTCGTGGGTGTCGCGCAGCCGCAGCGGGCGTCCGACGTACCACCGCATCCAGCGACCGGTGTCGGGCATCACCTGCATCACGCCGATCGCGCCGGTGATGGACACGCGGCGCTGCTGCCAGCCGGACTCCTGCCAGGCGATGGCCAGGGCCAGCTTCGGGGGTACGCCGTAGTGCTTGGCGGTCACCGTGACGAGGCGGCGCACCTGCTCACGGGTCAGGTCCGCGTGCAGCCAGCCGCGGCCGGTCGGCCGGGTGGCGTGCATGGCCAGCCAGGCCGGGGGCGTCTTCTTCGAGTGGCGCCGGGGCGCCGGCCGGGGGGCCTTGCCGCCGGCCCGTCGTACGGCGGAGAGGACGACCGGGATCCTCAGCACCTGGCCCTGCGCCAGGGCGCTCCGGGAGCCGAGCCCGTTGAGGCGGATCAACTCGGCGGTCCAGGCGTGGTAGCGGACGGCGAGGCCGGTCGCGGTGTCGCCGGGGCGGACGGTGTGGCGCACGATCGAGCGGTCGGGATGCCCCGGCCACGGCGTCGCCTCGGCGGCGCCGGGGAGCAGCGTGAACGCGGTGAGGGCACCGGCGAGACCGGCGAGGAGTCGTGCGCGGCGGGCGGGTGGGCGGCGTCGGGGAAGGGACATGTGTCCTCCGTCTGCTGACGGTCCGGTGGTGGTCACGGAACCCGGACTGGTGCCGCGACACGGCGAACCAGTGACGTTACCAGTGTGACTGGAGTGACGAAAGGGAACTCGACCGCGGCGAGTCGAGTCCTGACTCAGACGATGCTGACGATCACCTTGCTGCCCTTCGGCAGCTTGGTACCGGCCTTGGGGTCGGTACCGACGACGTATTTGACGCCGATGTAGAGGCTCGCCTCGCGCACGGTCACCGCGAAGCCCGCCGCCTCGAGGCGGTCCTGGGCGGCGCCGAGACCCATCGAGACGACGTTGGGCACCGTCACCATCACCGGTCCCTTGGACACGACCAGGGAGATCACGTCGTCCTTCTTGCCGGTGCCGGACGCCGGGCTCTGCGAGACGACCTGGCCCGCGGGCACGGTGTCGCTGTTCACCTCGGTGGTGTCGAGCTTGAAGCCGAGCTTCTCCAGCGCGGTGGTGGCGGACTTGACCGGCTTGCCGGTGAAGTCGGGGATCTTGATCGGGCGCGGTCCCTTGCTCACGATCACGTCGACGGCGGTGTTGCGCCGCAGCGAGGTGCCGGGGACCGGGTCGGTGCCGATCACCAGGCCCGTGGCGACCTTCTCGTTGTAGCGCTCGATCCCCTCGCCGTAGGCCAGCTTCGAGTCGTCCAGCGCCTGCTGGGCCTCGTCGAGGGACTGTCCCCGGACGTCGGGCACCTTGTGCCGCTCGGGTCCGAGCGAGATGACCGCCCCGACGGTGCCGTCCTTGCGCACGCGGTCGCCCGGAGCCGGGTCGGTCCGCAGCACGAAGCCCCTGGTCACGCTCTCGTCGTAGGCCTGGTCGGTGACCTTCATCGAGAGCCCGGCCTTGTCGAGCTTGACCCGGGCCGCCGCCTGGCTGATGTTGAGCACGCCGGGGGTGGAGGTGTAGCGGGCGACGCCGAGGTACCAGCCTCCGAGGGCGGCCAGCACGGCCAGCACCACGATGATCGTCAGCCAGATCGGCCCGCGACGTGATCGCTGCACCGGGCGCCTCGGTGGCGGGTCCACCCGGACCGGCCGCGGGTCGCGCGCCGGAGCCGTGGCGAGGACGAGCGCGTCCCGGTCGTCGTCGCGGCCGTCCTGCAGGCTGCTCAGGTCCTGCGGCTCGATGATCTGGGCGGGCAGCTCGCCGGTCGGCGTGCGGGCGCCACCGACGGGGATGGTCGGGGTCAGGTCGTCCATCAGGTCGGGGTCGCTGACCACGCCGTGGTCGAGGGCGTTGCGGACCCGGCGTACCTGGTGGAGCAGGACGCGGGCGTCGGCCGGGCGCAGCGTGGCGTCGCGGGCGGTGGCCCGGGCGACCAGTGCGTCGACGTACGGCGGGATGCCGGGCGTGGAGGCCGAGGGCGCGGGGATGTCCTCGTGGACGTGCTTGTAGGCGACCTGGATCGGGCTGGCCGCCTGGTGGGGCTTGTGGCCGGTGAGCATCTCGTAGATGAGCACGCCGGCCGCGTAGACGTCCGCGCGGGCGTCGGCCTTGCCGTTGACCACGAGCTCGGGTGACAGGTAGGAGACGGTCCCGATCAGGACGCCGCCGGTGGCGGTGTGCTGGGTCTCGGAGTTGATCGCGCGGGCGAGGCCGAAGTCGGCGACCTTGACCCGGCCGTCGTCGGCCATCAGCACGTTCTCGGGCTTGACGTCGCGGTGCAGGATGCCGGCGTCGTGGGCGGCGGCCAGGGCGCCGAGCACGGGCTCGATCACGGCCAGCGCCTTGGCCGGGGCCATCGGGGCCTCCTTGCGGATCAGGTCGCGCAGGGTCAGGCCGGGGACGTACTCCATCACCAGGAACAGCGTCCCGTGGTCGTCACCGGTGTCGAAGACGGCCACGACGTTGTGGTGCGCCAGCCGGGCCGCGGAACGGGCCTCGCGCTGGAAGCGGCGGACGAACTCGTCGTCGTCGGCCAGGCCCTCGTGCATCACCTTGACGGCCACGGTGCGGTCCAGGCGCAGGTCGGTCGCCTCGTAGACGGTTGCCATCCCGCCCCGGGCGATCTTGGCGCCGACGCGGTAGCGGCCGTCCAGGACGCGCCCGATCATCGCATCGGCGGTGCGGTCCACGACTCCTCCTGGGCCGGGCTGGGGAAGAGACCCGACTGACCAGCCAGTTTAGGCGCTCGGATGGCCCAGACCCGGGAGGTGCGCGGTCGACTTCGGGGGTGATCGAGCGTGATGGGAGCATGGCCGCGTGAGCGAGAACACCCCCGAAGACGACCTGGCCGCCCTGATCCCGGACTGGATGGACTGGAAACAGGCTGCGACCGAGCTGCACGTGAGCGTGAGCAAGGTACGGCAGTGGATCCGCGAGCACCAGCTGGCGGCCGCCGTACCGTCTCCGGGCGCGGGTCAGCAGATCCCCGCGGAGCTGATCATGGACGGCGAGATCGTCAAGGGCGTCCCTGGCCTGCTGACGCTCTTCTCCGACGGCGGCTGGGACGACCGCGAGAAGCTGACCTGGCTGTTCACCCCCGACGACTCCCTCCCCGGCCGCCCCATCGACGCCCTCCGCGAGAACCGTGGCTCCGAGGTGAAGCGGCGGGCGCAGGCGCTGGCGCTGTAGGTCACACCGCCCGCTGGGTCGCCTCCGCGGCCAGCCCGGCGAGTACGCCGCGGGCCCGGTCGGTGATGTCGGCGGCGGCGAGGGCGGCCAGCGACCGGTCGGTGAGCTGGCTGATCACGTCCTCGACCTGCTCCCGGGCGCCGGAGTCGTCGATGAGCCGGCACAGCTGCTCCACCTGGTCCGGCGTCAGGGCCGTGCCGAGGCCGGCGTCGAGGACCTTCGCGTCGGCGGGCGGGAGGGCGTCGAGGGCGAGGGAGACCAGCACGGTGCGCTTGCCCTCGATCAGGTCGTCGCCGGCGGGCTTGCCGGTGACCGCCGGGTCGCCGAAGACGCCGAGCAGGTCGTCGCGGAGCTGGAAGGCCTCGCCGAGCGGCAGCCCGAAGCGGCTCAGCTGGGTGATCATCCCCGGGCTGGCGCCGGCCAGGGCCGCGCCGATGTGCAGCGGCCGCTCGATGGAGTACTTCGCGGACTTGTAGCGCAGCACCGTCATCGCCGTGTCCACGTCGGCCGCCCCGCGGGCCTGGGCGGAGACGTCGAGGAACTGGCCGGTGACGACCTCGCTGCGGGTCAGGTCGAAGTAGCCGAGCGCGTCGAGGACCCGGTCGGCCGGCAACCCGGACGTCCGCAGCAGCTCGTCGGACCAGCTGAGCAGCAGGTCGCCGAGCAGGATCGCGGCGGAAGCGCCGTACTGCTCCGCGCTGGCCGACCAGCCGTGCTCACGATGCAGCTGCTCGAAGGCACGGTGGGTGGCCGGCCGGCCGCGGCGTACGTCGGAGGCGTCCATGTAGTCGTCGTGGACCAGCGCGCTGGCGTGCAGCAGCTCGAGGGAGGCGCAGGCCCGCAGCAGGGCGACGCGGTCGGTCGGCTCCGCCACGGCGTGGTGCCCCCACCAGCAGAACGCGGCCCGGAACCGCTTCCCGCCGGAGACGCTGACCCGCGCGTGCTCAACCAGGCGCTGGGCGTCCGGACCGAGCCGGTCCAGCCACCGGGCCTGGGTGCGGATGAAGTCCTGCAGCGCGGACTCGATGTCGTCCCGGAAGCCCGCGCCGTCCCACCGGGCGTCCCATCCTTCGTCCTGCGAGGTCATCCGGCGAGCGTAGACCCGTATTCTCGTGCCCATGTCTGAGGGTTCTGTACGCATCGGCGAGCTGCTCAGGCAGGGCGGCCGGTCGTTCTCCTTCGAGTTCTTCCCGCCCAAGGACGAGGCCGGCGAAGAGGTCCTGTGGCGCTCGATCAGCGAGCTCGAGCCGCTTCGACCCACCTTCGTCTCGGTGACGTACGGCGCGGGCGGCACCACCCGTGACCGCACGCTGGCGATCACCGCGCGGATCGCCCAGGAGACCTCGATGCTCCCGATGGCGCACCTGACCTGCGTCGGCCACACCACCGACGAGCTGGCCCGGATCCTGGGGGCGCTCGCCGGCTCCGGCGTGCGCAACGTGCTCGCGCTGCGCGGCGACCCGCCGGGCGGGCCGGGGACCGACTGGGTCTCGACCGAGGGTGGGATCGAGTACGCCTCCGACCTGGTCGCCCTGATCCGTGAGGTCAGCGACCTCTCCGTGGGCGTCGCGGCCTTCCCCGAGGGCCACCGCGACTCCCCGACCCTCGAGAACGACACGGCCATCCTCAAGGCCAAGCACGACGCCGGCGCCGAGTTCGCGGTGACCGAGATGGTGCTGCGGGCCTCCGACTACCTCGGCCTGGTCGAGCGGGCGGGTGCCGTGGGGGTGGACTTCCCGATCGTGCCGGGCATCATGCCGATCCTCAACTTCAGCTCGATGGCGAAGATGGTCGAGCTCTCCGGTCGCGAGATCCCCGCCGAGGTGCTCGCCCGGCTGGAGCCGCTGCAGGACGACCCGGCCGCCGTACGCGCCGAGGGGATCGCGATCGCCACCGAGCTCTGCGACGAGCTGCTCGAGCAGGGCGCCCCCGGGCTGCACTTCTACACGCTCAACCGGTCCAAGGCGACGCGGGAGATCTACTCCGCGCTCTCCGTCCACGCCTGAGCCGTCACGGGCTCAGGCCGGGCCGATCGACTGCGACACCAGGGCCGCCGACAGCCCGACCGACGGCAGGCCCGCGCCCGGTGTCGCGTGCGCGCCGGCCATGAACACGCCCGGCACCGGGGTGGTCGGCCCGAGGCGACGGGTGACGGTGTTGCGGCCCTGCCAGAGCACGCCGTACGGCGAACCACCCCACTGCTCGACCAGCTGGCGGGGCGACCGGTCGACGCGGACCTCGACCTGGTCGCGCACCCGGATCCCGCCGCGGTGCATGTTGGTGACGATGTCCTCCGCGAGGTGACCGCGGCCCAGCAGCGTCCAGGCGTGCGCGCCCTCGGGGGCCTGGCCACCGGTGCGGAGCACGACCATCGGGTTGCCGTGGATGACCACCTCGGCGGGCAGGTCCGGCACCGGGCCGACGAGGCCGATGTGGCAGGTCACCGGCGGGATCACCGGCATGGTGCGCTGGACCAGCGGCGCGAGCGCGGGCAGGCGTCGCGGGTCGATCGCGCAGACGACGTGGTCGGCCTCGACGACGCCCTGCTCGGTGCGGACGCCGACGGCTCGCCCCCCGTTGAGCTCCAGGTCGAGGGCGGGGGAGTCGAGGAGCACGGTCACGCCGCGCGTCCGCAGGCGCGAGGCGAGGGCGTCGGCGAGGGCGCCCATGCCGCCGGGGACGGTCCAGGCGCCGAAGTTCTGCTCGACGTAGGTCCACATCCCCATCCAGGCCGGCACGTTGCGCAGGTCGTGCCCCTCCAGCGTCATCGGGTAGCAGGCGAGCGTGCGCAGGCGCTCGTCCTTGAACGCCTTCTGGGTCAGCTTCAGCAGCGTCATCCGGGTGGTGAGCAGCGCCTTGGTCTGCTTGCTCGCGTGCTCGGCTGCGTAGGGACGCTCGAGCCAGTCGCGGCGCAGGGACTCCCAGTCGTCGGCGAAGGCGTCGACGTAGCGCGCCCACTGGGCGCCCGTCCCCGCACCGAGGGCCGCCTCGACGGCCTCGATCTGCGCCCCGCGACTGCCTCCTGGCAGGTCCAGCACGGTCTCGTCCTCGTCGTCGAACAGGTGCCGGGCGACCGGCTCGACCGGGACCAGCTCGAGCTCCTTCTCCAGGGGCCGGCCGGACTTGCGGAACAGGTCGCGCAGCACCGCGGGGAGCAGCGTGTGCGTCGGCCCGGCGTCCCAGCGGAAGCCGTCCTGCTCGACGTACCCCACGGCGCCCCCGAGCCGCGCCCCGGACTCCAGCAGGGTCACCTCGTGGCCGTTCTTGGCCAGCCGCGCCGCGCTCGCCAGGCCGCCGTACCCTCCGCCGATCACCGCCACGCGTGCCATGGCGGTCACCCTACGGGGGGCTGCCGGTTTCCCCGGTTAACCGGGGATCCCTGCACTTCTCAGGCGAAGCAACGCCTGAGAAGTGCAGGGGCAGCCTGAGAACCCCACCCGATTTGTCCGGCCAGCCTCAGGTACGACGAGCGCGCGCCAACACGCCGGCCAGCGTCTCCGGGTCACGGGCGACCACGGTGGTGCCGTCGTCGGCGGTGATGAGCGGGCGCTGGATGGTGATCGGGTCGGCGACCATCGCGGCGAGCCAGTCGGCGCGGTGCTCGGCGTCCCTGGGCAGGGTGATGCCGGCCTCCCGGGTCTCCTTGGGCCGCGCGATGTCCCAGGGTTGGAGTCCCATCCGGTCGAGCACCGCGGCCAGCTCTGTGGCGGTCGGGACGTCGTCGAGGTAGCGCCGCTCGGTGTAGGCGATGCCCGCGGCGTCGAGCTCCGCCTTGGCCGTGCGGCACTTGGCGCAGGCCGGGTTGATCCACAGCTCCATGCTCACCCCACCTCCAGCTCGGCGGCCCCGGTCAGCCGCTGGAGCTCCTCGTAGGTGCTGCTGAACACCGCTGCGGGGTGGCCGGCAGCGGCCCAGATCTCGTCGTACTGCCGCAGCCACGGGTCGAGGTAGGTCCGCACCGGGGCCGGGTGGTCGAAGGGGGAGACGCCGCCGATCACCTGGCCGGTGTGGCGGCGTACGAACTCCGGCTTGGCGCGGGCGAGCGCCGGGATGCCGAGGGTGGCGACGACCTTGTCGGTGTCCACCCGGTGCGAGCCGCTGGTGAGCAGCAGCAGGGGATCACCCTCGCCCTCTCCGGTCGAGACGGTGAAGAGCAGGCTGTTGGCGATCGCGCCGACCTCGCAGCCCAGGGCCTCGGCGGCGAGCTGGGCGGTGTGCACCGAGTCGGGGAGCACGACGATCCGCCCGGTCCCGCCCCGGCGCTCGAGCTCGGCTCGGAAACGGGCGATGGACGCGTGCTCGGGGCGCTGGTCGGTCATGCACCGCAACGTAGCGAACGACCTGTGGATCAGCTCTTGACGGGGTGTCGGAGGGGCGGTGTATCTTGAAGTCGTTCGAACACTTGTTCGAACAAGCCCTGGTGGGGGATGACCTCGACCCCCATCCTCCACCAGGGCACTGACAGCGGGTCGAACGGCTGCGAGCAGACGAAGGAGCACGACGTGCGGCGCTACGACGATCCGGTGGAGGTGCGCAAGGGCGCAGACGAGGACCCCGAGCAGTTCCTGTGGCGGGGCCGGCTCTGGCAGGTGCGCGAGGTGGTCGCGCACTGGGTGGAGACCGGCGCCTGGTGGGCCCGGCGCACCGCGGACCAGGGCGGTGGCGGGTCCCGCGGGAGCGTCGGCACCGACCTCCTGCGGGAGCGCGAGGTGTGGCGGGTGGCAGCAGCCCGGGGAAGGGTCGCTGCCCTCCAGTCACCGGAGCACGACCCCGGCTTCGGGGTCTTCGACCTGGTCTTCAGCTGGTCCGAGGGCAGCTGGCAGCTCGTCCGGGCGATGGACTGAAGAGGGATGACGATGACCCAGCACCAGATGACCCAGCACCAGCTCAGCGGTCCGCACTTCCTGACCGCCGCGACGCACTCCTACCTCGAGCGGGCCGCCGAGTCGCTGCGGGAGGCGATCACCAGCACCTCCACGCCCGAGCGCTACGCCCATGCCCACGTCTCCGCGCTGCGGGCGACCGCCGCCCTGCTGGCGGCTCGCGCCCAGCCGGTGATGCCGGCCAAGCGGCGACGCCAGAAGAACGCCTGGGTGCTGCTCGCCGAGGTGGCGCCCGAGTTCAGCGAGTGGGCGAGCTTCTTCGCCGCGGGGGCCGGCAAGCGGGCGGCCGCCGAGGCCGGGTCGCGCCGGGCGGTCACCGAGCGGGAGACCGACGACCTGGTGCGTGACGCCGACCGGTTCCTGGCCCTGGTCGAGACCTCGCTGGGCCTGACCGAGCACGTCCCGATCCGCGTTGCCTGAGCCCCGTCGTGGCTGATCCCTTCGTGCACCTGCACGTGGCCTCCGGCTACTCGTTGCAGTACGGCGCCTCGCACCCTCACGTCCTGGTCGAACGGGCCGCCGAGCAGGAGATGGACACGCTCGCGCTCACCGACCGCGACGGCACCTACGGGGCGGTCCGGTTCGTCAAGGCAGCCGTGGCCGCCGGCATCCGGCCGGTGCTCGGGGTCGACCTGGCGTTCCCGGTGGGCTCGCCCCCGACCTCCGGGGGAAGCAGCCGACCCCGGACCCCCACCCGCGGTGGCGCCTCCCGGGACCCCCGGCTGCCCCGGGTCACCTTCCTGGCCAGCGGCAAGGACGGATGGGCGGCGGTGTGCCGACTGGTCTCGGCGACCCACCACGCCGGCGAGCGCGGCACCCCGGTGTGCAGCCCCGCGCTGGTGGCCGAGCACGTCGCCGGCCGCGGCGTACGCGTCCTGCTCGGGCCGACCTCCGAGCTTGGCCGGGCCGCCACGCTGCGACGCGACGACCTCGGGGACGCCGTGCTCCGCCGCTGGCTCGCCCTGGTCGGCCCCGAGCAGCTCGTCGTCGAGGTCGTCTCCCACCGGCTGCAGGGCTCGGGTCCCGGCTCCTCCCCGCACGCCGCCCGGATGGCCGGGCTGGCCCGGTCGGCGCGGGTGCCGACCGTGCTCTCCAACGCGGTCCGCTACGCCGACCGGCTGGACGCCCCGACGATCGACGTCCTCGACGCCGCCCGCCGGCTGGTCCCGATGGACCTGCGTCACCTCGACCGCAGCAACGCCGAGGGGTTCTTGAAGTCCGGCAAGCAGATGCACGAGGTCGCCGAGGAGATCTGCCGGTTCGCCGGCCTCGGCGAGCACGGCTCCCGCGGCGCCACCGACCTGCTCGCCCAGACCCGGGCGATCGCCGACCAGTGCGTCGTGGACCCTCGCGAGGACCTCGGGATCGGGGAGGTCCACTTCCCGGAGTTCGAGGTCGCCTCCCCGGACGCCGAGCTGCGCGCCCGCTGCGAGGGAGCGATCGGCTGGCGCTACGGCGACCGTCCCCGGCAGCGGATCTGGAAGCGGCTCGACGACGAGCTGCAGACGATCGGCACGCTCGGCTTCGCGTCCTACTTCCTCACCGTCGGCGACGTCACCACGATGATCCGCGAGCTCGGCATCCGCAGCGCGGCCCGGGGGTCGGGGGCGGGCAGCGTGGTCAACTACCTGCTCGGCATCTCCGGGGTCGACCCGATCCGGCACGACCTGCTGATGGAGCGGTTCCTGTCCCCGCTGCGGCGCTCGCTGCCCGACATCGACATCGACGTGGAGTCGGCCCGCCGGCTCGAGGTCTACGACGCGATCCTGCAACGGTTCGGCACCGACCGGTGCGCCACGGTCTCGATGATGGACACCTACAAGGTCCGCCACGCGATCCGTGACGTCGGTGCCGCGCTGGGGATGCCGGTGGGGGAGATCGACGCCATCGCCAAGGCGTTCCCGCACATCCGGGCCCGCGACGCGCGGATGGCGCTGCGCGACCTGCCCGAGCTGCGCTCGACCGGGATGGCCCGGGAGGCGGCTGCGGGGGAGTGGGGCACCTTCGACCTGTTCTTCACGATGGTGGAGAGCCTCGACGGGCTGCCGCGCCACATCGCGATGCACCCGTGCGGGGTGCTGCTCTCCGACCGCACCCTGCTCGACCGCACCCCGGTGGAGCAGAGCTTCCTGGGCTACCCGATGAGCCAGTTCGACAAGGAGGACGTCGAGGACCTCGGCCTGCTCAAGCTGGACGTGCTCGGCATCCGGATGCAGTCCTCGATGGCGCACGCGGTCGCCGAGATCGAGCGGACCTCGGGACGGGTGATCGACCTCGACGACGAGGCGCAGGTGCCCTTCGACGACCCCACCACCTACTCGATGATCTCCTCGGCCAAGACCCTGGGCGTGTTCCAGATCGAGTCACCCGGGCAGCGCGAGCTGGTCGGCAAGTCCGGGATCGAGGAGTTCTCCGACATCATCGCCGACATCTCGCTGTTCCGGCCCGGCCCGGTCAAGAGCGACATGATCACGCCCTACCTCGAGGTCAAGAACGGCTGGAAGCAGGTGTCCTACCTGCACGAGGACCTGCGCCCGATCCTCGGCAGCACCCGCGGCGTGGTGGTCTACCACGAGCAGGTGATCGACATGATCGCCACGTTCGCCGGCTGCAGCTATGCCGAGGGCGACGAGTGGCGCCGGGCCCTCGGCGACTACGACGGCATGGCCCAGACGAAGGCCTGGTTCTTCCCACGAGCCCTCGGCCGGGGCTACGAGCTGGCGGTGGTGGAGCAGGTCTGGAAGGTGATCGAGTCCTTCGCCTCGTTCGGCTTCTGCAAGGCCCACGCCGCCGCGTTCGCGCTGCCGACCTTCCAGTCGGCCTGGCTCAAGGCGCACTACCCGGCCCACTTCATCTCCGGCCTGCTCACCCACGACCCCGGGATGTATCCCAAGCGGCTGATCCTCGACGACGCCCGCCAGCTCGGCATCGCCGTGCTCGGGCTCGACGTCAACGCCAGCCAGGCGCACTACGTCGTGGAGCAGCTGGCCGAGACGCCACCCGTGCCCGTCCCCGACGAGGTCGCGGCCACGGTGAGCAGGTTCCAGCCCCGGGGCGGGATCTACACGAAGCTGCCGGTGGAGATCGACCAGGCCGCCTGGATGGGCCACGGCTGGGGCATCCGGATCGCCCTGGGCGAGGTGCGCGGCATCAACGACGGAGAGGTGAGCCGGATCGTCGGGGCCCGCGAGGGGGCGCCGTACGCCTCGCTGACCGACTTCTGGCAGCGCGCCCACGTCGGGCGGCCGGTGGTCGAGCGGCTGGTGCAGGCCGGGGCCTTCGACTCCGTCTACGGCATCGGGAGCAGCGGTGCCGGTCGCCGCAACCGGCTGACCCGGCGCGACCTGCTGCTGGAGATCGGCGACCTCGACCGGCTGCGCCGTGCCTCCGAGCGCTCGGGCACCAAGCGGGCCCGCGGGTTGTCCCGGCCAGGGGCCCGGTCAGGGTCCGGGGCGGGATCCGGCCCCGCCGGGGACAGCTCGTTCCAGCTCACCCTCGACCTGGGGGACGACTCCGCCGGCGTCCCCAGCGGGCTCCCGGAGATGACCGAGGGCGACCGGGTGCGCGCCGAGCTCGACATCCTCGGCCTCGACGCCAGTAAGCACGTGATCGACTTCCACGCCGAGTTCCTCGACCAGCTCGGCACCACCCGGTCGGTCGACCTGCTCTCCGCGCGCAGCCGCAGCAACCTGCTGGTGGCCGGGGTGAAGGTGGCCACCCAGACCCCGCCGATCCGGTCCGGCAAGCGGGTCATCTTCCTGACCCTGGACGACGCCACCGGTCCGGTCGACGCGACCTTCTTCCAAGACGTGCAGGGGCCCTACGCTGCCACGGTCTTCGGCTCCTGGCTGCTCGTGGTCCGCGGTGAGCTGCGCCGCACGGGTCGCCGCGGGGTCTCGCTGCGCGCGACCGGCGCCTGGGACCTCGGAGCGCTGCACGACCTGTGGCGGGCGGAGGGGATGGACGCCGTCCACGCCGCTCTGTCTGATCGGGGTGGCGACCGCGAGCCCACGGGTCTCGCCGGGCCGGAGGGGCCGAACCGGGTGATGGTGCACACCAGCGGGTTCCGGTTGTCGCCGTACGCCGACGTCAAGCCCGCCGGCGACTCCTCGGGCGTGGTCACCGGCGACGTGGCCCGCAAGCTGTGGCACCGCAGCCCCGGGAGCGCAGGATGATTCACCCGAGGACGAACCCCCTAGGCTGGCGGCCATGGAGCGCCCCCTCGAACGCCGCACCGCCGCCCGCACCGCGGTGGTCTGGGACGCCGTCCGTGCCCTGCTCGAGAGCGCCGGGGAGCAGCAGGTCCTCGACATCGGCGGCGGCACCGGCGGCTTCGCGGTCCGGGTGGCAGCCCTGGGCAACCGGATCACGGTCATCGACCCCAGCCCCGACGCCCTCGCCGCCCTGGCCCGCCGGGCCGACGAGCAGGGCGTGGCCGACCGGGTCACCGGGCTCCAGGGCGACCTGGGCAATGTCCGCGAGCTGGCGCCCGAGAACGGCTCCGACCTGGTCCTGTGCCACGGCGTGCTCGGCCTCGTCGACGACCCCGCCACTGCGCTGCGCGAGATCGCCTCGATGCTGCGTCCTGGCGGGGCACTCTCGCTGGTGGTCAGCCAGCGGCACGCTGCCGTCCTCGCCCGGGCGATGGCCGGGCACTTCGCCCAGGCCCGGCACCTGCTCGACGGCGAGCCGACCCAGTCCGCGGACTCCCGGTCCAGCGAGCACCGCTTCACCGCGGACGAGCTCACCGTCCTGCTCGAGGGCGCCGGCTTCACCATCCGCAGCAGCCACGGCATCCGCGTCTTCACCGATCTGGTCCCCTCCTCCCTCCTCGACCTCGAGCCAGGAGCCGCCGCCGCCCTCCTCGACCTGGAGCGCGCCGTCTCCGAGCGCCCCGAATACCTCACCCTCGCCAGCCAGCTCCACCTCGTCGCCACCCGCTGACCCCCAGCCCTCCAGGGCACGTCGGGGGAGGGCCGGCCGCGGCACCTCAGCCACCAACCACCCCGGGGTGGCCTGGTGAAGGATCTCTCCCACGACTGCCCAATCCTGCACGTGGACATGGACGCGTTCTTCGCCTCGGTGGCGATCCGCGACCGGCCCGAGCTCGCCGACGTGCCGGTGATCGTGGGCGGAGGGCACCGCGGGGTGGTGCTCGCCGCCAACTACCCGGCCCGGAGGTACGGCATCCACTCGGCGCTCCCGATGACCCGGGCCCGGCGGATGTGTCCCGAGGCGGTGGTGCTCTCCCCGGACTACGCCGACTTCGAGGGGGTCTCCTCCTCGGTGATGGAGATCTTCCGGCAGGTGACCCCGCTGGTGGAGGCGGTGTCGATGGACGAGGCGTTCCTCGACGTCTCCGGGTCGACCCGGAGGCTGGGCAGCCCGCTGCAGATCGCCGAGCACATCCGCGCCCGCGTCGCCGACGAGCAGCGGGTCACCTGCTCGGTCGGGCTGGCCGGGTCGGTGTCGGTGGCCAAGCTGGCCAGCCGTCGGGCCAAGCCCGACGGGGTGGTCGTCGTCCCCCCGCGGCAGGTGACGCAGTTCCTGCACCCCCTCGACGTGGGCGAGCTCTACGGAGTGGGGGAGAAGACCCGCGACCAGCTCCACCGGCTCGGGCTGCGCACGGTCGGCGACGTCGCGCACACCCCGCTGGCCACCCTGCAGCGCGGCATCGGCGCGGCGGCCGGCACCCAGATCCACCATCTCGCCTGGGGCACCGACCGGCGCACCCTCACGCCCCGCCGGGTCACCCAGGACCCGGACAAGAGCATGGGGGCCGACGAGACCTTCGGTCGCGACACCGACGACCGGGCCGTGGTTCTGCGCGAGCTGCTGCGGCTCGCGACCAAGGTCACCGGACGGATGCGGACCGCCGGGGTCGCCGGGCGCACGGTCACGCTGAAGGTGCGGTTCGCCGACTTCACCACGATCACCCGCTCCCGGACGCTCACCGACGCCACCGACGGCACCAGCGAGGTCCACGCGACCGCGGCCGGGCTCTACGACGCCCTCGGCCTGCAGCGCGCCCGGATCCGCCTGGTGGGGGTGCGGGTCGAGGGCCTGGTCCCGCGCGAGCAGGTGCAGCGCCAGCTCGTCCTCGGGGCCCGCGAGCGGGGCTGGGACGAGGTCGACCGGGCCTCGGACGCCGCGGCGCTGCGCTTCGGCGGGGGCGCCGTACGCCGGGCCACGCTGCTCATCGGGGACCGCCCGTGACACCCCGTCGAACAAATATCGGTCACGATTTTCTGATCCCGTCTACCGACTTGTGGGGAGCCTGCCTAGACTCAGAGATGGTCCACGAAATTGCGGGAGGAAGCTGTGCCGCTCTCCGAAGAGGAGCTCCGTCTGCTCGAGCAGATGGAGCAGGCGCTTGCCCAAGAGGACCCCAAGTTCGTCTCGACCTTGCGGGGAAGCACTCTTGAACGCGTAGCGCGCATGCGCACCGTCGCCGCCGCCGGTGTGTTCGTCCTGGGCGTGGTGATGCTGATGGGCGGCGCCGTGGCCCAGCAGACCTGGCTCGGCATCCTGGGCTTCGTCGTCATGCTCGCCTCGGCCACCGTCGGCCTGGCCGCCTGGCGCGGGAGACACGCCCCGCAGAGCCAGCCGCAGCGCAGCGAGGACCAGCTCTTCGACTTCGACGACCACCCGCACCGCTTCGACGTGATCGAGGGCGGCCGCGCCGCCCGCTCCCGCAAGCTGCGCCGCCCCGGCGGCCGGGCCCCGCGTCGCACCGGCAACAAGGCGCCCAAGCAGGGCACCTTCATGCAGCGCATGGAACAGCGCTGGGAGCGCCGGCGCCACCAGGGCTACTGAGCCCGGGCAGCGCCCTGGGCCCTGCCCTCAGGCCCGAGGCCCGCGGCGCCGCCGCAGCACCGACACCGGCCACACCCCGCTGCGCCAGCCACGCTCACGGTTCACGCTGCTCGTCATCGCCCGGCGCCAGGCGCCGACCGTCTCCACGGTGCTGGCGCGCTCCTCGGCCTGCCGGTCGGCGTCGAGCGTGCCCACGGCGCCGCCCCGCCCGTAACGGCCCCGCTCGACCCGGACCAGCAGCCCCTCGAGCGCTCGGACGTCCTCCTCGCGGGCGTGCACCTGGTCGGCCACGCTGCGGGCCTGCTCGCGGGGTGAACGCTGCTCGGGCCAGCTGAGCCCCAGGTCCACGGCGGTGGCCTGCAGCTCCGCCCAGGCGCCCTCCGCCAGGTGCTCCGGGTCGCCACCGGCGAGGCGACGACGGCGCTGGACGCGGCGCACCAGTGCCGGCGCGAGCCCGAGCAGCAGGACCACGAACAGCCCGGCCACGGGCCACCACGGCAGGGACGAGCCGCTGCTGTCCTTCGCCGTGACGTCCGCGGTCTGCTGGTCGCGAGCCGGGGCCGGCGCCTGGCTGGCCCGGCGGCTCGGGGCGGCGGACGGCTCGGGAGCGGTGGCCAGCTGCCGGGTCCAGGACGGTGAGGAGCCGGAGCGGGCGCTGGGCGTCGGCTCGAAGCGCACCCAGCCCACGCCGGAGAAGTACATCTCGGGCCAGGCGTGCCGGTCGTCGCTGGTGTAGAGGATGCGCCCGTCCGACTGCGGGGTGCCGTCCAGGAACCCGACGACCACCCGTGAGGGAATGCCCAGCGTGCGGCCCATCGCGGCCATCGCGGCCGCGAACTGCTCGCAGTAGCCGATCCGGTCGTCGGTCACGAACCGGGCGAGCAGGTCCATGCCCGAGCCGTCGCGCTGGTCGAGGGAGTACTCGAAGCCGCCGTCCTCGCGGAACCAGTCCTGGAGCTTCACCGCCTTGGCGAAGTCGGTGTCGGCGCCCTTGGTGACCTCGAGGGCGCGTTGCTTGATCACCTTCGGCAGGTCGTTGGGGACCTTCGTCATCGGCCCGCGCACCTCGTCGGGGGCCTTCAGCGGCGAGTCGAGCTGGTCGGCGGTGAAGTTCGGCGAGAACGCGGTGGCGGTGTACCTCAGCTGCGGCGAGGTGCCGCCGCCGATGTAGGTCACGTCGAGGGTGCGGGAGTCGTAGCGCCAGATGCCGGGCACCTCGAGCTTGCGGATCGGGTAGGGGAGCGGCAGCCACGCCGTGGTGAAGGTCGGCGCGAGCTGCAGCGACCACACGTCCTCGGTGCCACCGATGCCGGCCCCCAGGCCCGGGGGGCTGGGGAAGGTGCCGTCCGCGTCGTTCTCGGCGGGCAGCAGCCGGGGCGAGGGCTGCCAGGCGTTGCTGGTGAACTGGTCGAGCACCGTCGTGCGCAGGTACGACGTGGAGGCCGCCTTCGTGGTGGCGAACACCAGCGGGGTGTGCGTCTTGGTGACCAGGTCGCGGCGCAGGTGGATGAACGGGTTCTGGGTGGTGAGCTCGTAGCGCCCGCCCGTGCCGGTGCCCGTCCCCGAGCCGCCCCGGTCGCGGTCGAGCAGGTCGGTGACCGGGATCAGCGGCGCGGCGATGAGCGTGACCACCACGGCCGCGATCGAGACCTGCCACATCGACGAGAGCACCGGGTTCGTGGCCGGTCTCGAGGGGTCGGTCCAGTCACCGTGCCGTGCGATGTCCGACCCGCCACCCCAGCCCCGGAACCGGGCGAGGTTCTCCGCGGCCAGCAGCCGGAGGAACAGCAGCGCCACGCCCACGAACACCGGCAGCGACAACCCGTCGCGCAGGACCGTGACCGGCACGCTCAGCGTGATCAGCAGCGGCAGGGCGGTCAGCGGCGGCCGCCGCAGGCCCATCGCGATGACGTCGATGGACAAGATCACGGCCAGGCCGCACGCCGTCAGCATCGCCTCGGTGTGCGTCGGGTTGACGTCCACCGGAGCCGAGTAGTGGTTCAGGGTCGCCGCGCCGTTGGTCACCGCGAACCAGGCCCCGCGTACCGAGGACTCGGTGGGGACCAGGCCGAACAGCGACTGCCCCGCCGCGAACAGCACGTTCAGCGAAAGCAGCGCGACCAGCACCTGCACCAGCGCCACCCAGAGGGCTCGGACGCCGAGGACCCGCAACCCGCTGCCGATCAGCACCATCGCCAGCCCGGTGACCAGGGTGTTCAGCAGGTAGCCGGGTGGCTGCGTCACCATCCCGCTCCACGAGAACAGCGCCACCCAGCCGGCGAAGAGGCCCAGCAGGGGAGGTCCCGGTCGCCAGGTCGCCCCGGCCGTCTCCCGGGACGCGGTCCGTGACGACGGGCCGGCCGGCGGCGGCACGGTGGCGGTCATCGGGCCAGCTCCAGCCACGACGCCGGCAGCTGCCCGTCCCGCGTCAGTGTGGTCGCCTTCCAGCCCCGGCTCCGCAGCGAGGCGGTGGCCGGCGGCTCGCCGGGACCTGACCCCCAGGTTGCGACGTCGAGCACCACGGCGTACGCCGAGGAGCCGGCACTGGCCAGCCCACCCAGGAAGGTGCGGTCGGCCTCGCCCAGATGGCCGAGGACGGCGAGCAGCATGCCGCCATGGTGCGACTCGTCGACCCATCCGGTGGAGAGCCGCTCCGTGCGGGTCAGGCCGAGCAGCGCCAACCGCTCGAGCTGCTCGGGCAGGGTCGCTCCGCGCGCGCCCTGGTGCCAGCCGTGCGAGGACGACTCACCGGTCGCGCTGACCAGCCTGACCTCGAAGTCCATCGCGACCAGGTTGCGCATGATCGAGGCCGCGGCGCGGACGGCGGTCTCCAGCGAGGAGTCGATGCCCTGACCGCAGTGGGAGCTGCGCCGGTTGTCGATCAGCAGGGTGCACCGCGACTGCCACTGCTGCTCCTCGCGCCGGACCATCAGCTGGTCGGTCCGGGCGCTGGTGGGCCAGTGGATCCGGCGCAGGTCGTCGCCGAGGCGGTACTCCCGGGTGGTCACGTCCGGGCTGCCCCCACCCAGGAGGTCGCGGGTGCGGTGCTCGCCGGCGCCGGCCCACCGGCCGGTCAGCGGGATCTGCGGCAGCGGCTCGGTCCGCGGGGTGACCAGGATCGAGGCGGTCGAGGGCAGCGACTGGTCGAGGTCGACCATCCCGATCGGGTCGGCCACCCGCACGTGCAACGGCCCCAGCGGGTAGCGCCCGCGGTGCTGGGTCCGGACCAGGTAGCGCAGCGTGGTCTCCGCGCCAGGGGCCAGCGGCGAGACGACGAACCGCTGGTGCTCGCCGAGCGTGGCCGGGAGCTCCTCCTCCATCAGTAGGGTGCTCGTACGACGCCCGGCACTGGCCACGACGATCTCCACCTGGGCGGTCTCGCCGGCCTCGACCTGGAGGTTGCTGACGCTGCGGCGTACCCACACCCGCCGTTCGGTACGACGCAGCAACAGCCAGGCGAGCACCGGCACCAGCAGCGCGAGCAGGCCGATCCGCACGAAGTCGCGCTCGCCGATCTGGATCCCGCAGATGACGGCGGCCGCGCCGGCAGCCAGGAAGCACCGGCCCCGGACGGTCAGGTCGCGCACGCGGTCAGCCCCCGGGTCCGGTCAGCGTCCGGTGCCGCTGGGCGAGGGCACCGGCACCTGCGCGAGCACCTGCGCCACCACCTCGGTCGTACGCCGGCCGCTCATCGTGGCCTCCATCGTGGGCAGCAGCCGGTGGGGCAGCACCTCGGGAGCCAGGTCGCGGACGTCGTCGGGGAGCACGAACTCGCGGCCCTGCATGGCCGCCCACGCCTTCGAGGCCCGGACCAGGTGCAGCGTCGCTCGCGGGGAGGCGCCCAGCCGCAGGTCGGGAGAGCGCCGGGTGGCGGTGGTCAGCGCGACGGCGTAGCGCTGGACGACTTCGGAGACGTAGACGCTGTCGGTGACCTCGATCAGCTTGCGCACCTCGGCGGCGTCAGTCACCGGCTCGAGCTCCTCGAGCGGGCTGACCCCGTCGCGCGCCGAGAGCATCGCGATCTCGGCCGACTCCACGGGGTAGCCCATCGAGAGCCGCACCATGAACCGGTCGCGCTGCGCCTCGGGGAGCGCGTAGGTGCCTTCCATCTCGATGGGGTTCTGGGTGGCGATCACCATGAACGGGGAGTCGAGGGAGTAGGTCGTCCCGTCGACGGTGACCTGGCCCTCCTCCATGCACTCGAGCATCGCCGACTGGGTCTTCGGGCTGGCCCGGTTGATCTCGTCGCCGACCACCACGTTGGCGAAGATCCCGCCGGGGCGGAACTCGAACTGGCGGGTGTCCTGGTTGAACACCGAGACACCCGTGACGTCGGAGGGCAGCAGGTCGGGGGTGAACTGGATGCGTCGTACGGTGCAGTCGATCGAGCGGGCCAGCGCCTTGCTCAGCATCGTCTTGCCGACGCCGGGGACGTCCTCGATCAGCAGGTGGCCGCCGGCCAGCAGGACCACCAGCGCGGACCGGGCGATCTCCGGCTTGCCCTCGATGACGCGCGCGATGTTGCCCTGGATCCGCTCCGCGACGGCGCGCACCTCGTCGACCACGGACCCGCCCGCCGGTTGGCTCCTGCTCGCGTTGTCGGCTCCGCCCATCACTGGCCCCACGTCTCCCACCACTTCTCCCCACCAGACCCGCCGTGACTGGCCACCGTGTCCGGAGGCCGGCTCGCGACCAAGTGAAGCCCATGGCACCACACGGCGTGGGGCTGCGGACAGAGCCAGCGCCTTTTCGGCGGGGGGAGGAGGGGGAGCAGATCGTGGCGAAAAGGGGAGGGAAGAGATCGGAAAATGGTTGACCGGGGAGGGATGTGGAGTAAAGTGGTGCGAAGTGGAGGGACCAGGCAGTTCTGGGGTCCGCAGCGCAGGGGTGAGGGGAGCAGCGAATGTTCTCCGGCACCTACACCCCGAAGCTGGACGAGAAGGGCCGTCTCTTCCTCCCCGCGAAGTTCCGTGACGAGATGAAGGAGGGCCTGGTGATCACCAGAGGTCAGGACCACGCCCTCGACATCCGCACCCAGGCCGACTTCGACGTCTTCGCCGAGAAGTTCCAGAACGCCTCGCAGACCGATGCCCGCCTGCGCGCCTACGGCCGGATGCTCTTCGCCCTGGCCACCGAGCAGGTGCCCGACAAGCAGGGCCGCGTGACCATCACCCCCGAGCTCCGGGCGTACGCCGGCCTCGAGCGCGACGCCGTGGTCATCGGCATCTACGACCGCATCGAGATCTGGGAGCCACGCGCCTGGACGACGTACACGAACAACCAGGAGCAGGCCTTCGCCAACCTCCAAGAAGAGGTCTTCCCCGGCTTCTAGCGCGAACGCACCACCCACAACTCAACATCGGCAGATCGCAGGGCGAGGCTCGCGTCCGCTCCTCCCACCGGCTTCTCTGACGCACCTTCCCCGGTGTCAGATGAGCCGCTTCCCTCCTCCACCGGGAGCTGAGCGGACGGAGAACCTGGCCCTGCGATCGCCGAGACACGCACAGCACCACCGAAGAGCGGCAGCGAAGAACAGCACCGAGAAGCAGTCACGCAGCACGAGCAGGGCAGGGGTCGATTCCGATGAGCGGCAGCGCCGTCACACCCGCACGGCGGGTCCGGCACGAGGTGCGCGACTCCCTCGCCGTGATGGTGTTCTCCGCCGCGGCCTCCTGCGCGCTGGCCCTCCTGCTCCTCCTCGCCGTCCGGCTCGGGAACTAGGCCCGCCCGACCATGACCACTCCCTCCCACGTCCCGGTCCTGCTCGACCGGGTCGTCGCCTTGGTGGCGCCCGCGCTCGAGCGCCCCGGCGCCGTGTTCGTCGACGCGACGCTCGGCCTGGGCGGCCACTCCGAGGCCGTGCTCGACCGGTGCCCGCAGGCCCGGCTGGTCGGCGTGGACCGCGACCCGCACGCCCTGGACCTGGCCGGGGCCCGGCTGGCCCCCTACGAGGGACGCACCACCTTCATGCACGCGGTGTACGACGAGATCCCCGACGTCCTCGAGGAGCTCGGGATCGAGGCGGCCGACGGCATCCTGTTCGACCTCGGCGTCTCCTCGATGCAGCTCGACGTCCGCGAGCGCGGGTTCGCCTACGCCGAGGACGCGCCCCTGGACATGCGGATGGACGACACCGAGGGCCCGACCGCGGCCGACGTGCTGAACACCTACCCGGCCGCCGACCTGGCCCGGATCCTGCGCAGCTACGGCGAGGAGAAGTTCTCCCGTCAGATCGCCCGCGCCATCGTCAAGGCCCGCGAGACCGAGCCGTTCACCGACTCGGCCCGCCTGGTCGACCTGCTCCGCGACACGATCCCGGCCCCGGCCCGGCGTACGGGCGGGCACCCGGCGAAGCGCACCTTCCAGGCGCTGCGGATCGAGGTCAACGACGAGCTCGGGGCGCTGCGCCGTGCGATCCCGGCCGCCATCGACTCCATCGGGGTCGGGGGCCGGGTCGTGGTGATGAGCTACCACTCGCTCGAGGACCGGCTGGTCAAGCAGGCGTTCGCCGCCGGCACCACCTCCCGGGTCCCGCACGACCTGCCGGTCGTCCCGGCCGGTTTCGAGCCGCCGCTGCGCAGCCTGACCCGCGGCGCCGAGCAGGCCTCCGAGGCAGAGATCGAGCAGAACCCGCGCGCCGCCTCCGTCCGGCTGCGCGCCGTCGAACGCGTCAACACCAACAGGCCAGACAAAAACAGGGGAGTCACCGCCGCATGAGCAGCCTGATCAACTCAGCCAGGGACGGGGTCCGCACGCGGGTCCCCCGCTTCGCCGAGGCCGCCGTCGAGCGCGCCCGGCTGACCGTGGTGCCGCCGCGCCGGCTCGGCCGCACCCAGGCCGCCCGGACGCCGTTCGCGGTGCTCGTGCTGCTGATGCTGGCCGGTGGCGTGGTCGGCCTGCTGATGTTCAACACCAACATGCAGCAGGCCTCGTTCAAGGCCACCGCGCTCCAGGACCAGGTGAACGTGCTCACCGCCAAGGAGCAGTCCCTGACCATGGAGCTCGACCAGCTGCGCGACCCGCAGAGCCTGGCCGTCGCCGCCAAGCACCTCGGCATGGTGGCCCCCTCGGAGCCGGCGTTCGTCCGGCTCAGCGACGGGCGAGTGCTCGGGAAGCCGACCCCGGCCACCCCCGACGAGGCCGTGAAGATCAACCCGATGCCCTCGCAGCTGCCGGACTCGCTGAAGCAGAAGACGATCTTCGTCAAGCCCAACCCGAAGGCCGGGATCACCGGTGGGAGCCCGGTTCCGGGGACTTCCAGCGCCGACACCCCCGTCACCTCCACCACGGGAACGCGCGCAAACGGTAAGAAGAAGGCCACCTCGTCCACCACGGCCGATTCCGGAGCAACTCGTTGACGCCTCCCCGCCGCAGGAACCAGCCGGCCAGGAAGCCCGCGGGCCGGAACCGGGCCACGAACCGGGGCAAGAACCGGGGCAAGAACCGGGGCAGCCTGCGTGGGTCGACCCACGTGCGGCTGCGGGCCGCGCTGCTGGTGATCGTGATGCTGCTCTCGCTGTTCGGCGCACGACTGTTCCAGCTCCAGGGCGTCGACTCCAAGGCGTACGCCGCCAGGGCCGCCGAGTCCGGCCTGGTCTCACTCGACCTGCCCGCCAAGCGTGGCCGGATCCTGGACCGCAACGGTGTCCCGCTGGCCGAGTCGGTCGCCGGGACGATGATCGTCGCCGACCCCACGCGGACCACGCCGCACGCCGAGGCGATCGCCAAGATCCTCGCCGAGCGGCTGCACCTCGACTACTTCGACCTGCTCTCCAAGCTGACCAAGAAGAACGACGCGGTCCGGTTCGTCTACGTCGCGCGCCGGATCCCCTCGACCCTGGCCTCCAGCGTGATGGACGAGCTGAAGAAGCACGAGTACGCCGGGGTGGACACCCGGGCCGACCCGCTGCGGACCTACCCCGCCGGTGACGTCGCGGCGAACCTGATCGGGCTCGTCGGTGACGGCGGGGTCGCGCTGGCCGGGCTGGAGAAGAACTTCGACAAGCAGCTCGCCGGCAAGGACGGCAAGGAGACCTACGAGGTCGGCGGCGGCAACCGGATCCCGCTGGGCGACAACAGCGAGGTCAAGCCCGTCGACGGCAAGGACCTCCACCTGACCATCGACCGCGACGTGCAGTGGTACAGCCAGCGGGTGCTCCAGCAGGCCGTGCAGACCGCCAAGGCGGAGTCCGGTGCGGCCGTCGTCCTCGACTCACGCACCGGCGAGGTGCTCGCCCTGGCCGACTACCCGACGTACGACCCCAACAAGCCGGCGAAGGTCAAGGACGGCCTGCTGACCAGCAAGGGGATGGGCGACGTCTACGAGCCCGGGTCCGTGGAGAAGGTGCTCACCGCCTCGTCGCTGATCGACGCCGGCAAGGTCACCCCGACCACCAAGATCCGGGTGCCCGGTGACCTGCCGGTGCTCGACCGGCACATCGGTGACTGGTTCGAGCACGGCCTGATCCGGCTGACCATGGCCGGCGTGATCGCGCGCAGCTCCAACATCGGCACCGCGCTCGCCGCCACCCAGTTCACACCGCCGCAGCTGCACGACTACCTCGCGAAGTTCGGTCTCGGCCAGCGCACCGACGTCGGGGTGCGCGACGAGACCCGCGGCCTGCTGCCGGCGAGCTCCGACTGGTCCACGCTGACCCGCGCCCAGGTCGCGTTCGGGCAGGGACTCTCGGTCAACGTGCTGCAGATGGCCACGGCCGTGAACACGCTCGCCAACGGCGGCGAGCGGGTGACGCCGAGCCTGATCGAGGGGCAGGCCACCACCGACCAGGGCCAGGCGGTCGGCACGGCCACCACCACCCGCAAGCGCGTGGTGAGCGCCTCCGCGGCCAGCCAGACCGCGCAGATGATGGAGCTGGTGACCACCCCGGACGTCGGGACCGCGCCGGGCGCCGGCATCGAGGGCTACCGGGTCGCCGGCAAGACCGGCACCGCGCAGGAGGTCGGGGGCAAGTGCAACTGCTACGCCGACGGCGGCACGGCCGTCTCCTTCGTGGGCTTCGCACCCGCCGACAAGCCGCGCTTCACCGTCTACGTCGTGGTCAAGCACCCCTCGGCCGGCGCCAGCGGTGGCGGCACGGCCGGACCGGTCTTCCGCAAGATCTTGAGCTACGTCCTCCAGAAGTACGCCGTCGCGCCGACCGGGACCCCGCCGTCCACGCTGCCCACGATGTGGGGCAAGGACGCGGTGCGGGCCGCACGCGAGGCCGCCAAAAAGGGCACTGAGTAGCCTCGGGTGGTGCCCGAGCAGAACGACGAGCGACCGCGAGTCGTGACTCCCGCTGGTCTCACCCGACCGACCTCGCCGCTGCGGACGCCGCTCGCCCAGGTGGGTGCGTGGATCGGCGCGGAGCTCCGGGGCGAGCGCGAGGTCACGGTCACCGGCCTCTCCCTGAGCACCCAGCGCGTCTCGCCCGGCGACCTCTACGCGGCCCTGCCCGGCAGCCGCGTCCACGGTGCGTCGTACGCCGCCGAGGCGGTCGCCGCCGGGGCGGTCGCGGTGCTCACCGACGAGGAGGGCGCGCGGATCCTCGGCGAGACCGAGGTCCCGCTCGTCGTGCTGGAGAATCCGCGCTCGGTGCTCGGCGGCCTGGCGGCGCACCTCTACGGCGATCCGGCCCGTGAGCTCACGCTGATGGCCGTCACCGGCACCCAGGGCAAGACCACCACCACCCGCCTGCTCGAGGGCGGGCTCACCGCGGCCGGGGTGGACGCCGCCGTGATCGGCACGGTCGGCACCCGGATCGGCGGGCGCGACGTGAAGACGTCGCTGACCACCCCCGAGGCGCCCGACCTGCACGCGCTGTTCGCGGTGATGGTCGAGCAGGGCGTGACCGCGTGTGCGATGGAGGTGTCCAGCCACGCGCTGGTGATGGGTCGGGTGGCCGGGGTCGTCTTCGACGCCGCGGCCTTCCTCAACCTCGGCCGCGACCACCTCGACTTCCACACCGACGTGGAGGACTACTTCGCGGCCAAGGCCTCCCTGTTCACCCCCGAGCGCACCCGCCGTGGGCTGACCAACGTGGACGACCCGTTCGGCCGGCGGCTGCTCGACGAGGCCGGCGTGCCGATGTCGACGTTCTCACCGTCCGGGGCTGCTGCCGACTGGCGGGCGGAGGACGTCGCGCTGGGCCGCGGAGGCTCCGACTTCACCGTGGTCACACCGGAGGGGCACCGGATCCCGGCGCACGTGCCGCTGACCGGGGACTTCAACGTCGCCAACGCGCTGTGTGCGATCGCGCTGGCCGGTGAGTCCGGGCTGGACCCCCGACAGGTCGCCGACGGGATCGCCCGCAGCGGCGGGGTGCCCGGCCGGCTGGAGCAGGTCGAGGCGGGCCAGGACTTCCTGGCGATCGTCGACTACGCCCACAAGCCGGACGCGGTCGAGGCCGCGCTGGCGGCGCTGCGCCCGCTGACCGAGGGTCGGCTGCTGCTGGTGATCGGGGCCGGCGGGGACCGCGACACGGGCAAGCGACCGCTGATGGGCGAGATCGGGGCCCGGCTGGCGGACGTGCTCGTCGTGACCGACGACAACCCGCGCACCGAGGACCCGGCCGCGATCCGGAGCGCGGTGCTGGCCGGGGTCGCGGCCGACGCCCCCGCCGAGGTCCTCGAGCTCGGCGACCGGCGTACGGCGATCCGCCGGGTCGTGGCGATGGCCGGGACCGGCGACACCGTGGTGATCGCGGGAAAGGGCCACGAGACCGGCCAGGAGATCGCGGGCGTGGTCCACCCCTTCGACGACCGGGACGAGCTGCGCGCCGCCCTGGCCGAGCGGGGAGGTGCTGGATGATCCCGCTGACCCTCGAGGAGGTCGCCGCGATCGTCGGTGGGTCCGTCGTGGACGCAGCAGCGGGCCTGGAGGTCACCGGACCGGCGTTCCTGGACAGCCGCAACCCCGAGCCCGGCGGCCTGTTCGTCGCGTTCGAGGGCGAGCGGGTCGACGGGCACGACTACGCCGCTGGTGCCGTTGCGGGGGGCGCCGCCGCCGTCCTCGGACGGAGGGCGACCGGGGTGCCGTCCGTGCTGGTCGAGGACACGCAGGCCGCCTTGCAGGAGCTGGCGCGCGTTTTCCTGGAGCGCCGCCGGGCCCTGCCGGCCCCGCTGACCGTGGTCGCGGTGACCGGGTCGCAGGGGAAGACGACCACGAAGGACATGCTGGCCCGCGTCCTCGCCGACGGGGCGCCGACGGTGGCCACCGCCGGCTCGTTCAACAACGAGCTCGGGCTGCCGTTGACGGTGCTGCGCGCGACGGCCGCTACCCGCTACCTGGTCCTGGAGATGGGGGCCCGCGGGGTGGGCCACCTCGCGGAGCTGTGCGCGATCGCCCCGCCCGACGTGTCCCTGGTGCTCAACGTCGGCAAGGCCCACATCGGCGAGTTCGGGTCGCAGGCCGCCATCGCCCAGGCCAAGGGCGAGCTGGTCGAGGCGCTGTCGCCGGAGGGCTACGCGGTGCTCAACCGCGACGACGACCTCGTCGCGGCGATGGCCGGTCGCACCAGCGGCCACGTCCGCACCTTCGGGCGGTCGCAGGACGTGGATGTCCACCTGGGGGACCTCCGCCTCGACGACTTCGGCCGGCCGGCCTTCGACCTCGTCCACGACGGCCGCACCGAGCACGTGGCGCTGCGGCTGCTGGGGGAGCACCAGGCGATGAACGCCGCGGCCGTCACCGCGACCGCGCTCACGGCGGGACGGCCCTTCGACGAGATCGCGACCAGCCTCCGCTCCATCGAGCACCTCTCCCGGTGGCGGATGCAGCTGCTGGAGCGGCCCGACGGCCTGGTCGTGGTGAACGACGCCTACAACGCCAACCCCGACTCCATGCGGGCCGCCCTGGAGACGCTGGCGAGCCTGGGCTCCGGTCGTCGTACGGTCGCGGTGCTCGGCCAGATGCGCGAGCTCGGCGCGGACTCCGAGGAGGAGCACCGGCAGGTCGGGCGGCACGCGGAGCGGCTGGGGATCGACGTCGTCCTGGTCGTGGGGGAGGGCGCCGACGGGATCTACGACGCGCTCGTGGAGGCGCGCGGCGAGGGTGAGGAGACGCGCCGGGTCGACACCACGGCGCGGGCCGGCGAGTGGTTGCGCGAGAATGTGGCCGGCCCCGACGTCGTACTCATCAAGGCGTCGCGGGGCGAGCGGCTCGAGCGGGTCGCCGACATGCTCATCGAGGCGGGAGAGGAGCCGGCGAGTTGAGAGCGATCCTCCTGGCCGGTGGCCTGTCCCTGGTCTTCACGCTGGTCGGGACCCGGTATGCCATCCGGGTGCTCGCGGAGCGCGGCTACGGCCAGCTGATCCGCGACGACGGCCCGACCACGCACCACACCAAGCGCGGCACGCCCACCATGGGCGGCCTGGTGATCGTGCTGGCCTCGGTGCTGGCCTACTTCATCGCGACCTTCGTCACCGGCAACACCCCCAGCGCGTCGGCGCTGCTGCTGATCTTCCTGTTCGTCGGGCTCGGCACGGTGGGCTTCCTCGACGACTACATCAAGATCTCCCGCCAGCGCAGCCTCGGCCTGCGCAGCCGGGCCAAGTTCATCGGCCAGACCTTCGTCGCGCTGGTCTTCGGCGCGCTGGCCATCTCGCCGTGGCTCGAGGACGGCCGCTTCCGCACCCCGGCCGGGCACGCCATCTCGTTCATCCGCGAGCCGCGCGACCTGACCCTGCCGGCCATCGTGGTGGTGCTGTTCATCTGGCTGATGATCGCCGGAGCCAGCAACGCGGTGAACCTCACCGACGGCCTCGACGGCCTCGCCGCCGGCGCTTCGGTGATGACCTTCGGCGCCTACACGATCGTGAACATCTGGCAGAACAACCAGTGGTGCGGGCGGGCCGCCGGTCCCAAGTGCTACGACGTGCGCGACCCGCTCGACCTCGCGGTGGTGGCGGCCGCGATCACCGGTGCCTGCTTCGGGTTCCTGTGGTGGAACGCCTCACCGGCGAAGATCTTCATGGGCGACACCGGCTCGCTGGCCCTCGGTGGCGCCCTCGCCGGGTTCGCCGTGCTCACCCGCACCGAGATCCTGCTCGCCCTGCTCGGCGGCCTGTTCGTGATCCAGACGCTGTCGGTGATCCTCCAGGTCGGGTTCTTCAAGGCCACCAAGGGCAAGCGGCTCTTCCGGATGGCCCCGTTGCACCACCACTTCGAGATGCTCGGGTGGGAGGAGATCACCGTCGTCATCCGGTTCTGGCTGATCGCGGGCATCTTCGTCGCCGCCGGGCTCGGGGTGTTCTACGCCGAGTGGGTCGCCGGCGTATGACCACCCCACCACGCTGCTCGCATCGCTCCCACCGCGGCGGGGACCCCGGATGAGCGGGGAGATCGACCTGCTCGGTCGGGACAGCGACTGGAGCGGCGTACGCGTCGTGGTGGCGGGCTTCGGGGTCTCCGGCTACGCCGCCGCCGACAACCTGACCTTCCTCGGCGCGCAGGTGACCGCCCTCGACGACTCCGAGGCGGGGGATCGGGTCGAGCGGGCCGACCTGCTGCGCAGCCTGGGCGCCACGATCACCCTGGGCTCCGGCGCCACGGCCACGCTGCCCGACGACGTGGACCTCGTCGTCACCTCACCCGGCTGGTCCCCGTCCGCGCCGCTGCTGGCCCAGGCGGCCGAGCGCGGCGTCCCGATCTGGGGCGAGGTCGAGCTCGCCTGGCGGCTGCGCGACCCCGCTCGTCCCGCGCCGTGGTTGGCCGTCACCGGCACCAACGGCAAGACCACGACCGTGCAGATGCTCGAGGCCATGCTGCGCGCCGACGGCCTGCGCACGGTCGCCTGCGGCAACGTCGGCCTGCCGATCGTCGAGGCCGTGATGGACCCCGAGCCCTACGACGTCCTGGCCGTCGAGCTGTCCAGCTTCCAGCTGCACTGGACGTCCTCGATGCGGGCGGAGTCCGCAGCGGTGCTCAACGTCGCCGAGGACCACCTCGACTGGTACCCCGGCGGCATGGACGCGTACGCCGCGGACAAGGGCCGGATCTACGAGGGGGTCGAGCGCGCCTGCGTCTACAACGTCGCCGACCCGGTCACCGAGCAGCTGGTGATGGACGCCGAGGTGCAGGAGGGGGCCCGGGCCATCGGGTTCACGCTCGGCACTCCCACCGTCGGGATGGTCGGCCTGGTCGACGACGTGCTCGCCGACCGGGCGTTCATCGAGGACCGGCAGAACTCCGCGGCCGAGCTGTGCACGCTGGGCGACCTGGCCACCAGCGCGCCGCACTACGTGATGAACGCGCTGGCCGCGGCCGCTCTCGCCCGCTCCCACGGGGTCCCCGCCGCGGCGGTGCGCCAGGGGCTGCGTGAGTTCACGCCGGACGGCCACCGGATCGCCGAGGTGGCGGTGGTGGACGGGGTCACCTGGATCGACGACTCCAAGGCAACCAACCCGCACGCCGCCCTGGCCTCGCTGCAGGCCTACGACCCGGTGGTGTGGGTCGCCGGTGGGCTGGCCAAGGGAGCGAGCTTCGACGACCTGGTGACACGGGTGCGTGACCGGCTGCGGGGCGTCGTCCTCCTGGGACGCGACGCCGGTGTGATCCGGGACGCGCTTTCGCGACACGCGCCCGATGTGCCCGTGATCGAAGTGGCCTCCGGAGAGACTGACGGGGAAGGACCCATGGACCGCGTCGTCGAAGGGGCGGCAACGTTGGCACACCCCGGAGACACGGTGCTCCTGGCCCCGGGATGCGCCTCCATGGACATGTTCGCCAACTACGGCGCACGCGGCGACGCCTTCGCCGCCGCGGTGCACCGCAGGGGACGGGCAGGCAGCTGAGAACGGGCCACCGGACGGTGGCGGCGACGAGGAGGACCTGTGAGCGTCACCAGTGAGACGCACCAGCAGGCCGGCGCCGGATGGGTCGCCCAGAAGGTCACCAGCGTGCGTCGTGCGGCCGAGCGGCCGCTGACCTCCTACTACCTGCTGCTCGGTGGGTCCACGCTGCTGCTGGCGATCGGCCTGATGATGGTGCTCAGCGCCTCCAGCGTCTACTCCTACCGGGTCCACGACAGCAGCTACTACATCTTCCTCAAGCAGCTCACCTGGGTGGTGATCGGCCTGCCGGTCGCCTGGGTGGCCAGCCGGATGAACCGGCGTTTCCTGCGGCTGCTCGCCTGGCCCTCGGTCCTGGTCGCGGTCGCTCTGCTGCTGCTGACCCAGACGGGCCTCGGCTTCGCCGTCAACGGCAACCGCAACTGGCTGGCCCTCGGGCCCTTCCAGGTGCAGCCATCCGAGATCGCCAAGCTCTCGATCATCCTGTGGTCGGCCGACGTCTATGCCAAGAAGGAGAAGCTCCTCGGCAACCCCTTGCACGCGCTGCTCCCGGTGGCGCCGGTGGTCAGCCTGATCGCGCTGCTCGTGGTCATCCAGCACGACCTCGGCACGGCCCTGGTGCTGTTCGCGCTGCTGCTCGGGATGCTGTGGGTCGTGGGTGTCCCGGCGCGGCTGTTCGGCATCGCCATCTCGCTGGTCGGCGTGGTGGCCTTCTACCTCGCCGCCTCCAACCCCGAGCGCCGCAACCGGCTGTTCACCTTCAGCGACCCGTTCAAGGACTTCCAGGGCGCCGGCTGGCAGGCCGGCCACGGGCTGCTCGGCATGTCCAGCGGTGGCATCTTCGGCAAGGGCCTCTCCGCCAGCCAGCAGAAGTGGGGCAACCTCCCGGAGGCGCACACCGACTTCATCTTCGCGGTGCTCGGTGAGGAGCTCGGCCTGGTCGGCACGCTGCTCGTGCTGGCCCTGTTCGGCGCCATCGCCTACGCCGCCATCCGGCTGGCCATCAACACCACCGACCCGTTCGTGCGCTACGTGACGGCCGGCGTGACGATCTGGCTGATGGCGCAGATGCTGATCAACATCGGGATGGTGCTGGCGCTGCTACCCGTGATCGGCATCCCGCTGCCGCTCGTCTCCTACGGTGGCTCGGCGCTGGTGCCCTCGCTGGTGGCCCTCGGTCTCCTCGTCGGTTTCGCGCGCGCCGAGCCCGAGGCGGCCGCGGCGCTGCAGGCCCGGCGCGGCGAGCGGCGGGGCAAGAACGCCGGCCGCGGGGCCTTCCCCGGCGCGATCTCCGCGGGGAGCGCCCGCTCGAGGCGCTCTTGATGATCCACCACCCGGCCCCGCGGCGGGTCCTGCTGGCCGGTGGCGGCACCGCCGGCCACACCTCCCCGCTGCTGGCCACGGCCGACGCCCTGCTCCGGCGCGACCCTGGCATCGAGATCACCGCCCTCGGCACCGCGCGGGGCCTGGAGACGCGGGTGATCCCCGAGGCGGGCCTCCCGCTCGAGCTGATCCCCCCGGTGCCGCTGCCGCGCCGGCTGAACGCCGACCTGCTGCGCACCCCGGGCCGTCTCCGCGGCGCCCTGAAGGCGGCCCTCGAGGTGATCGACCGGGTGCAGCCGGACGTCGTGGTCGGCTTCGGCGGCTACGTCTCGGTGCCGGCCTACCTCGCGGCGCGCAAGCGCCACCTGCCGCTGGTGGTGCACGAGGGCAACGCGCTACCCGGCATCGCCAACAAGCTCGGCGCCCGGTTCACCGCCCACGTGGCGACCAGCTTCCCCGACACCGACCTGCGGAACGCCCACTACATCGGTCTGCCGATCCGCCGGATGATCAGCACGCTGGACCGGGCGGCGCAGCGCTCCGAGGCGCGCGCGTTCTTCGGCCTCGACGCCGACCGGCCCACCCTGCTCGTGACCGGCGGCTCCCAGGGGGCGCGCCGGCTCAACCAGTCCGTGGCCGCGGCCGCACCCGCGTTCGCCGCCGCCGGGGTGCAGGTGCTGCACATCCTGGGTCCGAAGGGCGAGGCGTCCCCGGTGCGGACGCCGGGCGGCCCGGCGTACGTCACGGAGGCGTTCGTCAGCCGGATGGACCTGGCGTACGCCGCCGCCGACGCCGTCCTGTGCCGCGCCGGCAGCAACACCGTGACCGAGGTGTCCGGGGTCGGCCTGCCGGCCATCTACGTCCCGCTGCCGATCGGCAACGGGGAGCAGGCGATGAACGCGCGCCCGGTGGTGGACGCCGGCGGCGGGCTGCTCGTCTCCGACGCGGCCCTGACGCCCGAGTGGGTGACCGGGACGGTGCCGGGCCTGCTCACCGACCCGCAGCGCCTCGCCGAGATGTCGGCCGCCGCCCGACACGTGATCCCGCTCGACGCCGACGACAAGCTGGCCGAGATGATCCTCACCGCGCGCTCGGGGAGGCAGGGATGAGGGTCCCGATCCCCGAGGTGCTGCTGCCCGCGGACCTTCTCGGCACCGTGCACTTCGTCGGCATCGGCGGCGCCGGCCTCTCCGGCATCGCCCGGATCATGCTGGCCCGGGGGATCACCGTGACCGGCAGCGACGCCAAGGAGTCGCGCACCCTCGAGGCGCTGCGCGCCCTGGGGGCCGTGTGCCACGTCGGGCACGCCGTGGAGAACCTCGGGGACGCCGACACCGTGGTGATCTCGACCGCCGTACGCGAGAGCAACCCCGAGGTCGTCGAGGCGACCCGGCGGGGCCTGCGCCTGCTGCCGCGGTCGGCGGCCCTGGAGTCGGTGATGCAGGGACGCGTCGTCGTCGCGGTCGCCGGCACCCACGGCAAGACGACGACCACCTCGCTGCTGACCGTGGCGCTGCAGCACTGCGGCGCCGACCCGTCGTTCGCCATCGGCGGCGACCTCAACGAGACCGGCTCCAACGCCCACCACGGCAGCGGGGAGCTGTTCATCGCCGAGGCCGACGAGAGCGACGGCGCCTTCCTCGTCTACTCGCCGCACGCCGCCCTGGTGACGAACGTCGAGGCGGACCACCTCGACAACTACGGCACCGTCGAGGCCTACCGCGCCGCCTTCGACCTCTTCCTCGACCGCGTCGCACCCGCAGGGTTCCTGGTCGTCTGCGCCGACGACCCCGGCGCCGACCAGCTGGGCCGCACGGCCGTCGAGCGCGGGCTGACCGTCGTCCGCGTCGGCGAGAGCGCCGACGCAGAGGTGCGGGCCGAGGACGTGCGGTTCCTGGGCTCGACCTCGACGTTCACCGTGGTCGACCGGGAGACGCGGCTCGGCGAGATCACGCTGCAGATCCCCGGTCGCCACTACGTGCTCGACGCGCTCGCGGCGCTGGCCTGCGGCCTCCGGCTGGGCTTCGGCTTCCGCGACCTCGCGCGCGGGCTGGCCGCGTTCAGCGGGACCCGGCGGCGGATGGAGCACAAGGGCCAGGCCGGCGGCGTCCGCGTCTACGACAGCTATGCCCACCACCCCCAGGAGATCCGCGGCGACCTGCAGGCCGCCCGGTCGCTGGCGGGGGAGGGCCGGGTGGTGGTCGCGTTCCAGCCGCACATGGTCTCGCGCACCCGCATCTTCGGCCACGACATGGGCGTCGCCCTGGGGGCGGCCGACGAGGTCGTGGTGATGGACATCTACGTCGCCCGGGAGGATCCCGAGCCGGGGGTCAGCGGGGAGATGGTGGCGGCCGCCGTACCCCTGCCGCCGGAGAACGTCGTGTTCGAGCCCTCCTGGTCCGCCACCGCCGCCCACCTGGTGGAGCGAGCCCGGCCCGGGGACGTCGTACTCACGCTCGGCGCCGGCGACGTGACCCTGCTCGGCCCCGAGGTGCTCGAGCTGCTCGAGGAACGAGGTGTCCGTGATGTCGATGCTTGACCGACGCAGCCGCAAGGACTCCTCGGCCCCGCCGCCCTCGGCCGGTCCCGACGAGGAGACCGTCCGGATCGCGCGCAAGGACTTCCGCAAGCGCCGGCTCGCCGGGCGCTGGCGCCGGTGGCGGCTGGTGGTGGCCGCACTGCTGCTGGTCGCGCTCGCCGCCGGGGCGGTGTGGGCGGTGTTCTTCTCCAGCCTGGTCACGGTCCGCGGCGTCCAGGTCACCGGCACCCAGACCCTGGGGGACCGGCGGGTCGAGCGTGTCGCGGCCGTCCCCACCGGCACCCCGCTGGCCCGCGTGAACCTGGACGCCATCCGGGCCCGCGTCGAGTCCATCGCCTCCGTACGCCGGGTGGAGGTCTCCCGCAGCTGGCCGCACACCGTGCACGTCGCAGTCACCGAGCGGACCCCGATCGCGGTGATCGACCGCGGCAACGGCCTGCGCGCGCTCGACTCCGAGGGGGTGCTCTTCGGCGGCTACAAGTCCCGCCCGACCGGCCTGCCGCTGGTCCGCACCCAGCCCGACACGTCCAGCGAGGCTCTCGTCGAGAGCGGCCGGGTGATCGACTCCCTGCCCCCGCAGATCGCCCGCAAGGTCGACGTCGTCGAGGTCGCCACGGTCGACGAGATCGGCCTGGTCCTGACCAACGGCCGCCGGGTCCACTGGGGCAGCGCCGAGCAGTCCACCCAGAAGGCCGAGGTCCTCGCCGTACTCCTGAAGCGCCCGGGCCAGCAGATAGACGTCTCCGTCCCCGGCCGCCCGACAACCAAGGGCTAGAAGAGCCAGGAGCAGAAGGCAACCCAAGGCATCGCTGAGGCGTCGCATCTTGCGGTCCTGGGCCGGGTGAGGCGTCGCATCTTGCGTTCGCTCGTGGTCCGGGGGACCGCAAGATGCGACGCCTCAGCGGCTTCTCGGGCGCAAGATGCGACGCCTCAGCGGGAGGGGTGGAATTTCTTTTTGTCTTTGGTGTCCCGCGTGTTGCGACGGTCTTGCCGGGGGCTCCGCCTACCTTGATCTCACCACCTCAGGTTGACATAACGTTAACCCTCTACTTCAGGGTTAGGGTTCTGACACCCCGAGGCGGCTTCCCCAGGCACATCCGATAGTCGCTCTGCAGTCGGGCAGGGTGGCGAAGCACATGAGAGGCAACGCCGTGGCAGCACCCCAGAACTACCTGGCCGTCATCAAGGTCGTAGGTATTGGTGGAGGTGGAGTCAACGCCGTCAACCGG
>JAOPYC010000003.1 GCA_025964795.1 Marmoricola sp.
CGTCCATCGGCACCGAGCCCTTGCCCGGCATCCACGTACGCCGGACCTCGTCGTCCAACGACTCCACGTGGATGCCGATGGACCGGGCTCCGGCGTCGTAGAGGTCCTGGATCGTCTGCAGGTCACCCGGCGGCTCGCACTGCACCTGGATGGGCAGGTCGGGCAGCACCTCGCGGACGGCACGCACGCACCGGGCGAGGTGGGTCGCTCCCCGGTCCCGGCCGTTGGAGGTGCCGGTCGTCATCACCATCTGGCTGATGCCGTCCAGGTCGTGCGCGGCCTTCGCGACCTCGGCGATCTGGGCCGGCGACTTCACCGCGGTGGTGGAGCCCTGGTTGAGCGACTCCTCGATGGCGCAGAACCGGCAGCGCTCGGCCTCGTCGTACCGCACGCAGGTCTGCACCACCGTGGTGGCGAGCACGTGCGAGGAGTGCAGCCGCGCGATCTTCTCGTAGGAGATCCCGTCGGCCGTGCTGAGGTCGTAGAAGCGGGGCCGGGCGACCGACTCCACCCCCAGGCCGGTGTCCGCGCCGTCGAGCAGGAGCTTGCCGCCGTTGACGGTGTAGGGGCTCCGTGGGTTGAGCGGGATCGCAGCGCCGACGCCGTCCAGCAGGACATGACCGTCGTCGCTGGGTCCCGCCCCGGCGCGCCGGGCGACGGGGGCGTCCAGGAGCCGGATGCCCCGGATCGCCACGTCCACGCGGGTGTTCGCTGCCATCTCCGGTCCCTCAGAGGTTGTAGACGGAGTTGATGATGGCGCCCTTGTTGGCGAAGTGGATGACCGCGTCCTGCACGTCGAGCGGGTGGCAGGGGACGACGCCCTCGATGACGTCCTCCTCGCGGAGACCGTGCAGCGCCAGCCCGAAGCGGCAGCAGAGCACCGTGCCGCCCTCGCTGATGAACGTCTTGATCGAGTCGTTCATGTTCTGGTTGCCGGGAAACGCGGAGTCACCGGTGGTGGGGAAGCCCCGGGTGTCCATGCAGGCGAGGGTGCCCGGGCCGTAGAAGTAGAGCGTCGTCTCGAAGCCCTTGCGCAGCGCGCGGGTGGCCTGGAGCACGGCGACGAAGCTGACCGAGCTCTCGTGCGGGATGCCGTGCACCAGCGTGAGCCAGCTCTGGCCCTCACTGGCCTGGTAGTCCGGGAAGATCTTGGTCGAGCCGTAGAGGTTGGTGCCCTTCTCCTGCGACGGGTGGGGCACCTCCGAGACGGACTTCTCGATGTTGGCCATGATCTCGTCGTCGAACATCGTCATCGCGGTTTTCTCCTGTGTGGGTTGAGGATCCGGGCGGTGCGCTTGCTGGTGCGGTGGTGCGTCTCTCAGCCGTAGAGGGCTTCGAAGTTCTGGTGGAAGAAGGCGTCGGCCAGTGCACCGTCGCCGGCCGCGGCGCGGAGGCGCGCGTACTCGCCCTCGAAGTCGCCCCAGGGCGCGTCGGTCGCGAACAGGACGCGGTCGTGGCCGAGGCCGCGCTTCTCGATCTCGTGGACCAGCCAGGTCGGGGCGAAGCCGATCGTCCAGCTGGTGTCGGTGTAGACCTGCTTGCCGCGCTCGATCCAGTCGAAGAAACGACCGCCGATGAGCTTCATGTGACCGCTCATCCCGCCGCCGAGGTGGACGAGGTGGATCTTGGTGGCGTCGCCGTACTTCTCGACGAGGGTGCCGACCTGGTCGATATCGGAAGCCGCTCCCGGCGAGGTGTGGATGTGCACGACGAGGTCGCGCTCGGCGGCCGTCGTGAACAGCCGGTCGAGCTCCACGGCGCAGTCCTCGTCGGTCGGGCTGCCCCCGAGCAGGAAGCTGGTCTTCAGCGCGGAGACCTCGTGCTCCCCGGCCAGCTCCAGCGCCTCGGTGTTGCGGTCGTGGTCGGAGGACTTCGGCGAGACCCATAGGCCGCAGCGGATGCGTTCGTCGCCCTGCGCGGCCTCGAGGGCCAGGTGGTTCAGCTCGAAGGCGACCCCGGGGATCGGTACGCCGTAGTTCGGGAGCACCAGCACCCGGTCGATGCCGTCGGCGTCGATCCCGGCCACGAACTCCTTGACGGTCGCGGTCGCCGACAGGTCGGCCCGCATCGGGGCACCACCGTAGAACGGGTACTCGGGAAGGACCCCGATGTGCCGGTGGCTGTCGAGAACGTCGGGCATGCCCAAGAGCCAACGCCCACGCTGTTTCCGGGTGGTAACGGCTGGACTAAGAACGTGGAACCAGAACCCGGATCGTGTTGTGGCCGGGTAACCGCGGTCATTGATCGACCGCGAGGGAGGTCAGCGGGACGGCAGGCGCAGGTAGCCGGCGAGCGAGACGACCGCCAGGGACAGCCCGGCGATGACGGCGCCGTCCTGCTTCCCGTCGTCGCCGCGATCAGCGAGCACGGCGCCGACCGAGAGGTGCGAGAGCACCGAGCCGATGCTCAGGAACGAGTTCGTCGACGCCAGCGACCAGGCGGACCCCAGGTCCTTGCTCTTCACCAGTGCGGGCAAGGCTCCAGTCTGACCGGTCCGGGCGCTGCCGCCTAGGGTCGGCTGCATGAGCGTCCACGTCACCACGAACGGCCCGGTCACCATCGTGACGATCGACCGACCGAAGGCTCGCAACGCCGTCGACGGCCCGACGGCCAGCGCCCTGGCCGCCGCGTTCCGGGACTTCGACGCCGACCCCGAGGCGGCGGTCGCCGTCCTCACCGGGGCCGGAGGGACCTTCTGCGCCGGAGCCGACCTGAAGGCGATCGGCACGGAGCGGGGCAACCGGGTGGAGTCGCCTCGCTCCGGCGCCGACGGGCCGATGGGCCCGACCCGGATGCGCCTGTCCAAGCCGGTGATCGCCGCCCTCGAGGGCCACGCCGTGGCCGGCGGGCTGGAGCTGGCCCTGTGGGCCGACCTGCGCGTCGCCGCGGACGACGCGGTGCTTGGGGTGTTCTGCCGGCGCTGGGGCGTGCCGCTGATCGACGGCGGCACGGTGCGCCTGGCGCGGCTGATCGGTCAGTCACGCGCGATGGACCTGGTCCTGACGGGGCGAGCGGTCGAGGCGGGTGAGGCATACGCGTTCGGGCTGGTCAACCGGCTCTGCGGGCCGGGTGAGGCCCTTGCGTCAGCGGTCGCGCTGGCGCACGAGCTCGCGGCCCTGCCGCAGGTGTGCCTGCGTGAGGACCGGCTCAGCCTGCTGGACCAGTGGGGCCTCAGCGAGGAGGACGCGCTGGGCGTCGAGCTGACCCACGGCCTGGTGTCGCTGGCTTCGGACGCTCTGGCGGGCGCGGCTCGGTTCGCGGGCGGCGCCGGTCGGCACGGAGCGCCGGACTCGACTCGGTGAGGGTCGGTCGTCGGTAGGTCAGCGTCGTACCGGCTCCGGGAGGTGCAAAGCTCCCCGCCCGTCGGACGGGGAGCTCATGACACAGTTGTCCGCCGGGGGGCCGGACAGCTGGGACGATTCAGTCGCGGGCGCTGCGCTGAGCGGGGATGACGTCGCCCAGCAGTTCCTTGACCTCGGACTCGCGGTAGCGGCGGTGGCCGCCCAGCGTGCGAATAGCGCTCAACTTGCCGGCCTTCGCCCAACGTGTGACCGTCTTCGGGTCCACGCGGAACATGGCGGCCACCTCAGCAGGCGTGAGGAGGGATTCTGTTTCGGTCGGTCGCGTTACCACGGCGCTCCCCTTTGGTACTTGACTTCTGAGCTCCTTGCTCTGTCCTCGACTATGCCACCGGCATTGGTAGTAGGAAACATGAAATGTCCGGATTCTTTAAAACGGCCGTAAATCGGGCGATGTAGTCTAGACCAGTCAGGATCCACGCTTGACTGACCTGTCGAAAACGTGCAATCGGCCCAAGTGCGACATATCCGTAAGGCTATCCCCCGGCAGGAGACAACCGTGTTCGACCAGCTGAGCGGCCACGAGCAGGTCGTGGTCTGCCAGGACGAGCGCAGCGGCCTCCGCGCGCTGATCGCGATCCACTCGACCGCTCGCGGTCCGGCGCTCGGCGGGACGCGTTTCCACCCCTACGCGAGCGACGCCGACGCCGTGCGCGACGTGCTCAACCTCTCGCGCGGGATGTCCTACAAGGCAGCTCTCGCCGGTCTCGACCTCGGCGGCGGCAAGGCGGTCATCATCGGCGACCCGCACACGGACAAGACCCCGGCGCTGCTGCGCGCCTATGGGCGGTTCGTGCAGTCGCTGAACGGCCGTTACTACACCGCCTGCGACGTCGGCACCTACTCCGAGGACATGGACGTCATCGCGGAGGAGTCCCGCTTCGTCACCGGTCGCACGGTCGCGCACGGCGGGGCCGGCGACTCCTCCGTGCTCACGGCGTACGGCGTGTTCCAGGGCATGCGCGCCGCCGCGGAGGCGACGTGGGGCGCCCCGACCCTGCACGGCCGCACGGTCGGGGTCGCCGGGGTCGGCAAGGTCGGGCACCACCTGGTGGAGCACCTGCTCGAGGACGGGGCCGAGGTCGTGGTCACCGACGTCCACGAGCCGTCGGTGCGGCGTGTCCTGGACGCCCACCCGGAGGTGCGCACCGCGCCTGACACGGCCGCCCTGGTCGGCTCGGCCCTGGACGTGTACGCCCCCTGCGCCCTGGGGGACGCCCTGACCGACGAGGTCGTCGCCGTGCTCAGTGCGAGGATCGTGTGCGGTGCCGCCAACAACCAGCTGGCCCACCCTGGGGTGGAGAAGGAGCTCGACGACCGCGGGATCCTCTACGCACCGGACTACGTCGTCAACGCCGGCGGGCTGATCCAGGTGGCCGACGAGCTCCACGGCTTCGACTTCGAGCGCGCTCGCGAGCGCGCCAGTCACATCCTGGACACCACCCGAGAGGTGTTCGCCCTCGCGGCGACCGACGGAGTGCCTCCCGCCGTCGCCGCAGACCGGATCGCCGAGCAGCGGATGACGATCGGTGACCGCGAGATCTGGCTTCCCTGACCGCAGGGTCAGGACGAGGAGCTGGTGGAGACCGGGTCAGTCGCGAGAGGTGGAGTCGGAGTAGTCCGACCACTTGTCGTACTCGTCGGACTCCTCAACAGGCTCGGGACGGCTGGCCGGAGCCGAGTCGTTCCCGTGGAGTTCCTGGGCAAGCGACGCGAAGTCCGTCTCGTGAGACTGGTACTTCAGCTCGCGAGCAACCTTGGTCTGCTTCGCCTTTGCACGGCCGCGCCCCATGGGTGGCCCCCTCGCACGTATGGCCGGCGCCCCGCAGGACTGCCGGTCGGAGTTGTCTGTTCGTGACCCAACCCTAACCGGCCGGTGGTGATTCCCGCACGTCGGCCCGCAGACTGGGCGTCAGATTCTGAGCCGGCCGTTCAGGGGTGGTCGCCGTGCAGCGTGACCCGTCCGCGGTCGTCGAAGGAGTCGTCGGCCCCGGCCGTCTCCACGGTGCCGGCCACCCAGGCGTCGAAGCCGTGCCCGGCCAGCAGCGAGATGGCGCGGTCGGCGTCACTCGCCGCGGTCAGGGAGACCATGCCGACGCCGCAGTTGAGCGTGCGCTCGAGGTCCTCGCGCGCGACGCCACCGGTCTCGGCCACGAGGCGGAAGATCGGCGGCAGCGTCCACGTGGTGCGGTCCAGGCGCGCCGCGAGCTCGACGGGCAGCACCCGCTCCAGGTTGGCGGCCAGCCCGCCCCCGGTGATGTGCGACATCGCGTGGGTCTCGGTGTTCTTGGCGAGGTCGAGGCAGGCCTTGGCGTAGATGCGGGTGGGCTCGAGGAGCTCCTCCCCCAGGGTGCGACCGAGGTCGTCGACGTACTCGTCGAGGGCGCGCTTGCCCTCCTCGAGGAGCACGTGGCGCACCAGGGAGTAGCCGTTGGAGTGCAGGCCGCTGGAGGCCATCGCGATCACCACGTCCCCGGGACGGACCCGTCCGGGACCGAGCAGCTGGCTGGCCTCCACGACGCCGGTGGTGGACCCGGCGACGTCGTACTCGTCGGGGCCGAGCAGCCCGGGGTGCTCGGCGGTCTCGCCGCCGATCAGGCCGCAGCCGGCGGCCACGCACGCCTCGGCGATGCCCTTGACGATGGCCGCGATCCGTTCGGGTACGACGCGACCGGTGGCGATGTAGTCGGTCAGGAAGAGCGGCTCGGCCCCGCAGACGACCAGGTCGTCGACGAGCATGCCGACCAGGTCGAAGCCGATGGTGTCGTGCTTGTCGAGCGCCTGGGCGATCGCGACCTTGGTCCCGACCCCGTCGGCCGAGCTGGCCAGCAGCGGTCGCTCGTAGGACTTCAGGAGGCTGGCGTCGAAGAGCCCGGCGAACCCGCCGATCCCGCCGATCATCTCGGGGCGACGGGCCTGGTCGACCCACACCTTCATCAGCTCGACGGCCTTGTCGCCGGCCTCGATGGAGACGCCGGCCGCCTCGTACGTCGCGCCGGTCACGGTCGACCCAGGGCGTCGGGGGCGCCGCCGCCGGCCAGGGAGGCGGTGAGGCCGTCCGCGTCGAGCAGCGGGGCCATCTCGAGAAGGTGCTTGCCGAGGAACTCGGGCTCGGGCAGCTTCACGGGGTAGACCCCGTCGAAGCAGGCCCGGCACAGGTTCTCCTCGGGGACGGTGGTCGCCTCGATGAGCTGCTCGAGGGAGATGTAGCCCAGGGAGTCGGCGCCGATCGAGGAGCAGATCTCCTCCGTGCCGAGCCCGTTGGCGATCAGCTCGGCACGGGTGGCGAAGTCGATGCCGTAGAAGCAGGGCCACTTCACCGGCGGGCTGGCGATGCGGACGTGCACCTCGCGGGCGCCGGCCTCGCGCAGCATCCGGACCAGGGCCCGCTGGGTGTTGCCGCGCACGATCGAGTCGTCGACGACCACGAGCCGCTTGCCCTCGATGACGTCGCGCAGCGGGTTGAGCTTGAGCCGGATGCCGAGCTGGCGGATCGTCTGGCTGGGTTGGATGAAGGTGCGCCCGACGTAGGAGTTCTTCACCAGTCCCATGCCGTAGGGGATGCCGCTGGCCTCGGCGTACCCGATGGCGGCGGGGGTGCCGGACTCGGGGACCGGGATCACCAGGTCGGCGTCGGCCGGGAAGTCGTGGGCCAGGCGGCGGCCGATCTCGACCCGGACGCTGTGGATCCGCTGGCCGGAGATGCGGGTGTCGGGGCGGGCGAGGTAGACGAACTCGAACAGGCAGCCCTTGGGCGCCGCGGGGGCGAACCGGCGGGTGCGCAGGCCCTGCTCGTCGACGGCGACCATCTCGCCGGGCTCGATCTCCCGGACGTAGGAGGCACCGACGATGTCGAGCGCTGCGGTCTCGCTGGCCACCACCCAGCCGCGCTCCAGCCGGCCGAGCACAAGGGGGCGGATGCCCTGGGGGTCGCGGGCGGCGTACAGCGTGCCCTCGTCCATCCAGACGAAGGAGTAGGCGCCCTGGAGCTTGGGCAGCAGCTCGACCGCGCGCTCCTCCAGCGAGCTGTCCGGGTGGACGGCCAGGAGCGCGGTGACCAGGGACGTGTCGTTGGTGCTGGTCTCCATCTTGCGGGCGCCGAAGTCGAGCTCGCTGTCGACGGGCAGGTCCGCGACCATCTGCTGCAGCTCGCTGGTGTTGGTCAGGTTGCCGTTGTGGCCCAGCGCGATGGCGCCGTCGGCGGTCGGCCGGAACGTCGGCTGGGCGTTGTGCCAGGTGCTCGCGCCGGTGGTCGAGTAGCGCGAGTGCCCGATGGCCAGGTGGCCCTTGAGCGCCTCGAGGGTCGACTCGTCGAAGACCTGGGAGACCAGGCCCATATCCTTGTAGACCAGGATCTGGCGGCCGTTGCTGACCGCGATGCCGGCCGACTCCTGCCCGCGGTGCTGCAGGGCGTAGAGGCCGTAGTAGGTGAGCTTGGCGACGTCCTCCCCCGGGGCCCACACGCCGAAGACGCCGCACGCGTCCTGCGGTCCGCGGTCCTGGGGGTCGAGGTCATGGTTCAGGCGGCCGTCTCCGCGACGGCGAGCTGGGCTGGCCACGCCGCCGAGTGTACGTGTCCTCGGGCACCGTTCCCGACCGGCGCCCGGGGCTACTCGCGGCCGACGAGGTAGGACAGCACCGCGAACGAGAGCAGCAGCGAGACGAGGGCGCCGTTGACGGTGGGCGAGAACAGCACCGGGGCGGTGGTCAGCAGCAGGATGTCGAAGCCCCTGATGATGCTGCCGTAGAGGTTGGTCGGCACGCCGCCCGCCGGCGTCGAGACGAGCGGCTTGGAGTAGTCCGGGGGCCGTCCGGTGACCCACCGGACGGTGCCGGCCAGCGCACACCCGCCGACGGTGAGGCCGAGCACCACGGAGTCGGACCAGGTCACCCCGAGCGCCGCGTGCAGGGCCGGGAAGCTGGCCAGCCCGAACGCGAGCATGGCCGCGCCGGGGACGGCGAGGGTGCTCATCCGGGTCGCGGAGTGGGGGAAGGGCATCGCGCGCACCAGGCTCGGCGTACGGGTGATCACGCGAAGGCCGGCCAGGAGCGGCAGGCCGGCGACGAAGCTGGCGAACGCGCTGAGCAGGAGCACTACGCGGTCGGCGCCGGCGGCCTCGGCGGCGTACGGCACCACCACGGCGGCCGCCAGGACCACCAGCGTCTGCGGGCTGCGGCGCAGCCGGCTCAGGTCGCACCAGACCAGGGCGAGCTGGCCGCTGGGACCACCGCGCCGAGACTTCACGGCGTCGTGGGCGTTCCAGCGGTGGGCGAGCAGGACGTCGTACACCAGGGCGAGGTCGAGCGTGGCCAGCGCGCCGGAGAGGCCGGGAGCGAGCGACCCGCCCGGGGAGACCGCGTGGCGGCTCAGCCGCCCCACCCGGCCCACGGCCAGCGTCAGCAGCCCGACCGAGGCGAGCACCACGACGGCCACGCCCCACCAGGAGCCTTGGGGCAGGTCCTTCGGCGGGCTCCAGATCGGCCCGTCGTTGCGCGCGATCAGCAGCAGGCCGGCCCACACGACCAGCGCCACGACCCAGGTGAGCAGCCGCGCACCGAGGCCGGCGCTGGACTGGGACACCGCGGCCAGGCAGACCGCGGCGACCGCCAGCAGCGCCGTCGAGCCGCAGAACGCCAGCAGCGGGTCGACCCCGAAGCCGCCCAGGGTGCTGGCGGCAGCTGAGAGCAGGGCCGAGAAGGCCGCGGCGATGACGGCGGTCCAGAGCAGGCGCGGCCGGAGCAGCGCCGCACGGTCGACGGGGGCGCTGAGCAGCCAGGAGCCGATCGCCGGGGAGACGAAGACGGGGCCGAACAGCCGCGCCAGGGCGAGTACGACGGCCAGGGCGGTCAGCCCCGACAGCCACGGCAGGGCGGTCCGCGCCTCCTGGCAGCCGCCGGCGGTGCACAGCTCGTCGGAGACCAGGCGCAGGTTGACGATGACGCTGACCACCATCGAGCCGAGCAGGAGGGACGCGAAGACGGTGACGTAGGCGTCGCCCAGCGCGTCGATGATCTTGGTGTCCACCCGGCCCCGGCGCCAGTGCCGGATGTCTCCGCGCAGGTCACGGACCTCGCTCGCGGCACTCACGTGCGGTCGGCCCCCGGGTCCGAGACGGCGCTCGGGCCGCCGATCTCCACCACCCGGTCCGCCACCGCCTCGACGAGCTGCGGGTCGTGGCTGGCCATGAGCACGCCGAGCCCTTCGGCCTTCTCCCGCTGCAGCCGCTTCGTCAGCCACTCGAGGCCGGAGGTGTCCAGCCGCTGCTCGGGCTCGTCGAGGACCAGCAGCCGCCGCGGCCGGACGAACGCGCTGGCCAGGGCCAGGCGTCGCTTCTGGCCCGAGGAGAGGGTGCCCGGCAGCTGGCCCGAGTGCGGGCTGAGCCCGAGCTCCTCCAGGACCTCGTCGACGACCGACTCGGCGTCGGTCACCCGGTGGGCCTTGGCGAACAGGTCGAGGTGCTCGACCACGCTGAGGTCGGGGAAGAAGTCCATGTCGTCCATCACGACCGCGAAGGCGGAGCGCACCTTGGGGAGGCGGTCGTCCATCTCCTCGCCGTCGAGCTCGATGGTGCCGGACGTCGGCTTGTCGGCCCCGGTGATGCACCGGAGCACGGTCGACTTGCCGGCGCCGTTGCGACCGGTCAGCGCGACCGCGGTGCCGGCGACCACGTCCAGGTCCAGCCCGTTCACGACGTCGACCTCGCCGAACCGGCGTACCAGCCCGCGCACCCGGAGCAGCGGGGGCGGCTCGGGCGCCTTCTTGGGTTTCCTCTTCTTCGGTGGCACGTCCGACAGCGTCGCAGATGGGAGCCCGCACTCCGCTCGGGCAGGGGCTACATGTTCTTCGAGCCCGCCTTGATCGCCTCGCGGATCCGGGAGTAGGTGCCGCACCGACATACGTTGCGGATCTCGTCCAGGTCGGCGTCGGTGATCTCGTGCCCGGCCGCCCGGGCCTGCTTGACCTTGGCGACGGCCGCCATGATCTGGCCCGGCTGGCAGTAGCCGCACTGGGCCACGTCGTACTCCAACCAGGCCTCCTGCATCGGGTGCAGGTCACCGGGAACGGTGTCGGCCAACCCCTCGATGGTCGTCACCTTGTCGGTGGCCTTGACGTCCGCGACCCGCACCGAGCACGGGTTGAACGCCTTGCCGTTGAGGTGCGACGTGCACGCCTTGCAGACGTTGATGCCGCAGCCGTACTTGGGGCCGGTGAGCCCGACGATGTCGCGGATCACCCAGAGGAGCCGGACGTCGTCGTGCACGTCCACGGTCACGGGCTTCCCGTTGAGGATGAAGGTGTGCTTGGGCATGTGCTGCTCCTCAGTAGGTGTGGCTCAGGCCGTCGGTGGGCGACTCGGGCACGGGCGGCACGAAGGACTTGACCTCGAACGCCACCGGCTGGTTGTGGTTGATCGGGAACGTCGTCGGCACCTTGCCGGTGGCCCGCGCGAAGGCGCAGGCGACCGCCGCGACCGAGGACGACACCGCCGCCTCGCCCGCCCCGCCGGGCTGCTCGACCTCCGGGTTGACGATCACGGCCTCGAACTGGGGCGGGATGTTCCATTGCCGCGTGTAGAAGTAGTTGTCCCAACTGGCCTCGAGGAAGTGCCCGTCGCGCAGGTGCAGGCTGCTGGTCAGCGCGAGCGCGAGCCCGTCGGAGAAGCCGCCCATCATCTGCGCCTTCAGTCCCTGGGGGTTGACCACCAGGCCCGCGTCGACGGCGACGACCGCCTTGGTGACGCGCGGGCCGGTGACCCCGTCACGCACCTTGCGGTTCACGGTCGCGGGGCGGCAGTCGATCTCGACGAGGCAGGCCGTGGCTCCCTTGTACTCCTTGTGGATCGCGATGCCCTGCGCCGTCCCGGCAGGCATCTTGCGGCCCCAGTTGCCGACCGCCGCCGCCTTCTTCAGGACGGCCCGCACCCGCTCGTCCTTGATGAACTCGAGCCGGAACGCCAGCGGGTCCTTGCCCATGGCCCGGGCCAGCTGGTCGACGACCAGCTCGTTGGCGCAGCGCACGTCGGGTGAGTAGATGTTGCGCATGCTCCCGGTGTTGAACCGCTCGTCGGTCTCGTTGAGCAGCTGGGTGACCGCCCCGAAGTTGTAGGGCAGCTCCTGGGTCAGGGAGAAGATCGTCTGCGAGAAGCTCAGGTTGGCGAGCGGGTTCGGCAGCTCGTCGGCCATCGCCGTGATCATCTCGCCCAGGCCGTGGCTGAAGTCCGTCGAGACGCTGGTGTGGCGCTGCTCGAAGCTGAGCACCTGCCCGGCGAGGTAGGTCGCCCTGATCCGGGACGTGGCCATCGGGTGCACCCGGCCCTGGCGAGGCTCGTCGGCGCGGTGCCACATCAGCCGGACCGGCTTGCCCATCGCCTTGGAGATCTTCGCGGCCTCGATGGCGTGGTCGCCGAACAGCTTGTGCCCGAAGGACCCACCTCCGGTGATCACGTTGACCTTCACCTTGCTCTGCGGCAGGCCGACGGCCTTGGCGATGTTGCCCTGCGCCACGATCGGCGCCTTCAGCCCGGCCCACACCTCCGCCCGGTCCGAGCGGACGTCGGCGATGGCGGCGTACGGCTCGAGGGCGGCGCTGCTGCGGAACATGAACGCGAAGTCGGCCTCGATGGTCTTCGCCAGCACCGGCACCTTCGGCACCGCCAGTGGCAGCTCGGCCTTGCGCAGGCTCTTCAGGATGGTGGCGTCCGACTCCCCCTCGACGCTGCCGGGGGCCCAGTCGACCTTGAGGGCCCGGACCGCGTCGATGCACTGGCCGAAGGTCTGAGCACGGACGGCGATCCCGGTGTCGACCATCGCGATGTCCGTCACGCCCGGCATCGCCTTCACCGTCGGCTGGTTGAGGATGCGCTTGGGGTGTCCGTTCAGCGTGGGCGGGCGACAGACCATCGTCGGCAGCGCGTTCGGGACCTCGAGGTCCATCGAGAACTTCTTCTTGCCGGTGACGATGTCGCGGGCGTCCACCCGGTTCGCCGGCTTGCCGATCACCCTGAACGAGGAGCGCGGCTTGAGGTCGACCGTGACGCCCTTCGTGGTGGTGCTGGCCGCCTTGGCGGCGAGCTCGCCGTACGTCCTGGACGCGCCGCCGGGAGCGGTGATGACCCCGTCCTTGGACTTCAGCAGCGCCGCGGCCGAGCCGAGCTCGATGGCGGCGGCCTCGAGCAGTGCGCCCTTCGCGATCGCCGCGGCGACCCGCATCGGGGTGAACGTGGAGACGGTCGTGTTGGACCCTCCGGTGAGCTGGTTGAACAGCAGCTCGGGGCGGGCGGGCGCCAGGCTGACCCGCACCTTCGAGATCGGCAGGTCGAGCTCCTCGGCGATGATCACCGCGGTCGAGGTGGTGATGCCCTGTCCCACCTCCATCCGCGGGATGGCGAAGGTGGCCGTCCCGTCCTTCTCGATGGCGATCGTGATCAGCTGCGCGGTCGGGCGGGCCGAGTCGGTCTGCAGGTCCTCGAGGTCGTAGGCCTCCGGGATCTGCGGGCCCGACGGCACCGCGGCGTACGCCGGGGTGCCCAGGCTCAGGTCGGCGGCGACGACCAGGGTGGAGGCACCCACCACGTAGCCGAGGAAGCCCCGGCGGCTGGGGCGCAGGGCCTGGTGGGGTTGGTCGATCGCGTCCGGGGTCGGCAAGGTGGAGGTCACGCAGCGGTCCTCTCGGTCGTCTGCGGCCTGGGAGGCTCCCAAGCCTCCCTCCCCGTGATCACCACACCCGCTCCCGAGGGTGACGGCGACCACTGCCCGAGACGCTACCCAGGCGCCCCTGACCGGCAAACCTCGCGAGCCGCCCTTTCTGGGTTATTTCGGCCAGAGACCTTCGCACGCGAGCAGGGCCCGGTCCAGGGTGGGCGCGTCGCAGGCGACGACCAGGCCCGGCTGGGTGGAGCGCGCGTCGTACGGCGTGCCGTCGCGATGGGCGGCCGCTCCGCCGGCCTCGCGGACCATCAGCGTCCCGGGGAGGTGGTCCCACGGGAAGGTGTGGCCGTAGAGCAGGTAGTCGGCCGCGCCATCGATCAGCTGGGGATAGTCGATGCCGCAGCACAGCCACGACCCGATCAGGGCCGGCAGCCCCTCCGGCTGGCGCCCGCGCCGGGACCAGATCGACGTGGCTCCCTGGGGCTGGTCACTGGCCGGCTCGCGGACGACCGGCTCGCCGTTGCGGCGTACGCCGGCACCGTGCTCGGCCACCCACGCCGTCTCGTGCTCCGGCTGCCAGATCCAGCCGCGGACCGTCTCACCGCTCACGACCTCGGAGATCATCACGGCGTGGTCGGGTGACCCGTTGACGAAGTTCTTGGTGCCGTCGACCGGGTCGACGCTGAAACCGTGGTCGGCTGCCCGGAAGCGCGGCAGCAGGTCGGCGTCGTCGTGGAAGGCTTCCTCGCCGAGCACCACGGCGTCGGGGTAGGCGTCGAGCAGGGCCTTCGTGAGCAGCGCCTCGGCCTCACGGTCGGCCACCGTGACCAGGTCGCCGGGCTTCTTCTCGTCGATCTGGGAGTCCACGAGCGAGCGGAAGCGGGGGGTGATCACCTCGGCGGCGACGGACTGCATCAGCTCGAGGACGGCCTCGGTCGAGAGCGGCATCTCAGCGCGCGAGGTTCACGAGGAGGAGGGTCTCGGCCAGGCAGACGCGCTCGAACTCCGCGAGGTGCAGGCCCTCGTTGGCGCCGTGCGCCCGGGTGTCGGGGTCCTCGACCCCGGTGACCAGCACGCTTGCGTCCGGGAAGCTCTCCAGGAACTCGGCGATGAAGGGGATCGACCCGCCGACGCCCATGTCGATCGGCCGGGTGCCGTCCCAGGCGTCGGTGAAGGCGTTCCGGGCCGCGTCGTACGCCGGCCCGGTGGCGTCGATCAACGTCGGCTCGCCGGTGTCGACCAGGGTGACGGTGAGCTCGGCACCCCACGGGACGTGCGCCTCGAGGTGGGCCTGCAGGCACTCGAGCGCGTGCTCGCAGGTGTCGCCGGGCGCGATCCGCAGGGAGATCTTCGCCCGCGCGCTGGCGACGAGGGTGTTGCTGGCGCCGTCGACCTTGGGGGCGTCCAGGCCGGTGATCGTCAGCGAGGGCTTGGTCCACAGCCGCGCCACAGCCGAGCCGGAGCCGATGAACTCAACCCCGGCGGCGATGCCGGACTCGGCGAGCAGCCGCTCCTCCGGATAGTCCACGTCGGCCGCCGGGCCCTCGTGGAGGCCGGCGACGGCGACGTTGCCGGCGTCGTCGTGGAGCGAGGCGATCAGGCGGCTCAGCGCCATCAGGGCGTCGGGGACCAGGCCGCCCCACATGCCGGAGTGGACGGCGTGGGTCAACGTGCGGACCCCCACGTCCACGCGGACGAGACCACGGAGGCTGGTGGTCAGGGCCGGCACGCCGATGTCCCAGTTGCTGGAGTCCGCGATCACGATGACGTCGGAGCGCAGGTAGTCCTGGTGCTCCGCGAGCAGGTCGGACAGCGTCTCCGAGCCGACCTCCTCCTCCCCCTCGATGAACATCGTGACCCCGACGCCGAGGTCGTCGCCGAGCGCGCGGACCGCAGCCAGGTGGGCCGCGATGCCGGCCTTGTCGTCCGCGGCACCGCGGGCGTAGAGCCGGCCGTCGCGCTCGGTCGGCTCGAAGGGAGGCGAGTCCCACTCGGCGTGGTCGTTCTCGGGCTGCACGTCGTGGTGGGCGTAGAGGAGCACCGTCGGCTTCCCCTCGGGCGCCGGCTTGCGGGCGAGGACCGCCGGCGCGCGGCCGTCCTCACGCGCGCTGACGATCACGACGTCCTGGAACTGCTCGGCGCGGAAGAGCTCGGCGACCGCCTCGGCACTGCGCTGCACCTCGGCCGCGCGGGCGGGATCGGCGCTGACCGACTCGATGCGCACGAGGTCCTCGAGGTCCTGCCGGATCCTCGGCAGCTCGGCGCTCACCCGGGAGCGCAGCTCGTCCATGTCCATGGCTCCAACCTAGGCCGTGCGACTCACGGGGTGAGGGGGAGGTAGGGCCCGAGGTCGGCCCGTTGTCCCGACGCCCGGATGCGTCCCGAGGCGAGCGCGTCGGCCCACGACTCGCGCCCGGTGGCCAGGTCGACCCACGTCGCGCCGTCGAGCTCCACCACCGCCGGCGGCGTGCCCCGGGTGTGCCGGACGCCGGGGATCACCTGCGCCGCGGCGTACGGCGGGACGCGCACCTCGACCGAGTGGCCGGGCGCCTTGATCGAGAGCACGGCCAGGAAGTGCTTGGACAGCAGCTTGAGGTCGGCGCGGGTGCGCTCCTCGCGGGCGAGCGCCTCCTCGACCGCGACGGGGTCCTGGAGCCGGAGGTGGGTGGGCACACCCCGACGCTAGCCGCCCCGCCGACGCTCAGTGGTGCAGCGTGGTCCCGCAGCGCGGGCAGTGTGCCGCGTGGCACAGCTCCAGCGCCTGGCCGCACAGGCAGGTCGTCTCCGTCACGAGCAGGACCGAGGCCCTCGCGCCGGTCGCCGTCTCCATGGTCATGGTCGCCATCACGCACCTCGTTCGGTCTTGCCTCACCGCTCGCCGGACAGCAGGAGTTCGTTGCCACTGCCCGCGCGGATCTCTTGCCCTGGAAGAGCGCCGAGTGAGCGCGGTGATACCTCCCCGGGAAGTGCCCGAGCTCAGCAGTCGTTCTCGTCCGGGTTGGCGTAGTCGAAGGCCCAGCGGACCAGCGGGGTGAGCAGGGTCGCGGCCTCCTGGCCCGTCGGCGTGAGGGAGTAGCTCACGTGCGGGGGTACGACGGGCAGCGACTCCCGGTCGACCAGACCGTCAGCCTCGAGCGTGCGCAGCGTCGAGACCAGCATCTTCTCGCTGACCCCGTCGATGGCGCGCTTCAGCTCGCCCCATCGCATCGGTCCGTCCGCGAGGACCAGCAGCACCAGCACGCCCCACTTGCTGGTGACGTGCTCGACCAGCGCCCGCGTCATCCGGCAGTTGGTGATGCCCCCCAGCCCGGGGACCCGGCCCTGCGCGCTGCTGCTCATGGACCGAGCCTAGAGCACGCACTTCAAGGTGCGTACCTCCCTGAGGGAACGTATCGCGGGCCCACCCTGTTGGGCCGGGTGACGACCCCGACCGGCGGGGACGCCCAGAGAAAGAGGAACCACATGTCGATCGTCGTGACCGCCGCAACAGGACAGCTCGGACGCCTGGTCGTGGAGCGACTGCTCGCCCGCGGGGTTCCCGCCGGCGACGTCCTGGCCACCGCACGCCGCCCCGAGGCGCTGGCGGACCTCGAGGCACAGGGAGTGCGGGTCGCGGGCCTGGACTACGACGACGTCGACGACGAGGTGCTGAGCTCGGGCGACGTCCTCCTGCTGGTCTCCAGCAGCACCCCGGGCATCCGGGTGCCCCAGCACGAGAACGTCATCCGCGCCGCCGCCAGGGCCGGCGTCGCCAGGATCGTCTACACGAGCGCGCCCGCGGCCGACGACACCGACCTGGTCCTCGCCCCGGAGCACGCCGCCACGGAGCGGCTGCTCGAGGAGAGCGGCCTTCCCTACACGTTCCTGCGCAACGGCTGGTACACCGAGAACTACCAGCCGGCCTTCGAGCAGGCGCGCGCCACGGGCACCGTCGTGGCCAGCGTGGGCGACGGGCGGGTGGCCAGCGCCCCTCGCGCGGACTTCGCGGACGCGGCGGCCGTGGTCCTCTCCGAGACCGGCCACGAGAACGCGGTCTACGAGCTCTCCGGCGACCACGCCTGGGACTTCGACGAGCTGGCGGCCGCCTTCACCGACGCCCTGGGGAAGCCGGTCTCCTACGAGCGCGTCTCGCCCGAGCGGCACCTGGAGATCCTGAAGGACGCGGGCCTCGACGACGGCACCGCCGGGTTCGTGGTCGCCCTCGACCAGAACCTCGCGGCCGGACTGCTCGCCGTCACCACCGGCGACCTGGCCCGCTTGATCGGCCGTCCCACCGTCCCGCTGGCGGAGACCGTCGCTACCTGGTGACATCGCGGTCTCGGCGAGGCTCAGGCGAGGGATCCTAGGACGGCCGTGTCCCGGCCCTGGCGAACCGATCGGCCACCCGGCCCACCAGCTCGCGCAGCTCGACCGGGCTCTCGACGGTGAACTCGGCCTCCAGCTGGGCGAGCACCATCACCGGCCAGCTGAGCGAGTCGACGTTCATCGTCAGCACGCAGCCGCCGTCGACCTCCTGGACCTCGCCCCACTGCCCCACGGCCCGGGAGGCGACCTCGGCCCGGGTCGCGACCCGCACCCGGACGTCGTACCTCTGGGGGATGCGGCGGATGCCGGACTGCACGAAGGCGACGGCGTCCGCTGCCGGGAGCTCGCGGGGCCGGTAGCGCTGGCCGGTGGTCGTCACCTCGCCGATCCGGTCCAGCCGGAAGGAGCGCCAGTCCTGGCGGTCGCGGTCGTATGCGACGAGGTACCACCGACGTCCGAGCGACACCAGCCGCAGCGGCTCGACGCGACGCTCGGTGGGGTCGGCGTCGCGAGCGGTGTAGCCGAACCTGACCAGCTCGTCGTCGCGACAGGCCTGCGCGAGCGTGGTGAGCACGTCCGGGTCGATCACCGGCCCCCCGCCCCAGGCCGCGTTGTCGGTCTGCGAGCGCACGGCGTCCATCCGCCGGCGCAGCCGCGGCGGCATCAGCGCGATCACCTTGGTCAGCGCCTGGACCGAGGTCTCCTCCATCCCGCTGACGGCACCGGCCGCCGAGGTCCGCAGCCCGACCGCGATCGCGACGGCCTCCTCGTCCTCCAGCAGCAGCGGCGGCAGCGAGGCGCCGGCGCGGAGCTGGTAGCCACCGGCCACTCCGCGCGAGGCGTCCACGGTGTAGCCGAGCTCGCGCAACCGGTCGATGTCGCGCCGCAGCGTGCGCGGGCTCACCGAGAGCCGCTCGGAGAGCTCCTCGCCGGGCCAGTAGCGGTGGGTCTGCAGCAGCGACAGCAGGCGCAGCATCCGGGCGCTGGGGTCCATGGTCTCCAGACTAGGTCTCAAAGCGGTCAGAATCTGGCCGCAATGCCTCCTAGCGTCGAGAACATGAGCCAAGACACCCAGCACCCAGCGATCCGGACGCAGGCCCTGACCAGGCACTTCACGCGTCACAAGCAGACGGTCGAGGCGGTGCGCGGCCTCGACCTGGAGGTCGCCCCCGGCGACCTCGTCGCCTTCCTCGGCCCCAACGGCGCCGGCAAGTCCACCACCCTGCGGATGCTGACCACGCTGATCGCGCCGACCTCGGGCACCGCCGAGGTCGCGGGGTACGACGTGGTCCGGCACCAGCGCGACGTACGCCGCAGCATCGGGTACGTCGGACAGGGCAACGCCGCCGCGCACCAGCAACGCGGCCGGGACGAGCTGGTCAGCCAGGCCCGCGCGCACGGGATGAGCCGGGCCGACTCCCGCAGGCGGGCCGACGAGCTGCTCGAGGCCTTCGACCTCGCCGACCACGGTGGCCGGCCGGTCTCCACGCTCTCCGGTGGCCAACGTCGGCGGCTCGACATCGCCATCGGGCTGGTGCACACGCCCCGGCTGCTGTTCCTGGACGAGCCCTCGACCGGGCTCGACCCGCAGAACCGGCTCAACCTGCAGGAGCAGGTGAAGCGGCTGCACACCGAGCACGGCACCACGATCGTGCTGACCACGCACTACCTGGAGGAGGCGGACGCCATCGCCGACCGGGTGGTGGTGATCGACCACGGCCTCGTCATCGCCGACGACACGGCCACCGGCCTCAAGTCCGGGCTGGGTGACCTCGTCACACTCAACTTCGCGAGCACCGAGGAGGCGACGGTCGGCGCCCAGCGGGCCGGGCGCCTCGCGGCCGACGTGGCGCTCGACGACTCCGTCGTCACGATCCGCACCCCGGGCGGCGCGGAGCTCGCCCCGGGCCTCGTCCAGGACCTCGCCGTGGCCGGAGCGCCGGTCCGGCGCATCGAGGTCGTCGGGCCGACCCTCGACGACGTCTTCCTCGACCTGACCGGCCGCAGCCTGCGCGAGAGCATCGACCAGACCACCCCCACCGAAGGAGCAGCAGCATGAGCACCGTCATCGAGCACGACAACACCAGCACCCGGTCCGGCGTACGTCCTCCGGCGACCCAGGACCCGGGCTTCCTCGCTGACACCTGGAACGTCATGGTCCGCGAGCTCAAGCCGGTCTTCCGCGAGCCGGTCTCCGTCCTGTTCGCGATGGTGCAGCCGCTCGTGTTCCTCGGACTGTTCGCCCCGCTGCTGCCCGAGGTGGGCAATGGCTCGGCCCTGCAGTGGTTCGTGCCGGGCATCGTGGCGATGACGGCGCTGATGGGCGCCTCGTTCACGGGCGCCAACCTGACCCAGGAGATCATCAGCGGCTCCCACGAACGGCTGCTGGTCTCGCCGCTGAGCCGGTCCTCGCTGCTGGTGGGGCGTTCCCTCAAGGAGGTGGTGCCGATGCTGATGCAGACCGCGATCATCCTGCTCGTGGTCACGCCGTTCAGCTTCGACCTGCACCTCGGTGGGGTCCTGGTCGGGATGGCGGTGCTGTCCCTGTTCAGCATCGGGGTCGGCGCCCTGTCCTTCGCGCTGGCGCTGGCCTCGAAGAACCAGGAGTGGCTGTTCTGGACCGTGCAGCAGACGCTGGTGTTCCCGCTCCTGCTGCTGGCCGGCGTGCTGCTCCCCCTCCGGGGGGCGCCGGGGTGGCTGCGAGCGGTGTCGGACCTGAACCCGCTGAAGTACGTCGTGGAGGCCGAGCGGGCCCTGTTCGCCGGGGCGTTCCCGGCGGACACCGTGGCCTACGGTTTCGTCGGGGCGGCGGTGGTCGCGTCGCTGGGGCTGGTGATCGGGCTGCGCGCGATGGAACGGTCCAGCTGAGCCCGCATCCGCTCGCGCACCGGCTCCTCGAAGAACCGGTAGAGCAGCCACGCGGTGAACACGATCACCGGGATGAACAGCAGCTCGCCGTAGTACCTCGGCAGCGGCTCCAGGTAGAACGTCCCGGTGTAGCGGGTGACGTCGCGGAACAGGTAGAGCATCGGGCTGTGCACCAGGTAGAGCGCGTAGGAGATGCCGCCCCCGAGGACCAGGGCACGTGTGGAGAGGAACGCGTTCAGCGGTCCGGTGCCGATCGCCAGGCAGGCGATCAGCGGCAGGAAGAGCACCACCACGAAGGACGCGTCGTGGGGGGCGAGCTCCGCGGCGCGGACGACGTACAGCCAGCCGACGACCGCGGCCACCGAGGCGATGGCGCCGACGCCCGCCAGGCGGCGGCCCTGTGGGGTGAGGTCCAGGCGGGACAGCCCGGCGCAGAGCACCATCCCGGTGACGAACTCGCACAGGATGCGCGGGATCCACACCCAGTCGGTCAGGTCGCCGTGGGAGGAGATGCTCACCACCAGGGGCACCATCGTCAGGACCGACAGCAGCAGCAGGGTCCGGGCCCGGAGACGGCGGTGGCCCAGGGTGACCGCCAGCACCACGACCGGGAAGACCAGGTAGGCGAGCCACTCCGCCGACAGCGACCAGGCCGGCCCGACCCAGCTGACCGGGCCCTGCTCCGGCTTGAACCACTGCTGCACCATCAGGGCCTGCCGCAGCAGGTTGGCCCAGGTCAGGGTGGCCGTGTCGGAGGTGCCCCAGGCCTCGTGCCGCAGGATGCGCAGCACGGCGGCCCCGAGCAGGACCAGGATGTAGAGCGGCCAGATGCGCGCCAGCCGCAGCCACAGGAAGCGCAGCGTCCCGCGGAGCTCGAGGCGCCCGCCCATCCGGTCCAGGTAGGTCAGCGCCAGCACGAAGCCGGACAGCATGAAGAACAGGTCGACTCCCCGGGCCCCGGCCCCCGCGACCGGCGCCACGACGTGCAGCGCGTTGGGATAGTTGGCGTGGAGCAGCCCGCTGTTGTGGCGCACCGAGTGGTAGACCACGACCCACAGCGCGGCGAAGAACCGGACGCCGGTGAGTGCGCGGAGGTGCTCGGTGCGCACGGACTCAGGCCATGGCCGCAGGCAGCGTCAGGGTCCACGCGGTGCGCAGCTCCTCGAGGGGTACGCCGAAGGCTCCGGTGACCTCGAGCGCGTCACCGCGGGTCTCGCCCAGCGAGGTGATCGGTACGCCGTGCTCGGCGGCCAGCTCGAAGAGGCGCTCCTCGTCCTCCGGGGAGACCGAGACGACGACGCGTGCGGCCGACTCGCTGAACAGCGCGACGAACTCGTCCCCGCCGGCCACCTCGGAGAGGTCGACCCGCACTCCCACGCCGTGGCGCAGGCAGGACTCCGCCAGGGTCTGGGCCAGTCCGCCGTCGGAGACGTCGTGTGCCGACGAGACGACACCGGTGGCCGCGACGAGCAGCTCGCTCAGCGCGCGCTCGGCGGCCAGGTCGACCTGCGGGGGCAGGCCGCCGAGGTGGTCGTGGACGACGTGGGCCCACTCGGAGCCGGAGAGCTCCTCGCGGGTCTCGCCGAGCAGCAGGACGCGGTCGCCGGTGGCCGCGAACCCGGTCGGCGTGCGCCGCGTGACGTCCTCGATCACGCCCAGCACGGCCACGACCGGGGTCGGCAGGATGGCCGTCTCGCCGGTCTGGTTGTAGAGGCTGACGTTGCCGCCGGTGACCGGGATGCCGAGCTCGATGCAGGCGTCCTTGAGGCCGCGACAGGCCTCGGCGAACTGCCACATCACTGCGGGGTCCTCCGGGGAGCCGAAGTTGAGGCAGTCGCTGATCGCCATCGGGGTGGCGCCACCGGTCGAGACGTTGCGGTAGGACTCGGCCAGGGCGAGCTGCGCCCCGGCGTAGGGGTCGAGGCGGGCGAACCGGCCGTTGCAGTCCGTGGAGACCGCGACGCCGAGGTTGGTGTCGGTGTCCACCCGCACCATGCCGCTGTCGCTCGGCTGGGCCAGCACGGTGTTGCCCTGGACGTAGCGGTCGTACTGGTCGGTGACCCACGACTTGTCGCACAGGTTGGGGCTCGCCACCAGCCGCAGCAGGGTCTCGCGGAGCTCGTCACCCGTCGCCGGTCGGGCGAGCCTCTCGGCGCCGTCGGCCTGGAGGTCGTCCTGGTCGGCGGGCCGGGCGAACGGGCGGTGGTAGGTCGGGCCGTCGTGCGCGACCGACCGCGGCGGCACGTCGACGACACGCTCGCCGTGCCAGTCGATCTGCAGGTGGTCACCGTCGGTGACCTCCCCGATGACGGTCGCGTCGACCTCCCACTTCTCGCAGATGGCCAGGAACGCGGCGACGTCGGCGGGCTCGACCACCGCCATCATCCGTTCCTGCGACTCGCTCATCAGGATCTCCTCGGGAGCCAGCGTCGAGTCACGCAGAGGCACCCGGTCGAGCTCGACGTGCATGCCGCCGTCGCCGGCGCTGGCCAGCTCGCTGGTGGCGCAGGACAGGCCCGCCCCACCGAGGTCCTGGATGCCGGCGACGATCCCGGCCGCGAACAGCTCGAGGGTGCACTCGATGAGCAGCTTCTCCATGAACGGGTCGCCGACCTGGACGCTGGGCCGCTTGGCCGGGCCGGAGCTGCCGTCGGCCGACTGGTCGAAGGTCTCGCTGGCGAGGACGCTGACGCCGCCGATGCCGTCGCCCCCGGTGCGGGCGCCGTAGAGGATGACCTGGTTGCCGACCCCGCTGGCCTTGGCGAGGTGGAGGTCCTCGTGGCGGAGCACGCCGACGCACAGCGCGTTGACGAGCGGGTTGCCGGCGTACGTCGCGTCGAAGACGACCTCGCCGCCGATGTTGGGCAGCCCGAGGCAGTTGCCGTAGCCGCCCACCCCGGCGACGATCCCGGGCATCACCCGATGGGTGTCGGGGGCGTCGAGCGGGCCGAAGCGCAGCGGGTCCATCACCGCGACCGGGCGGGCGCCCATGGCCAGGATGTCGCGGACGATCCCGCCGACCCCGGTCGCCGCACCCTGGTAGGGCTCGACGTACGACGGGTGGTTGTGGCTCTCGACCTTGAACGTGACGGCGTAGCCCTGGCCGATGTCGATGACGCCGGCGTTCTCGCCGATGCCGGCGAGCATCTTGCCGGCGCGGGTCACCTGCGGGATCTCGGAGAACTGCGCGAGGTGCACCTTGCTGGACTTGTAGGAGCAGTGCTCGCTCCACATCACGGAGTACATCGCCAGCTCGGAGCTCGTCGGTCTCCTGCCCAGGATCTCGCGGATCCGGGCGTACTCGTCGGCCTTCAGGCCCAGCGCCGCCCAGGGCTGGTCACGCTCGGGATCGGTGCCGGCCACGGCAACCGTGTCGAGCCGGACGTCGGGCGCGGTGTCGGTGCTGGAGCTGACCACGGGACAAACCTACTGGCGACCGGGGCGTACGGCGTGGTCGGCACCCTGGGAGGTCGTCGCACCCTGCCGAACCATTTTCCTGATCGAGAAATGCCAAGAATGAATTACATATCTGTAATTCACGGAAATGCCTGTTACTGGTGTGACGAACGGGGTTAGGGTGACGCAGTTTTCCGACATTCCAGGAGATTACGATGCTTCCCCGTCCTTCGTTCCGAAGCACCGTCGGCCAGCCGCGCAAGTGGCTGGCCGGGGCCTTCGTGACGGCGCTCGTGCTGGCCCTCTCGGGCTCCGTGCTGACCGTCCCCACCGGCGCCGCCGCCAACCCGGTCACACCCGGCAACTACCGCGGTCTCGGCTTCGACCAGTGCGAGGCGCCCAGCCAGGCGGCGATGTCGGCCTGGATCAAGAGCTCGCCCTTCCGGGCGGCCGGCATCTACATCTCCGGGGCCTCCCGCGCCTGCCAGCGCCAGGCCAACCTGAACGCGACGTGGGTGCACAACCAGCTCGCCGCCGGGTGGCACCTGATGCCCATCACGCTGGGCCCGCAGGCCTCCTGCTCCTCGCGCTACCCGCGCTACGGCAAGAACATCGACCCGACCATCAACGCGAGCACCACGAACACCTACGCCGCCGCGCGCACCCAGGGGGTCATGGAGGCCCGGCGGGCGGTCACCGCCGCGCGCAACCTCGGCATCGTGCCGGGCAGCACGATCTTCTACGACCTCGAGGCCTTCACCAGCGCCACCACGTCCGCGTGCACCCAGTCGGCGCTGCGGTTCATCAGCTCCTGGACCACCGAGCTCCACCGCTACCGGTACGCCTCCGGCTACTACTCCAGCGCGGCCTCGGGCATCCGGATGCTCGACAACGCCCGCGTCACCAAGGGCAACCCCATCGTGATGCCTGACCAGATCTGGATCGCCGACTGGGACAAGAAGGCGAACACCACCTCGACGTACGTGCGCAGCGACGGGTGGCAGCCCTACCGCCGGGCGAAGCAGTTCCAGGGAGGGCACAACGAGACCTGGGGCGGGGTACGCATCAACATCGACCGCAACTACCTCGACCTGCGCACCCCGGCCCTGCCCGGCGTGGCCGCTCCGGCCCCTGCGCCCGCCCCGGTCACCAGCACGCCGCGCTACACCGGCTCCTCGCTGGCCGACAGCCGCTGCGCCCCGGCCACGATCAGCCGGACCGGGTACGTCGCGACCAGCGCCACGGTGGCCACCAGCCTGATCGTGCCGCTGCAGTGCCTGCTCAAGCAGCAGCGGCTCTACCCCTACGAGGTCACCGGGACGTGGAACGCCCCGACGACCGCCGGGCTGAACGCCTTCCAGAGGCGGGCGGGCACCGGGGTCAAGTCCTACGTCAGCCAGTCCGACTGGGTCAGCCTGCTGGTGGTCGGCACCAGCGGCAAGAAGCTCAAGCGCAAGATGCGCGGGGCCGACGTCATCCGGGTGCAGCGGGCGCTGAACGCGGCGGGCACTCCGAGGCTGCGGGTCACCGGCGTCTTCAACCCGGCCACGGCCCGAGCGGTCGGCGCCTACCAGCGCCGGCTGGGGATGAAGGCGACCAAGAAGGTCGGGGCGCCGACGTGGGCCAAGCTGCGCGCCGGGCGCCGCTGATCCTGGCGGCTGCTGGGGTCAGGCGTTCTGCAGGGCGACGATCGCGCTGGTGAAGAAGCCGAGCCCGTCGGTGCCGGGACCGCAGAGGTCCTCGACCGCGTGCTCGGGGTGGGGCATCAGCCCCACCACGTTGCCGGCCTCGTTGGTGACGCCGGCGATCGCGCGCTGGGAGCCGTTGGGGTTGGCGCCGACGTAGCGCGCCACCACGCGGCCCTCGCCCTCGAGCAGGTCGAGGGTGTGCTGGTCGGCGACGAACGAGCCCTCGCCGTTCTTGAGGACGATCGTGACCTCCTGGCCCGCGGCGTAGGCCGTGGTCCAGGCCGTGCTGTTGTTCTCGATGCGCACGGTCTGGTCGAGGCAGCCGAACTTGCGGTGGTCGTTGCGGATCAGCGCCCCGGGGAGCAGGTGGGACTCGCACAGGATCTGGAAGCCGTTGCAGATGCCGAGCACCGGCATCCCGCCCCGGGCAGCCGCGACGACCTCGGTCATCACGGGCGCGAAGCGGGCGATGGCGCCGCAGCGCAGGTAGTCGCCGTAGGAGAAGCCCCCGGGCAGGACGACCGCGTCGACGCCCTTGAGGTCGTGGTCGCCGTGCCACAGCGGGACGGCGTCGGCCCCGGCGAGCCGCACGGCGCGCTGCGCGTCGACGTCGTCGAGCGAGCCGGGAAAGGTGACGACCCCGACCCTCACTGGACCACGCGCACTTCGTAGTCCTCGATCACCGGGTTGGACAGCAGCGTGCTGGCCATCTCGTGCACCTGGGCCAGCCGCTCCTCGGTGGCCTCGCCCTCGAGCTCGATCTCGAACCGCTTGCCCTGGCGCACCTCGTTGACCCCCTGGAATCCGAGCCGCGGCAGCGCCCCCTGGACGGCCTTGCCCTGCGGGTCGAGGATCTCGGGCTTGGGCATCACGTCGACGACGACACGGGACACGGGTGGCCTTTCGTAGAGGGCGCGCCCAGTCTAACGACGCAGGGCCCCGGCCACGGGTGGGGCTCCCCGTGGCCGGGGCTGGGTGGGGTGCAGCCTTCCCCGGTCGACGCGTCGTCAGGACGTCCGCGAGCTCGGGGTCTCCGGTGACCCGCTCGGCGGGGCCGAGGGCCGCTCGCCGCCGGGACCACCCTCGGGGCCGCCGTGACCGTGGCCGCCCCGGCCGCCCGCGGACGGCCCGGACTCCGTGCCGGTGCTGTTCGTGCTGCTCTCCGCGGAGGCGGACGAGAGCGCTCCGGCGGCCAGGCTGCCTCCGACCAGTCCCACCACACCCACGGCCGCGGCGACCGCCACGGTGCGCTTGCGCGGAGGGCCTGCGGCCTCCGGTGTGCTGTCGATCTGGTTGTCGTCCATCCTAGAACCTCCACTGCTGGGGGCCCGGCGGCGAGTGCCGGGCGTCCTCCGAAGATCCGCGACCGCGCTGGGCCGGAGGTGTGCGGAGCCTGTCGGGAGGCTGGCAGTGCCTGTGAGAGCTCAGCGGCCTCGGGACCCGCGGAGCACGACGATGCCGAGCGCGATGCCGAAGCCCGCGAGGGCCGGGCCCACGACCGCGAAGTACTCCTCGCCGCTCATCGCGGACCCCTTGACCACGTCGAGCCCCTGCAGCGTCCACAGCACGCCGACGACGATCATCAACGCACTCAGCGCCAGGCCGATCGCGCGGGCCATCAGGCCTGCCTTTCGCTGAGGATGCGGCCGGCCTTGCGCAGGTCACTGCGTACGGCGAACAGGCCGGCCCCCGTCGCCGCCCAGCCGACCGGGCGCAGCAGCCCCCGGCCGTGCACGCCGAAGGCCACCGCCACGCTGCAGCCGCCGGCCCGCGGGGAGAACCCCAGGGTCAGGTCCGCCGAGATGCCCTTCCAGCGACCGGTCTCGGCCCAGAGCACGTCGGTCTCCATCTCGGTGATCACCATCTCGGGGACGATCCGGGCCGAGGTGACGTCGAGCCACCGCTGCCCCACCCGCGGCTCGCCCTCGTCGATCAGGTCGACCCGCCGCAGCGAGGACTGCCACTCGGGGCGGTTGCGAGGATCGGCCAGGTAGGCGAAGGCGACGGGGACCGGGACGTCGTACTCCACGGAGGTGGTGAGCTCACCCCGGGCCATCAGAAGCGCTCGCCCGTGAGCATCTCGAAGGCCTCGACGTAGCGCGCGCGGGTGCGGTCGACCACCTCGGTGGGCAGCGGTGGGGGCGCGGATCCCGAGGAGCGCTGCCACCCGCTCTCCGGGGAGAGCAGCCAGTTGCGTACGATCTGCTTGTCGTAGGAGTTCTGCGCCCGGCCGGGCTCCCACTCCGCGGCCGGCCAGTAGCGGCTGGAGTCGGGCGTCAGCACCTCGTCGGCCAGCACCGTGGTGCCGACCCCGGCGTTGTCGCCGGCCTGGGGGGCGAGCCGGGAGCCGAACTCGAGCTTGGTGTCGGCCAGGATGATCCCCCGCTCCCGGGCCAGTCCGTCGGCCCGCGAGTAGACGGCGAGCGTCAGGTCGCGCAGCGCGGCGGCCGCGCTCGCCCCGATGTCGCCCACGACGCTCTCGAACGAGACGTTCTCGTCGTGGTCGCCCAGCGCCGCCTTGGTGGCCGGCGTGAAGATCGGCTCGGGCAGGCGACTGCTCTCGACGAGCCCCCGGGGCAGGCGTACGCCGCACACCTCGCCGGTCGCCTGGTAGTCGATCAGCCCGGACCCGGTCAGGTAGCCACGCGCGACGCACTCGACGGGATACATCCCCAGCTCCTCGCACACGATCGCGCGGCCCTTCACGGCCTCCGGCACGTCGGTGGAGTGCACGTGGTTGGGCACCAGGTCGGCCAGCTGACCGAACCACCACAGCGACATCCGGGTCAGGATCTCGCCCTTGTCGGGGATCGGAGTGTCCAGCACGAAGTCGAAGGCGGAGATCCGGTCGCTCGCCACCATCAGCAGGTGGCCGTCCTCCAGGCGGTAGAGATCGCGGACCTTGCCGGAGTGGAGGTGGGTCGCGCCCTGGATGACGGGGGCCTCGGGGATGTTGTGCACGCAGCCAGACTACAAACGCGCTCCTTGACGGCAGGACCGCGTCCGACCGGGCCCGGACGCGACTGTGGGGTGCACCGGCGGTTGCCGGCACACCCCACAGAGTCTCGATGGATCAGAGAATGGCCTTGAGGATCGCGCTCTTCGACGGCTGGTGGCCGGCGTCGGCGGTGGCCCCGGCAGCCGGGACGGCGGCCACGGCCAGCGCCACGGTGACGGACAGCAGTGCGCCTCGGACGATGCGGCTCTTGAAGTTCATGTTGGGTTTCCCTCCCCAGTTGGATCAGGCCCCGGCGGCCCGATCGCGCTATCTCCACTCTAGGACAAATAGGAAGTTTTGTATATAAAACGGACAGATAAATACCGGAGAAGGTCGGTCCGATAAACCCCGGTTGGCGGTCGGCAGGGCGCTCCGGGAACCCACAAGGGCCGCCCCGACGCGCGTGGAGCGGCCCCTGTCCCGCGCGTGCACTGGGCAGAATTCAGTGCACCTCGGGTGCTCGGTTCGGAGCGCCATTTCTCCTCAGAGCGGCCCCCGGACGCAGCAGGTGCACCGCGACCGACGGGTCAGAAACGAGCAGCCTCGAACGTAGATGACGGACAAGCTCGGTCACAACCCCCAACTCGGAGATTTGGGACTTTGCCTGCCTCGTGGGGCGAGGCCGGGAGGTTCAGAGGATTGCGCCTGGCACGTAGGCGGCGGCCTCCGGGTCGGTGGCCAGCACCGCCTCGACCCGTCGTACGACGGTGGCGACCTGGTCGCGCGCCGCGCCGGTGAACTCGATCGGGTCGGCCACCAGGGAGGCGATCTGGGCGCGGTCCAGGCCCAGCCGGTCGTCGGCGGCCAGGCGCTCGAAGACGTCGTTGTCCGCGCGGCCCTGGCGCATCTCCAGCGCCACCGAGACGGCGTGCTCCTTGATCGCCTCGTGCGCCGCCTCGCGACCCTTGCCGTTGCGCACCGCCGCCATCAGCACCTTGGTGGTGGTCAGGAACGGCAGGTAGCGGTCCAGCTCGCGCTGGATCACCGCCGGGAACACCCCGAACTCGTCGAGGACGGTCAGGAAGGTCTGGAACAGCCCGTCGCAGGCGAAGAACGCGTCCGGCAGCGCGATCCGGCGTACGACGGAGTCGGAGACGTCGCCCTCGTTCCACTGGTCGCCCGCGAGCTCGCCGAGCATGGCGAGGTTGCCCCGGAGCACCACGGCCAGGCCGTTGACCCGCTCGCAGGAGCGGGTGTTCATCTTGTGCGGCATCGCCGAGGAGCCGACCTGGCCCTCCTTGAACCCCTCGGTCACCAGCTCGATGCCGGCCATCAGCCGGATCGTGGTGGCCAGGTTGGAGGGACCGGCCACCAGCTGGACCAGCGCGGAGACGACGTCGAAGTCGAGCGAGCGCGGGTAGACCTGGCCCACGCTGGTGAGCACCTGCTCGAACCCGAGGTGGACGGCGACGCGCTCCTCGAGGTCGGCCAGCTTCTCCGGGGACCCGTCGAGCAGGTCGAGCATGTCCTGCGAGGTGCCCATCGGGCCCTTGATCCCACGCAGCGGGTAGCGGGCGAGCAGGTCGTCGAGCCGTGCGAGGCCCACCAGCATCTCGTCGGCCACGGTGGCGAAGCGCTTGCCCATGGTGGTCGCCTGGGCGGCGACGTTGTGCGAGCGGCCGGTCATCACCAGCGTCTCGTGCTCGGCCGCGAGCCGCGCCAGCCGCGCCAGCGCCGCGAGCACCCGGGTGCGGACCAGCTCCAGGGAGGACCGGATCTGCAGCTGCTCGACGTTCTCGGTCAGGTCGCGCGAGGTCATCCCCTTGTGGATGTGCTCGTGGCCGGCCAGCGCGCTGAACTCCTCGATGCGCGCCTTCACGTCGTGGCGGGTGACGCGTTCGCGGGCGGCGATGCTGGCGAGGTCCACCTTCTCCACCACGGCCTCGTAGTCCGCGATCACCCCGTCGGGCACCTCCACGCCCAGCTCACGCTGCGCCGTGAGCACCGCGATCCAGAGCCTCCGCTCCAGCACGATCTTGTGCTCCGGGGACCAGATCTCGGCGAGGTCGGCGCCGGCGTACCTCGTGGCGAGGACGTTGGGGACTGTCATGTCAGTGACTCCTTGGCCACCGAGGCGGCGATGTCGGTGCGCCACTGCGCACCCTCGAAGCTGACCGACGAGATGCCCTCGTAGGCCTTCGCGCGCGCGTCGGCGACGTCGCGGCCGACCGCGGTGACCGCGAGCACCCGCCCTCCGGCGGTCACCAGGGACCTGTCTCTCAGCGCGGTGCCGGCGTGGATCACGTCGACGTCGTCCTCCTCGGCCAGGGTCTCGGTGCCGACGATGACGTCGCCCTTGCTCGAGCTCTCGGGGTAGCCGGCGCTGGCCATCACCACGGCGACGGCGGCGCCGTCCTTCCAGCGCGGCGGTGCGACCTGGTCGAGCTCGCCGTCCGCGGCGGCCTTGAGCAGCGACGCGAGCGGGGAGTCGAGCAGGGCCATCAGCGCCTGGGTCTCCGGGTCGCCGAACCGGGCGTTGAACTCCACGACGCGCGTCCCGCGCGAGGTGAGCGCGAGCCCGGCGTAGAGCAGGCCCGCGAACAGGCTCCCCCGTCGCGCCATCTCGTCGACCGTCGGCTGCAGCACCCGCTCCTGCACCTCGGCGACCAGCCCTTCGGGGGCCCACGGGAGCGGCGTGTACGCGCCCATGCCGCCGGTGTTCGCCCCCTGGTCGCCGTCGAAGATCCGCTTGAAGTCCTGTGCGGGCTGCAGCGGGTAGACGGTGGAGCCGTCGGTGATCGCGAACAGCGAGACCTCCGGGCCGTCGAGGTACTCCTCGATCACCACCCGCTCGCACTGCGCCGCGTGCGCGGCCGCCTCCGCACGGTCGTGGGTCACGACCACGCCCTTGCCCGCGGCGAGGCCGTCGTCCTTCACGACGTACGGCGGCCCGAACGCGTCCAGGGCCGCGTCGATCTCCGTGGCGGTGCTGCACACGTGCGCCATCGCCGTCGGAACACCGGCGACGGCCATCACGTCCTTGGCGAAGGCCTTGGACCCCTCGAGCTCGGCGGCCAGCCGCGAGGGTCCGAAGCAGCTGATCCCCCGCGCCCGTACGTCGTCGGCCACGCCGGCGACCAGGGGCGCCTCCGGGCCGATCACGACGAGGTCGGCACCCAGGGACTCGGCCAGGTCGGCCACGGCGGAGCCGTCCATCTGGTCGACGTCGTGGAGCGTCGCGCACTCGGCGATGCCGGGGTTTCCCGGCGCGGCGTGCACCTCGCTGACCGAGGGATCGCGGGAGAGGGCCAGCGCGAGCGCGTGCTCACGCCCACCGGAGCCGATGACGAGGGTCTTCACGTTCGACGATCCTAGGTGTTCGCCTGGCTCCGGCGCTCAGCCGGCAGGCGGGCGCACCCGTGCCTCGTAGGCCGAGCGCGCCGACTGGTCGGCGTCGGACAGCACCGAGTCGGCCTTGAACGCCTTCGCCATGGCCTCCTGGAGGAAGCGGGGCAGCAGGCTCGTCGTACGCGTCATCCCCTGCACCCACTGCGGCACCCACAGCTCGGCACGCGGCCGGCGGATCGCGGAGGCGATCACCTCGGCGACCTCCTGCGCCGTCACCGGCTTCACCCCGCGTGCGGCCGGGACGCCGGCGGCGAGCTCGGTCTGCACGACGGTCGGCAGCACCACGCTGACGTCGATGCCGAGCGGCTTCAGCTCGGTCCGCGTGGCCTCGCTGAAACCCACCGCGGCGAACTTGGAGGCGGAGTAGGTGGCGCCGTGGGCGACCGCGATCCGGCCGACGGCGGAGGCGACGTTGACGATGTGGCCGTGGCCGCGGTCGGCCATGCCGGGCGCGACGGCCTTGGTGCCGTTGATGATCCCGTGCACGTTGACGTCGATGATCGCCCGGGCGACGGCCTCGGGCTCCATGAGCACGGAGCCGAGCGGCATGATCCCGGCGTTGTTGACGAGCACGTCGATGGGTCCGACCTCGCCGACCGCCGCGAGGAACTCCGCCCAGGAGTCCGAGCTGGTCACGTCGAGGTGGGCACCGACGGCCCCGTGCCCGATCCGGTCCGCGACGCCCTGCACCAGCGTGGCGTCGAGGTCCCCGAGCGCGACCGTGGCCCCCTCGGCCGCCAGCAGCTCGGCCGTTGCCCGACCGATCCCCCGGCCGGCCCCGGTGACGATGATCGACAGGCCCTCGATCTCACGCCTGGTCCTGGACAACGGGGTGTTCATGCGGGGGTCCTTTCACGGGGTCGCAGGTCGACCGGTTGGCCGTCCGCGGGGAACGGGAGCGAGTGGTAGTTCAGCCGATCGCGGTAGTCCGCGTCCACGGCCCATTCAAAACGACGCAGCAGCTGGTGCACGATCAGCTTGACCTCCGCGCCGGCGAAGGCCATGCCGAGGCACTTGTGCACCCCGCCACCGAACGGCTCCCAGGCGTGCCGGTGCACCTTGTCCTCGCGCCGGTGCGGAGCGAACCGCTCGGGGTCGAAGCGCTCCGGGTCGGGCCAGTACTCGTCCATGTGGTGGCCGTAGTGCAGCATCACCGACACCAGCCGCCCCGCCGGGATCCGGACGCCGAGCACCTCGGTCTCCTTGACCGTACGACGCGCCAGCACCGGCACCGGGGGGACCAGCCGCAGGCACTCCTTCATCACCAGGTCGAAGGACTCCAGCCGGTCGAGCTGGTCGAGGTCGGGACAGTCCGGCAGGTCGGCCGCCTCGGCGCGCAGGCGTTCGCGCCACTCGGGGTGCGCGCCGAGGTGCCGCATCATCGTGGTGACCGTGATCGTCGAGGTGTCGTGCGCGGCCATCAGCAGGAAGATCACGTGCTTCACGACGTCCTGGTCGCCGAGCCCCGAGCCGTCCTCGTCGCGCAGGGCGCAGAGCACCGAGAACAGGTCGTCGCCGGGGTGGTCCCGCTTGCTCGCGAGGTGACGGCCGAGGAACTCCTCGAGCAGCCTCCTGCCCGCCAGCGCCCGTCCCCACCGGGTGCCGGGGATCGGCAACCGCACGATCGCCGTGGCCGCCTGGACGCAGGCAACGAAGGCTCGGTTGACCTTCTCGATCTCACCGGGCGCCGCGAGCTCGGCGCCGCCCATGAAGACCTGGGTGGCCAGGTCGAGGGTGAGCTCCTTGAGCGCGGGGTAGACCTGGAAGTCCGGCCCGGGCTGCCAGGCGTCGAGCCCGGCTGCGATCGCGGGCCCCAGCGCCGCGGTGTAGGCGGCGAGCCGGGGACGGGTGAACGCCTCCTGCATCAGCCTGCGGTGGGCATGGTGCTCCTCGAAGTCGAGCAGCATCAGGCCGCGGTCGAAGAACGGCCCGACCAGCTGGCCCCAGCCCGGCCCGTTGGCGAAGGCCTTGTCCTTGTTGGTCAGGGCTGCCGCGCACGCGTCGGGCCCGATCAACAGGGTCCAGACGCCGCCGACGAAGTCGATCTCGGAGACGGCCCCGTAGGCGTCGTACTGCTCGCGCATCATCTTCAACGGGTCGCGGACGTAGGCCATGGTGGCGCCGACGACGGGAAGTCCGCGCCGCCGAGGAGCCTGTCGCAGCGCGGATCGCGCATCTTCACCGGACGTCATGCCACCTCCGCGTCATCTGACAGGAACGGCTGTCAGTTTGTGCGACGGGCGGCAGCACGTCAAGATGCTGGCGTGAGCACACCGGTCCGGAGCTACGGCGGCAAGACCGCGCAGGAGCGAGCCCAGGACCGCCGCGAACGTTTGGTGGACGCCACCATCGCGCTGCTCGCGGAGCACGGTGAGGCCGGTACGACGATGACCGCGATCTGCGCCCGCGCCGGCCTGACCGAGCGCTACTTCTACGAGAGCTTCGCCCACCGCGAGGACGCCCTGCTCGCCGCGCTCGACCACGTGAGCGCGCAGATCGCCGCTGCCGCGCAGGGCGTCATCGAGCAGACTCCCGGCTCCCCGGAGGAGCGGGTGCACGCCGTGATGGCCTCGTTCGTCGACCTGGTCAGCCGCGACCCCGCCCTGGGCCTGGTCGCCGTCGTCCACTCCAGCGCCACCCCGAGCCTGCGCGCGCGTCGCCACGAGCTGATCGGCACCTTCGCCGACCTGGTCGCCCACGAGGCGGCGGTCTTGTACGGCGAGGACGCCTGGCCCGCCGACCGCGCCCGTCTCCAGGGCCTCGTCTACATCGCCGGCTTCGCCGAGCTGGTCGCCTCCTGGCTCACCGGCGAGGTCACGCTCACCGCCGAGCAGCTGACCAGCACCGCGAGCGACCTGTTCGTCTCGCTGAGCCGCCGCCCCTGAGCGCGGCCCCGGAACCGCTTGTAACGCGGAGTTGTGGCGCTGAACAAGGGATGTACGACGCCCTCAGCGTCCATAACTCCGCGTTACAGCCGGACCGAAGGCGCGCTACGCGTAAGGGTCTGCGATCTCTCGGATCTGCTCCAGAGCGCTCCTCAGCTGTCTCGCCTGCTTCTCCCCGAGACGGGCGACCCACTCCGCCTCGACCTCGGCCTCGGCGACCCTGGCCACGGCGATGGCCCGCAGTCCTCTCTCGGCCATCAGCACCAGCCTGGCGCGTGCGTCGGCCGGATCGGGCGCCCGGCGTACGTAGCCGGCGCGCTCGAGGCGGTCGACCGTGGCCGTCACCGTCTGCTTGGTGACCAGCGCCTGGTCCGCCAGGTCGCCGATCCGAGTGCCTTCCGGCCCCACCCGGGCGGCGACCCGGGCCTGGGAGGGGGTGAGGTCGTCGAAACCTGCGGCCGCCAGGGCAGCGAGCACGCGCGCCTCCACGGCCCGCGACCCGATGAAGCAGAGCACCCCGAGGTTCAGAGCCGGATCCTGCGGTCGCGCACCCATCGCACCCCCCTTGACACCAGTCAGCGCATCGAACCATTATTGTTCGATCATCGTACCAATCCGGAGGAGTCTGGGGATGGAAGCCGACGAGGTGTGGCAGACCATCGACCAGCAACGCTCGGAGCTGGCCGACCTGATGGACGAGCTCACCGACCACGAGTGGCAGACGCCATCGCTGTGCACCGGCTGGCGGGTCCGGGAGGTGGGCGCGCACCTCACGCTGGCCCAGATGACCTTGCTCGCGGCCATCGGCCCGACCCTTCGAGCCCGCGGGAGCTTCGATCGGATGATCCACCAGACCGCCGTACGACGGGCCGAGCTGCCGGTTGGCGACTACCCCGTCCTGCTCAGGGCCATGGTCGGCTCGCGCCGGAAGGCGCCGTTCGTCAGTGACGTCGAGCCGTTGATCGACCAGCTCGTCCACGGCCAGGACATGGCCGTTCCCCTGGGCCGCACCCGTGAGATGCCCATTGCGGCAGCCACGGTGGCGACGCAGCGGGCCTGGTCGATGGGCTTCCCCTTCCGCGCCGGGAAGCGGCTGCACGGGTTCACGCTGACTGCCACCGACGCACGCTGGACGGTCGGCGAGGGGCCGGTCGTCGAGGCGCCGATCCGGGTGCTACTGATGCTGGTGACCGGTCGCGACGTCGTGCTTCCCGAGCTCGGTGGGCCCGGCGCCGGACGGATCCGGTCCCGCCTCGCGGACGCCGTCAGGTGACGACCAGCGTCTGCTCCCGCCCCGGGCCGACGCCGACGGCCCAGAACGGGGCGCCGGACATCTCCTCGAGGGCGCGCACGTAGCGCTGTGCGTTCTTGGGCAGGTCCTCGAAGGTGCGGCAGCCGGAGATGTCGTCGCCCCAGCCGTCGAGGAACTCGT
>JAOPYC010000022.1 GCA_025964795.1 Marmoricola sp.
AGTTGAGTTATGTGATTGGTGTTCTTACGTGTGCTCTTCCGATCTTGTCCTGCTCGTCGTCTTTCAACCAGGCGGTTCTCAGCGCATCGGTCGCAACCAGCTGACCCCGCGGGTCTTCGTACGACGACCCGCGTAGCGCTGCCTCGACGTACCGGTCAGACCGCCGAGGTGAGGCGCGACGTCAGGTGGGTCTGGACACCCAGGCTGCTCGCCTGCGGGACCAGCTCGCTCGCGTACTTGCCCACGTTGCCCAGCTTGACGTGCTCGTAGCCGCGGATGCCCTCCGCAGCCGCCAGGATCGCGACGGCCTGCTCGAGGTTGGCCGGTTCGAGACGGGCAGCGACCTCGCGGGCGAGAGCGGTGTAGTGGTCCACCAGGTCGCGCTCCACCCGACGGACGTGGGCGTAGCCGAACACGTCGAACGGGGTCCCCCGAAGGCCCTTGAGGCCGGCGAGCACGCTGAACACTGGCCGGAACCAGGGTCCGAGCTTGATCTTGGAGTTCATCCCGATCGCTCGCAGCATCGGTGGGTGCAGGTACCAGTAGACCTTGGCACCCGTCCCGAACTCCCGCTCGACCGCTTCCCGAGCGGAGTCGAGCAGGTGCAGGCGTGCGACCTCGTACTCGTCCTTGTAGGCGGAGAGGTGGAACAGCTGGCGTGCCGCCTCGTCGGTGAGTCGCCCCGGCGCTCCGACCGCCTTGGTCTCGGCCGCAGCGACCGCAGAGATCGTGTCGAGGTAGGACCCGGCCGTGCGCGTGTTCTGGAACGCCACCAGCTCTCGGGCCCGGACGTCGAGGACCCTGCGCAGCTCCTGGTCCGTGCCCATGTCGTCAATGCGCTGGAGGAGCGCCGCGGGCAGCTCGGGGCCTGCCGGCCCGGCAGCGTCGACAGTCAGGGCCGCCACCGCCTCCGGACGGGCGACGGCCGCCCTCCCCCAGCGGAAGGCCTGGATGTTGGCGTCCACGGCAGCACCGTTGACCTTGATGGCCTCCTCGATGGACGACGCCGAGATCGGGAGAGCGCCGCTCTGGAAGGCCGCGCCGACCAGCACGCTGTTGGCGACCAGGTGGTTCCCGAAGACGGCCAGGGCGATCGCCTCCGGGTCCACGAACACGCTGTCCTCGGCTCGGGTGTACTCCGAGAGCTGCTCGATCAGGCCAGAGAGGTCCGGGTAGGGGATGCTCGGGTCCACGGCCATGTCGGCCGTGGGTGTCGGGCTGGTGGAGCCGACCGCCACGGTGCGCCGCGGGTCGGTCTGGGCCAGGTTCTTCGCCGTCAGCGAGGACAGCAGGTCGAAGGCCAGGAAGAGATCTGCCGCACCGTCGGCTATCTGCGCAGCGGGCTCCTCGAGCGGGTCGGAGTAGACCTGCAGCTGGGAGACGACCGGCCCTGCCTTCTGGCTCGACCCGGTCAGGTCGAGGTTGCGGACCAGCTTGCCGTCCAGGGCCGCGGCCGTGGCCATGACCTGGCTCATCGTCACAACACCGGTGCCACCGATGCCGGTCATCGTGATGTTGAAGGCCTCCGCGGGGACCAGCCGGCGCGGCTCGGGAGACTCCGGGGCGGCGAGCACGTCCTTCTTACTGCGGGTGGCGTTCTTCGTCTCGACCTTCATGAAGGACGGGCAGTCGCCCTTCACGCACGTGTAGTCGAAGTTGCACGAGGACTGGTGGATGGCGGTCTTGCGCCCGAACTCCGTCTCGATCGGCTGGACGCTGAGGCACTGGGACTTGGAGTTGCAGTCCCCGCAGCCCTCGCAGACGCGCTCGTTGATCAGCACCCGCTCCGTGGGCTGCACCATCTGCTTGCGCTTGCGCAGGCGGCGCTTCTCAGCCGCGCAGTACTGGTCGTGGATCAGCACCGTGACGCCGGGCACCTTCGCCAGCTCCTCCTGAGCCTCGATGAGGCGGTCGCGGTGCCACACGTCGACGCCGCGGTGAAGCCGGATCCGCCGGTACTTCTTGGGATCGTCGGTGGTCACGATCGTGCGTGCCACACCCTCGGCGCTCATCAGGTTGGTCAGCTCCTTGACCGACATGCCACCTTCGACGTGCTGGCCGCCGGTCATGCCCACGGCGCTGTTGTAGAGCAGCTTGTAGGTGATGTTCACGTTGGCGGCCACGGCAGCGCGCAGGGCCAGGCTCGCCGAGTGGTGGAAGGTCCCGTCGCCGACGTTCTGGAAGATGTGGCTCGTCGTCGTGTACGGCGCCATGCCGATCCACTGGGCCCCCTCGGCCCCCATCTGGGTGTAGCCGGCCATTTCGCCGTACTCCTCGCGCGGGACGACCAGCTCGAGGATGTGGCAGCCGATCCCGGCCGCGACGGTTGCTCCTTCCGGCACGATCAGCGAGACGTTGTGCGGGCAGCCCGAGCAGAAGAACGGCTTGCGCGAGGTGACCAGCGGCAGCAGCGCACGGACCCGCTTGGTCTCGGGCACCTGGACGACGTCACCCAGCAGGTCGACCAGCAGCGGCCCGATGCGCGTGGCGATGATGTCGCCGGTCAAGGCGCCGTACTCCGGGAGGAGCACCTGCCCGGACGCGTCGGTCTTGCCGTGGATCGCCGGTGCGTCGGCCTGGCCGTAGAGCGCCTCCTTGATGAACCGCTCGATCAGCGACCGCTTCTCCTCGACCACGACGATCGTCGAGACGCCCTGGGCGAACGCACGCCACTCGTCCTGGCCGACGGGGAAGAGAGCACCGATGCGCTTGAGCCGGACCCCGGCCCCACGAAGTGCGTCGTCGTCCAGGCCCAGGATCTCGAACGCCTTGCGCAGGTCGTAGTACGTCTTGCCCGCGGCCACGATCCCGACCGTCGGCACCGCCGGCTCCACCGTCACCGGGTTGAGCTCGTTGAGGGCGATGTAGCGCTCGGCCAGCACCTTGCGTGACTCCACGAGGTCGCGTTCGGCCTCCTTCATCGGGGGGCCGGGGGTGTTCACCCGGAGCTGCGGCACGAAAGTCTGGCCGGCGATCTCGGTGGACGGTTTGAGGAACTGGAGCCGCCGGGGGTCCACGTCGGCCGACCCGGAGGCGTCGGCGGTCTCGGTGACCATCTTCAGGCCGACCCACAGGCCGCTGAAGCGCGAGAGCTCGTAGCCGTGCGCTCCCAGGTCGAGGATCTCCTGCACGTTGCCCGGGAACAGCAGGGGCATGCCCCAATCGACGAACGCCCCGTTGCTGTCGGTCGGGAAGTTCGTCGAGGCCGCGTCCGGGTCGTCACCCGCGACGACGAGCACCCCACCGTGAGGCGCGGTGCCCCGGATGTTGGCGTGCCGGAGCGCGTCCCCTGCCCGGTCGACGCCCGGCGCCTTGCCGAACCACATCCCGAAAACACCGTCGACGGTGGCACCCGGAAGGGAGTTCACGGTCTGGCTGCCCCACAGCGCGGTGACGGCGAGGTCCTCGTTGAGGCCCGGCCGGTGGGTCACGTGGTTGTCGGTCAGCACCGGGCGCTGCCGCTCCATCTCGACGTCCACCCCGCCCAGCGGCGAACCGGGGTAGCCCGAGACGAGCCCCGCGGTGTCCAGTCCCAGCGAGACATCGCGGCGACGCTGGTCGACGAGGATCCGCACCAGGGCCTGGATGGCGGTGAGGTAGACCCCGCCGTCGTCCTGGGTGAAGCGGTCGCTCAGCTTGAGCGTGATGTCCGGGCTTGACGGGTTGGACGTCAAGGTCATGTCGTTTCTCTCACAGTCCGTGCAGCGTGTTGCCGGAGCTGACCGCCAGCTCTCGAACGGTCAGGTTGTCCATCTCGTCCTCGTCGATCTCGTAGCCGAGTCCGGGCAGGGTCGGCGCAGCGACGGTGCCGTCCTTCTCCACCCGCAGCGTGTTCTTCATCCCATGGTCGAGGATCCCGGTCGGGACGGGAAGCTCCAGGAAATCACAGTTGTGGATGGAGAGCATGACCGCGAAGTGGGCCGCCTGGATGGAGGTCGTGCCATAGCTGTGCGGCTCGTACTTGACTCCGTAGGCCTCACACAGGGCGGCGGCCTTTCGCATCGCGGAGATGCCGCCCACCCAGTCACCGACGCCACGCAACGAGTCGAGCACGTGCGTGCTCAGGTACTGCGGGTACTGCAGGAGGCCACCAGAGACGCTCTCCGCGGCGGCCACGGGAAGGTCGAGCTTGCTGGTGAGCTCGGCCAGCCCCTGGATGTCCGTGTCGGGGATGGGCGCCTCGAACCAGTAGAAGTCCAGCTCGTCGAGAACCCGGCCGACCTTCATCGCTCCCTGTCGGTCGTAGGCGTTGACCGGATCGAGCATCAGGTCCATGGTGTCGCCGACCGCTTCCCGCACCGCCCGGCACAGCGCGATGTCCTTGTCCGGGACCCCGAAGGGATGCAGCTTGTAGGCGTCGAAGCCCTCGGCGCGACACTCGAGGGCGAGGTCGATGTACTCCTGGATCGTGGGGTAGTACACCGTGCTCGCGTAGGCGCGCAGCTCATGGCGGGCCGCGCCCAGGAGCTGGTAGACCGGCGTCTCGTGGTGCTTCCCGATCAGGTCCCACAGCGCGATGTCGATCGCGGAGTAGACGGCGTTGGGAGCCGACAGCCGACCCGTCAGCTCGAGGGAGATCGCTTCGACGTCGTGGATGTCACGGCCGACCAGGGCCCGCCGGATCCGAGGGAGGAGGTCCTCGGTCTGACCCGCGGCCGCGAGCCAGGTCACGCAGTGCCCCTCGTGGCCGTCCTCGCCGGTGACGCGGAACAGGATCATGCCGACCTGGCTGGGAGTCCACGCCTCGGTGTACTTGAACTCCATGTCGGTCGACTTCAACTGCTGTGCCCGGACATCGGTGATCTTCATGTGCTCGCCTGCTCTCGCTAAACTCTCGGACGTGCGGGACGGACCCGTGCCACGGATGGGTGCGGCCAACGGCCGGCACTCTCTGCGGGCACTTGTTGACATGCATGTCAAGAGTGGTCACCGCCGCCCGGATATGTCAAGGCCCGCGACGCAGGGTGCCGAGCGGTTTGTGGAGGCCCACAGGAGCGGCCGTTGTACGGGGCCAGACAGCGTCACCGGACGAGACCGGCGGGGCGGTCCAAGTCAGCCGGGCTTCGGTGCGCTCGTCGCGGAGAGCGCCCTCTCCCAGACGGCGGCGAGGCTGTCGATCATGCGCTCCTCGTCGAACGGGTGATGGAGGGCGAACCAGACGTAGCAGGTGTGCTCCAGCATCGCCCCGAGCGCCTCGGCCGTGTACTCCACGTCGAGCCCGAGGTCCGCCAGGCCCAGCTCCTTCATACGCTCGATGCCGCGCTGGGTGCGCTTGACGAAGGTGTCTCGGAGCTCGAGCCGGAGCGCACGCATCTCCGGCGAGAAGGTCCCGACCTGTTCCATCAGGCCGATCATCTTCGAGTGCGGCCGGTAGGCCAGCACGAAGCGACGGACCGAGTCACGCACCCGACCATGGAAGTCGGGGTCGGGAGCAGCGATCGACATGGATTCCAGCATGGCCTCGATCACCTGGTGGGAGACCGCCTCGAAGACGGCCTCTTTGGTGTCAAAGTAGGTGTAGAAGGTCCCGTGCGAGACCTCAGCCTCCTTGGCGATGTCGCTCACGCGAGCCTCGATGAACCCCTTGCGCTCGAAGACCCGCCGAGCCGCCTCCAGCAACGCCTGCTTGCGCAGGGCGCCGCGATCAGTGATGGGGCCTTGGTCGCGTCGCGCCTGCTGAACCTGGGTTCGACCCGGCATGCGAACTCCCGTCTCTCGCGTTCGTTTCTACCGCTGGTCAGGCCTGGAGGCGAGTGCTCTCCATCAGTTGGTCGCGACGAGATCATAGGACTTCGGCCGGACGTTCGGGCCCTGACGCACCCGGAATCCGCCTCCCGGGCGACCGTCTCAGCCGTACTGCGCAATGGTCGCGTTGTCCATGGCATCCCAGTCGATGTCGTAGCCGAGACCTGGCTTGGTCGGCGCCAGTGCGTACCCGTCCGGAGTGATCTCGACCGTGTCCAGCATGCCGAAGTCGAGCGGGCCCCGGGGGTAGGGCAGCTCGAAGAACTCGCAGTTCCTCACCGAGAGGATGTAGTGGAGATGAGCTGCCTGCACGAGCGTCGATCCGTAGGAGTGCGGCTCCAGCCTGCGGTTGTGCAGCTCTGCCAGGGCCCCGATCTTGCGCAGGCCGGTGATCCCGCCGACGACGTCGCCGACCGCACGCAGCCCGTCGC
>JAOPYC010000037.1 GCA_025964795.1 Marmoricola sp.
AGCAACCACGACAGTTGCGCCGTGGAGCTCGCGGTCCAGATCGCCTCGGCGACCGGCGGCACCGCGACAGTGCTCTCGGTCGGTGACGCGGACGCCGCCGAGCAGCTGCGCTCCGCCCTGGGCGTCGGATGCACCGCCGCCGTCCTGGTCGAGGCCGAGCCGGTCTCGCTGGGCCCGGCCGACGTCGCCCGCGAGATCGCGGCCGTCGTGCGCGACAACGAGGCCGCCCCGGAGGACAGCAGAGTGACCTACGACCTCGTGCTCCTGGGCAACGACGCCGCCGACTCCGGCGACTTCCAGGTCGGCATCCGGCTGGCGCACGAGCTCGACCGACCCGTCGTGACCGGCATCAAGCTCGCCGGCGTCGACGGCGGGACCGCCGACCTGCAGGGCGACGGGCCCGAGGGCCTGGAGTCCTACGCGGTGCCGCTGCCTGCCGTGGTCACGGTGATGGAGGGCGGCGTCGAGCCGCGCTACCCCACGATCACCGGCCGGATGAAGGCCAAGAAGATCGAGATCGAGACCCGGGCGAGCGTGCAGGAGCCGGCCGGCAGCGGTCGCGTCCGGCTGACGCTGCCGCCGCCCGCCCCCTCCACCGTCGAGGTGCTCGGTGAGGGGCCCGGGACCGCGGGCACCGTGGTCGACCTGCTGCAGCGACTGGGAGTAGCCCGATGATCGTCGTCTACGTCGAGACCTCGGCCGAGGGCGTCAACGAGGTGTCCCTCGAGACCGTCACCCTGGCCCGCGACCTGTCCGCCGCCGGCGGCGGAGTGCCGATCGACGCGGTGGTGGTCGGCCCCGCCCCTGCGGGCGTGGCCTCCGAGCTCGCGGCGTACGGCGTCCGCACGGTGCACCACGCCGACGCTGACGACTTCGAGCTGTTCTCCGGCGCGGCCACGGCAGCGGCCGTGGTCGCGGCCCGGCAGGCGTCCGGCTCGGTGGTCGTGATGGCCGGCGGCACCAACCGGGGCAACGAGGTCCTCGCTCGCGCGGCCACGAGGCTCGGGGTGGCGATGGCCGCCAACGTCGTCTCCTTCGGCGGGCTCTCCCCGTTCGTGGTGACGCGCCAGGTCGTCGGTGGTGCCGCGCTGGAGGAGATGAGGCTCTCGCAGCGTCCGGCCGTGTTCACCGTCGCCGGTCACGCCGTCGATCCTGCTCCTGCGGCCGAGCCTGCAGCCGGGACCCTGCAGCCCCTCGCCGTCGAGCTGACCCCGGCCGATCTCGCCGTCCGCGTCGTCTCCGTGCAGCGCGAGTCGACCGACGACGACGGCGGCCTCCGCTCCGCCCGCATCGTGGTCGGAGCCGGCCGTGGCGCCGGCGGACCCGACGGGTTCAAGGGTGTGATCGAGCTGACCGAGCTGCTCGGCGGCTCCCTCGGGGTCTCCCGCGTGGTCACCTCGCTGGGCTGGCGTCCGCACAACGAGCAGGTCGGCCAGACCGGCAGCCGGATCTCCCCCGACGTCTACATCCCCTGCGGCATCAGCGGCGCCATCCAGCACTGGGCGGGCTGCGCGAGCTCCAAGGTGATCCTCGCGATCAACACCGACGCCGAGGCGCCGATGATGACCAAGGCGACCTACGCCGTGATCGGCGACATGCACGAGGTGGTCCCGGCCATCAACGAGGAGATCCGCCGACGACGGGCTTGATCCGCGGCTCCGGCTCACTGGGCCGGAGCTCTGGCACCAGTGGCAGCTGGCGAAGCGTGGCCTCGACGCATTCGATCGCTTGATCAGAGGTGATGTCGGAGCGGCACAGGGCGGAGATCAGTCCGTCAATCAGGGCTCGGAGCTGGACCGACAGCTGCGGCCGTGAGGTCGGCTCGGTGCCGAGCATGCCCAGGACCTGATCGATGAGCTTGTCCAGAGCTTCGTCCCAGTTCTGTCGATGCCGCGCCGACTGCTCGTCCATCCCCGCCGTGGTCAGCTCCTTCCACGCGCGCTCGTGCTCCAGGTCGTCCTCGTCCAGGGGCAGATACATCTGCAGCGCCCACGACAGGTGTTCCACTGAGCCGTACTCGTGGGTGCCTCGCCCGCGCAGGTAGAGGCGAGCGCCTCGTCTGCGGACGATCCAGGCCACACCCATGGCACGCAGCACGTCCGGCGAGCTCAGCGCGCGCCGGAGGGTCGAGGGGTGGAGCTTGAGCTCTGTCGCCACGGAGTCGATGGTGACCGCCTCCGCACCCCGACGCGCAGCGATGCGGACGACAGCCTCGCGGATGAGGTCGTAGCGGACTCCCCAGTCGATCAGTCTTGGCATGCCACCGGTCTACCGGTCCCGACGCCTGCGTGCACCCGGCTGGCGCCGGGGCTGTGGAAAACACTCGCTCGCGTCCTGTTGTGGAAGCTCGTGGTGCAGTTCCCAGACCCCCGGTCTCCGCGTAGTGCCACCGGTTGTCGCAGTTCCCGCGGGCGCGGGGAGCGCGATGTGCCACACCGTCCTGCACAACGCCCAAATGGCGGGTCCGGGAACTGCAAGAACCGGTGGCACTACGCCGTCTCGGGCCTCCCGGGAACTGCACATCCGCGTTCCACTTCCGACTGTCCCCCTACGCTGGCGCGCGTGGACAGGCGCAGGTGGGTGGTCGGCGGCGTGGTGGGGGCTGTGGTCCTCGGCGGGGGGGCGGCGGTCGCCGTGCCCCGGCTGTCGTCGGACTGCGGCCGGGACGTCACCGAGGTCACCGGAGCCCGGTCGGACTCGCCCTTCCTGGACGCGCGGCAGCGCGCGGCGCGGCCCGACCACGACCGGGACGCGCTGGTCACGGCGCTGGACGCGGCGCCGGCCCCGTTCGGGAAGGTGCTGGGAGGGGTCGGCTACCACTACGAGCAGTGGGCGCAGGTTTCCGCGTTCGCGCAGGGCATCGGGGTGCGCACCCGGGACAACCCGGACTTCACGATGCTCGACGACCGGACGCTGAAGCCGCGGTGGAGCGTCCGGGTGGGCACCCGGCGGTCGACGTACGACGCCAGCGACACGCGCTACCTGGTGGCCGCCCTGTCGACCGGCGCCGCGCCCGACCTCGTGGCGCTGGACGCCGACGACGGGCACCGGGTCTGGTGCACCACGCTCGACGCTCCGGAGGTGACCTTCAACGACCCGTTCGCGACGCAGGTCCTTGACGGCGGAGGCGTGGCGGTGTTGACCCGCGGGAGCGGGTCGACGGAGCAGGTCGTGCGGCTCGACGGCCGGGACGGGTCGCAGCGGTGGCGACGCGGCGTGGCTGCGGACGAGGGTGACTTCCTGGGCAGCCTGGGCGACGGTCTGCTGCTGGCCGGGGGTACGTCGCACGAGCGGCTGGCCGACCCACGCAGGCTCTCCCAGCGCCGGGCCGGCCAGTCCCTGGTCGCGATCTCGGCGAAGAACGGCCGGCGGCGGTGGACCCTGGACTCGGCCGCGGGGGCAGGGATGCACGTCATCGGCACCGACCCCGACGCCGGCCTGGCGCTCGTCGAGCAGTGGACCGGTCAGCAGGGCCGGGTCCTGGCACTGGACCGAGCCGGCCGCCAGGTCTGGTCGGTGAGCCCGGGAGGCCCCGCCCACTTCGACGTGAGCCTGCGGGCCGGGCGGGTGCTGGTGCGGGCCGGCAACGCCTGGTCGGCGTACGCCGCCCGGGACGGCCACGTCCTGTGGAGGCGCACCGTGCCGGAGAAGCCACAGTTCCTGCCCTACGGCTTCGCGCTCGCTGACCTGCCGCTGCTCGACGACGACCACGCCCTCGTCGGGGGTACGACGGCCCTGCACGTCCTCGACCTCGACACCGGCGCGATGACCTCGGCGGCGCTGCCGACCGACGGGATCAACACCACCTACTGGCCCTACGAGGTAGCCGTCAGCCCCGGGCTGGTCGCGGTCGCGACCAACACCGGGGCTGCGGTGGTGCGGCGGACTAGCGGCGGTTGACCGTGTTGCCGATGATGAAGTGCAGGTCGGTCTGGTCGATCAGGCCGACCAGGTTGCCCGCACCGGGACCGTAGCCGGCCACCCGGAGCTGGGTGCCGGTGTGCTGCTGGCTGCCCCCCGCGGGGGCGGTGCCGTAGGAGACGATCATGTTCGACCCCTCCTTGGTGGCCAGGTTCACCGTCAGGCCGGGGGTGGTGCCGTCCACGATCTGGCTGGTGTGGGCGTGGTCGGCGGTGACGATGACGAGGGTGTGGCCGTCTCTGCGGGCGAAATCGAGCGCCTTCGTGACGGCCTCGTCGAGCTGCTGCGTCTCACCGATCTGGCCACACGCGTCAGCGGCGTGGTCCTTCTTGTCGATCGAGGCGCTCTCCACCTGGAGGAAGAACCCGTTCTTCTTGCCGGCCTTGTTCTTCGACAGCAGATCGATGGACTTGCTCGTCATCGTCTTCAGGTCGGGGACCTGGCTGAAGGTCGGCTCGGGCTGGCAGCTCTGCGCCGGCAGGGCGGCACCGTTGGTCGTGGCGAGCAATGGGGCGAACTTGACCGGCAGGTTGCCCGGCGCGAACAGTCCGAGGAGTGGCTTCTTCTGATCCGCGCTCGTCACCTTGGCGAGGTCCTGCTTCGCGGTCAAGTAGTTGTAGCCACGCTCCTTGGCCTGCTGCTCGAGCGTCTTTCCCTTCCACGCGCCCGCCGTGGCGGTCTCCGCGAAGGTGGTCGAACCGCCACCGAGGGTGACGTCGGGACGGGTGGTCAGCAGCTGCTCGCTGATCGAGCCGCGCCCACCGTTCTCCTTGGCGGCCTCGGGACAGGTCTTGGTGGTGGCCACCGGTCCGTAGCAGGAGCGCTGGCTGATGTGGCTGACCTCCACGGCCGGGGTCGCGTCCTGGATCTCGGAGGTGGTGACGTCCCCGGTCGCCATCCCGGACCTCTTGGCCTGCTCGAGCAGGGTCGGGAAGGCCTTGCCGTGGCGGTCGACCGAGATCGCGTTGTCGTAGGTCTTCACGCCGGTCGACCAGGCGGTCCCGGTGGAGGCTGAGTCGGGCGTGTAGTCGGGCTTCCCGGTGTCCTTCTGCACGCTGTAGTGCGTCAAGTTGCCGGTCAGCGGCAGCGCGTCTATGCCCTTGAAGGCGCCACCGGCGCCCTCGAGGTAGTTGCGGGCGACGGTGATCTCGGAGTCACCCATGCCGTCGCCGATGAACAGGATCACGTTGCGCGCGTGGGTGCGCTTGATGGACTCCTTGATCAGCCTGCTCTGGTCGCCGCGGAGGCGAGCGGCGCCACCGAGCTGGTCGACCTTCCCCTTGGCGGTGCGGTTGACGAGCGGCAGCTGCCCGTTGGCGGCGACCGTGGAGGTGCCGGCCCCGAGCAGGGCCAGGGCAGCGACTCCGACGGCGATCACTGTGCGCTTCTTCGGCATCTGGAACCTTTCGAGTCAGTGGTGTGGCTGCGACGTTGGTCCAGCCAGGTGACCTGTGGGGAAGGTCCGGGTGACATCTGGGTGTACTGGTAGACAAGGGCCCATGCCGATTGCGACCAGCGCCCGCGACGAGGCCGAGCAGCACCTCCGGGCCCTGGTCGGCCGCGAGGACGCCCGGTTGCACGACGACCAGTGGGCCGCGATCGAGGCGCTCGTGGTCGAGCAGAGCCGGGTGCTCGTCGTACAGAAGACGGGGTGGGGCAAGTCCGCGGTGTACTTCGTCGCCACCGCGCTGCTGCGTGGTCTCGGCGCCGGGCCGACCGTGATCATCTCGCCGCTGCTGGCCCTGATGCGCAACCAGATCGAGGCGGCCGAACGGGCCGGCATCAAGGCGGCCACCATCAACTCGACGAACATCGAGGACTGGCAGGCCATCCGCGCGCGGGTCGAGGCCGGTGAGATCGACGTGCTGCTGGTCAGTCCCGAGCGGCTGAACAACCCGACCTTCCGGGACGAGGTGCTGCCGCAGCTCACCGAGACCGCCGGGCTCCTGGTCGTCGACGAGGCCCACTGCATCTCCGACTGGGGGCACGACTTCCGGCCGGACTACCGCCGCATCCGGCAGATGCTGACCACCCTGCCGCCGGGCATCCCGGTGCTGGCCACGACCGCGACCGCCAACGCGCGGGTGACCGGCGACGTCGCGGAACAGCTCGGCTCCGACGTCCTGGTGCTGCGCGGCTCGCTGGACCGGGAGTCCCTGCACCTCGCCGTGCTCCAGCTCGAGCGGCCCGAGCAGCGCCTGGCCTGGCTGGGCGAGCACCTGGCGGACTTCGACGGCTCCGGGATCATCTACACGCTCACGGTGGCGGCCACCCAGGAGGTCGCGGAGCACCTGCGCTCGCGGGGCCACGCGGTCGCGGCCTACTCCGGGCAGACCGAGGCCACCGAGCGGCTCTCGCTGGAGCAGGACCTGCTCGCCGGCCGGCTCAAGGCGCTGGTGGCCACGAGCGCGCTGGGCATGGGCTTCGACGCGCGGCTGGGCTTCGTGGTCAACCTCGGGGCGCCCTCGTCACCGGTGGCCTACTACCAGCAGGTCGGCCGCGCGGGCCGCGGGACCGGCGACGCCACGGTGGTGCTGATGCCGGCGCACGAGGACCGCGACATCTGGCGCTACTTCGCCTCGCTGGCGTTCCCGCCCGAGCAGCACGTCCGTACGACGCTGCGCGCGCTGGCCGAGAACGGCGCCCCCATGTCGACCGCGTCCCTGGAGACCTACGTCGACCTCAGCCGCACCCGCCTGGAGACGATGCTCAAGGTGCTCGACGTGGACGGTGCCGTCGACCGGGTCCGCGGCGGGTGGACCGCCACCGGGCAGGAGTGGGCCTACGACCAGGAGCGCTACGACCGGGTGGCGGCGGCGCGGCGCGACGAGCAGGCCGCGATGCTCGCCTACATCGCGACCGACGGCTGCCGGATGCGCTTCCTGCGCGAGCAGCTGGACGACCCCGGCGCCGAAGACTGCGGTCGCTGCGACAACTGCGGGGGCATCGACCTGCCGGCCGGCGTCTCGGGGGCAGCCCTCGAGCAGGCCGGCGAGCGGCTCCGTCGCCCCGGGGTCACGCTGGCCCCGCGCAAGATGTGGCCCAGCGCGCTGGCCAACCTCGGCATCGATCTCAAGGGCAAGATCTCCGAGGGCGCCGAGGAGGGGCGGGCCGTCGGCCGGCTCACCGACCTGGGCCACGGGCAGATGCTGCGCGAGCTGTTCCGGCCCGAGGCGCCGGACGGAGCGGTCCCCCGGCCCCTGGTCGACGCCGTCCTCAAGGTGCTCGGCGACTGGCACCCGGCGTGGCCGGCGCGTCCGACCGGGGTGGCGTACGTCGAGTCGGCGCGCCGTCCCCGGCTGGTGCACAGCCTCGCCGACGGGCTGGCCCGCTACCTGCACCTGCCCCTGGTGGCCCGCTGGGAGATCGTCGACCCGGACGTGCCGCCGGGTCAGGGCGCAGCCAACTCGGCGCAACGGGTGGCGGCTGTCGGCCGCCGGTTCTCGCTCGCCGTCGACGAGCCCCTGGACGGCGGCCCCGTACTCCTGGTCGACGACCTCATGGGCACCGGCTGGACGCTCACGATGGCAGCCCGCGCGCTGCGGCGGGCGGGTGCGAGCGCGGTGCTCCCGCTGACGCTGGGCGTCGAGTCCTGATGGCCGCGCGGCTGGCGAGGGTCTCCGCCGAGCGGATGCACCTGGCGCTGATGCTGGTGCTCACCTTCGGCACCGGGATCGTCGACGCCGTGGGCTACCTGGGGCTCGACCGGGTGTTCACCGGGAACATGACCGGCAACGTCGTCATCCTCGGCATGGCGCTGGTCGGCGGGGACGACCTGCCGGTGCTGGGCCCGGTGCTGGCGCTCGGCGGCTTCATGGCCGGCGCGGCGCTGGGCGGACGGGTGCTGCGCGACGCACCGCACGCATGGACCCGGCGGACCAACCTGCTGCTGGCCCCTCGTCGGCGCCCTGCTGCTCGCGCTCGCGGCCCTGCTGGGGCTCGTCGACGACCCAACCCGGCCGGTGCTGCTGACCGTCACCTGCCTGCTCGGCGCGGCGATGGGCATCCAGGCCGCCACCGCCAGGTTCATCGGAGTCAAGGACGTGACCACCGTCGTGGTCACCTCGACCATCACCGGGCTGGCCGCCGACTCGGTGCTGGGCAGCGGCAACGCCAGGCGAGGGGGCGGCGGCAGCGGCCGTCGGTTCCTGGCCGTGCTGCTGATCGTCGCCGGTGCCCTCGTCGGGGCGCTGCTGCTGCACTGGCACCTGCGGGCCGGCCTGGTGGTCGAGGGCACGCTGGTCCTGCTCGTCGTCGCGACCGGCGCCTGGCACGACCTCAGCCGACGTACTCCTTGACCGGTGGGGTGGGCACAAGCAGGCGATCACGTAGCCGTCGTACCCCTCGACCTCGCCGGAGGGTCGCCCTGATCTCCTCGTAGGTCGCGGAGCCGATGCCGTGCTCCTCGGCGAAGGCGTAGACCGTGTTCTTCTGCGTGTCCGTCGCGACCACCTGGCTGTTGTCGCCCTCGGTGTGGCACCCGCACCACCCGGGCCTCCGCCTTGCCGTACTGGTTGGACACAGGATGACGTTCCCGTCGGCCATGTCAGCTCCCTCGGTAGGTGGTGTAGGAGAACGGGCTGAGCAGCACCGCCACGTCGTAGTGCCTCTCGACCGGGTCGACGACGAAGGCCAGGTCGATCTCGGGGAAGAACGTGGGCCGGTCGGCCGCGGCGAACCAGAGCCCGGTCTCGAGGACCAGTCGGTGCCGGCCGCGCGCGAGCTCGAGGTCGAAGAGGACCCGGCCGTCCGCGTCCGTCATCGCGCTCGCCAGCAGCTCCTCGTCGGGGCCACCCAGCGTCATCGCCAGGCCTACGGCCGGCACGCCCAGGGCGGCGTCGAGCACGTGGCTGGACAGCGTCGTCAACGGACGAGTCCCTGCAGGCGGAGGGCGGCGATCTCGCGGACCTGCCCGGCGGTGACCTCGAGCTCGGTGCCGGGGTCGTTGTCCAGCCGTTGCTGGACCGCGGCGTCGGCCGGGTCAACGCCGGACTGCTCGATCTCCATGGGCTCGATCTCCATGTGAAGGCCTCCGCGGACGTCAGGTGAGTCTCTTTACAGCGATGGACCCTCAGTGTTTCCGACGTGAGCCGCCTCCGCGAGCACCGGCAGGTCGCGGTCACGGCCCGGCGCGGCGACCAGGCAGGCGCCGCAGGGCAGGCCGTCGCGGGTGGTGAGGGTTGGGGGCCGCCTCGAGCCAGTCCGGGTTGCCGGCGCCGACGCGGTAGCCGGCCACGGCGTGACCGACGAGCAGTCCCGCGGCGTCGCCACGCAGGGTGTCCGGTCCGGGGACGAGCAGCCGGTCGAGGGCCTCGAGGTCGTTGGCCATCAGGGCGCGCTCGTAGTCGTCGAAGGCGTCCATCAAGCCCTCGGGCAGGGAGCCGGCGCTCATCGGGCCACCCGGGCGAAGTCGTCCTTGCGGATCCGGGCGTGCACGCCCTTGACCACGTCGACGACCTGGGAGATGTCGAAGTCGGTGGCGGCGCTGAGGTAGGCCAGGGCCAAGCTCGGGTCCATCCCCCACCGGGCCTGGAGCAGCCCGACGGCCGCGCGGACGCAGTTGGCCATCGCGAGGTCGAGGTCCTCGTCGAGGCCGGTGGGCACGAGGTAGTCCGCGGTCTCGGCCAGCGGCCCGGCGACCTCACCGAACTGCCGCACAGCGTCCTCGCGCGCGATCACGTCGAGTCGCACCGTCGCGCGCAGCTAGGCCTCCATCGCGGTCAGCGCCACCTCGGCGTCGCCCTGGGCGAAGTGCGGGTCGCCGACGTAGACCATCGCGTCGTCGACCTGCACCGGCAGGTAGAGCGTGGAGCCCACGGTGAGCAGGTTGATGTCGATGTTGCCGCCGTGCGGCCCGGGCGGCACGGAGCGGGGTCGCAGGTCACCGGTCACGGCCACCCCGATGATGCCGAGGAAAGGCGCGAGCGGGAAGGACACCAGCGGCTCCTCGCCGGGTGCCAGCGGCAGCAGCCCGCGGGTGCCGGTCTCGTCGACGCCGGCGAAGGCGCTGAACACCTCCCCCTCGAGCGGGAACTCCCCGGGCAGGGCACCCTTGCCGTGCCGGTTGGAGATGACGCCGTACGGCACCCGGATCGACCCGCTCGACCGCCGCGTCGGTGGCGCAGGGCAGGCGACCCCAGAGGACGTGCTCCGGCGTCGAGGGAACGTACGTCGACCCGCGGACCGGACCGACCCCGGGTTCGAGCGGTGAGTGCGGTGAGCTCATGGGTCGGACTCTAGGCAGTTCGCGTTTCGGCAATGTTTTCCCGGACTCGCGGGTAACCCCCTCTGCCGGGCAGGATGCTGGCCATGACTGACTCGACCCCCAGGAAGCGGCGCGCGGCGACCAGCGGCTCGTACTCGATCACCATGCGGCTGCACACGGAGACCGACCCCGCCGTGATCGGGCGGATCGCGACCGCGATCGCCTCGGAGGGCGGCATCGTCACCGCGCTGGACGTCACCGAGTCCCGTCACGACCGCCTGGTCATCGACGTCACCTGCTCGGCCACCGACTCCGAGCACGCCGAGGAGATCGTCGCGCACGTCCGGGACCTCGAGGGCATCACCGTGCACAAGGTCTCGGACCGGACCTTCCTGCTGCACATCGGCGGCAAGATCGAGGTCCACTCCAAGGTGCCGCTGCGCACCCGCGACGACCTCTCGATGGCCTACACGCCCGGGGTCGGCCGCGTCAGCCTGGCGCTCGCCGAGCACCCGGAGGACATCCCTCGGCTGACCGTCAAGGGCAACAGCGTTGCCGTCGTCACGGACGGGTCGGCCGTGCTGGGCCTGGGCAACATCGGTCCCGGTGCCGCGCTCCCCGTGATGGAGGGCAAGTGCGCGCTGTTCAAGCGGTTCGCCGACATCGACGCGTGGCCGATCTGCCTGGACACCCAGGACACCGACCGGATCGTCGACGTGGTCGCCGCGATCGCCCCCGGCTTCGGCGGGATCAACCTGGAGGACATCGCGGCGCCGCGCTGCTTCGAGATCGAGGCCCGGCTGCGCGAGCGGCTGGACATCCCCGTCTTCCACGACGACCAGCACGGCACCGCCATCGTCGTGCTCGCGGCGCTGACCAACGCGCTGCGTTGCATCGAGCGCGACCTCGAGGACGTGCGGATCGTGGTGGCGGGCGCCGGTGCCGCCGGCACCGCGATCGTGACCCTGCTGCTCGCCGCCGGCGCGGAGGACGTCGTGGTCTGGGACCGGGTCGGCTGCCTGTCCGCGGACGACGACTCGCTGCCCCCGGCGATGGCCGAGCTGGCCGGTCGCACCAACCCGCGCAAGGTCACCGGCGACCTCCAGGCCGGTCTCGCCGGCGCCGACGTGTTCATCGGCGTCAGCGGACCGGGCGTCCTGGAGGCCGAGTGGATCAAGGACATGGGGCCGGCCCCGATCGTGTTCGCCCTGGCCAACCCCGATCCCGAGATCGACCCGGCCGAGGCCGGCCAGTACGCCGCCGTGGTCGCCAGCGGCCGCAGCGACTACCCCAACCAGATCAACAACGTGCTCGCCTTCCCCGGCGTCTTCCGCGGCCTGCTCGACGCCCGCGCCAGCGACGTGACCATCGAGATGCTGCTGCGCGCAGCCGACGCGATCGCCCACGTCGTCACCGACAAGGAGCTGAACGCCAGCTTCATCATCCCGAGCGTGTTCGACGAGAAGGTGCCGAAGGCCGTCGCCGCCGCCATCCGCGGCTCCGACAAGGACTGAGCAGGCCGCCCCGGCAGGGGTGTCAGGGTCACGGGTTAGGTTCGACGCGCAGGAGTCAGGGAGGCGAGTCGGGCAGTGAGCTTCGTTCCGTTGCAGGGCCGCGCCACCTGGGTGCCCAACCACCCGCCGCGACTCAGCGAGGTCGAGTTCACCGGCCCGGCGCGGACCATCCGGATGCCGATGCGCGGCGCCATCCCGGTGCTGACCCGGGCCATCCGGGTCGAGGACGCGCACCCGTCGGTGGGGCTGCTCAGCGGGGCCACGCTGCTGGCGATGAAGCTTGTCGCCGCGGGGCGGATCCGGCTCTCGGAGTCCGGTGACTCCTGGCGGGTCGGTCCGCTCCAGCCCGAGGACGACGACCGGCTGCACGACCTCGCCCGGTCGCGGGTGCACGACGGCACCAGCGTCGAGGACGCGGAGGAGCTGATCCGCCAGCTCCTCGACGCGGTCGTCGACACCGTCACCAGGCCTCCCTCCGCGCCGGCCGCCGCGACCCGGTCGCCCCTCGAGGGCCGCGGGCTGGACCGGCTGCGGCGGGCCGAGGAGTCCGAGGACCCCGACCTGCCCGACCAGGTGCGGGTCACGCTGCGCATCGAGGCGCCGGCCGAGGTGCTCGAGGGCGGCGGGGTGGTCGTGGTGCTCCAGGTCCACGAGCGGGACGACGACACCCATGTCGTCGACGCCGACCGGCTCTGGCTGGAGACCGACCACGGCTTCTCGCGCCGGGCGCGCGTCAACGCCAGCATCGCCCTGCGCGCGGCGGCCCAGGCCTGGACGCCGCTCGACCGGCTGCAGCGCCAGCAGGTGCCCGACCGGATGGTGCTCGACGCCGACGAGCTCGCCGACCTCCTCGAGCACGGGCTGGAGGCGCTGGACCGCGCCCGCGTCGACGTGTTCTGGCCACGGGGGCTGCGGGGCGAGCTGATCCCGCAGGCGCGGGTCGAGGTGGCGCACGGCCCGCGCGAGGGCCTGCTCTACGAGGGCCTGTTCGGACCTGGCGCGCTCTTCGAGTTCGACTGGCGGCTGGCGCTGGGCGACGACGCGCTCACCGACGACGAGATGTCCGCCCTCGCCAGCGCCACCACACCCGTGATCCGGCTGCGCGACAACTGGATGATCATCGACCCGGTGGTGGCGCGGCGGGCGCGCAAGCGCAAGGCCGCCCAGAAGGTGAAGCCGGTCGTCGCGCTGCAGTCCGCGCTCACCGGCACGATCGAGCTCGACGGCGAGCAGGTCGAGGTGCACGCGGGGGCCAGCCTGCTCGAGGTGCGCGACCGCATCGTCGACGCCTCGACGGTGGCGCCGCTCGAGACGCCTCCCGCATTGACCGCGACGCTGCGCGACTACCAGCGCCACGGGCTCACCTGGCTCGCCGAGCTGACCGGGGCCGGGCTGGGCGCCTGCCTGGCCGACGACATGGGCCTGGGCAAGACGATCACCCTGATCGCGCTGCACCTGCACCGCCGACGGCGCGACCTGGCGACGGGGCCGACGCTGGTGGTGTGCCCGGCCAGCCTGATGGGCAACTGGGAGGCCGAGATCCACCGGTTCGCGCCGGGAGTCGCCGTACGCCGCTTCCACGGCTCGTCGCGCGACCTCGGCGAGCTCGAGGACGGGTTCGTGCTGACGACCTACGGCACCATGCGGCGCGACCACCCAACGCTGGCGACCGTCGCGTGGGACCTGGTGGTCGCCGACGAGGCCCAGCACATCAAGAACGCCACGTCGTCGACCGCCCGCAACCTGCGCACCATCGAGTCGCGGTGCCGGGTGGCGCTCACCGGGACGCCGGTGGAGAACAACCTGACAGAGCTCTGGGCGAACCTCGACTGGGCGACGCCGGGACTGCTCGGCTCTCGCGCCGCCTTCCGCAAGGTCTGGGCCGCGCCGATCGAGAGCGGGGTCGACCCGAGCGTGGCCCGCCGGTTCGCCCAGCTCGTGGAGCCGTTCCTGCTCCGCCGCCGCAAGTCCGACCCGGGGATCGCCCCGGAGCTGCCGGCCAAGACCGAGACCGACCACGTGATCAGCCTGACCCGCGAGCAGGTGGTGCTCTACGAGGCGCTGGTGCGCGAGTCGATGGACCGGATCGAGCGGTCCGACGAGGCCACCCGCCGGGGCCTGGTGCTCGCCCTGCTCACCGGGCTGAAGCAGATCTGCAACCACCCCGCGCACTACCTGCGCCAGGCCGGCGGGCGGCTCACCGGCCGCTCCGAGAAGCTCGACCTGTGCGACGAGCTGCTGGGCACCATCCTCTCGGAGAACGGGTCGGTGCTGATCTTCACGCAGTACGTCGCGATGGCCCGCCTGCTCGAGCGCCACCTCGCCGCAGCCTCGATCCCGACCCTGTTCCTGCACGGCGGCACCCCGGTGAAGACGCGGGAGCAGATGGTGCGGAGCTTCCAGGACGGCGCGGCCCCGGTGTTCCTGCTGTCGCTGAAGGCCGGCGGCACCGGCCTCAACCTGACCCGTGCCGACCACGTCATCCACTTCGACCGCTGGTGGAACCCCGCCGTGGAGGACCAGGCCACCGACCGGGCCCACCGCATCGGGCAGACGAAGGCGGTCCAGGTCCACCGGCTGCTCACCGAGGGCACCATCGAGCAGCGGATCGGCCTGCTCCTGGAGCGCAAGCGGTCCCTGGCGGAGTCGGTGCTGGGCACGGGCGAGGTGGCGCTGACCGAGCTGAGCAACGACGAGCTGCGTGACCTGGTGACCCTGCGGACGTCGTCGTGAGCTCCGGGCGCTTCGGCTCGCACGGCTCCTCGCGGATCTACCGCCGGGCCTACGCCGACGGGTTCTACGTCGCGCTCACCGGGCGCGCCGACGACGAGTGGGTGCGGCTGGAGGACGAGTCCGGGGTGACCCTGCGGACCCGGACGGGCGGACTCGCCGCCGGCGCCTGGCTGCCGGAGCTGCTCGGCGGCCTGCCCGGCACCCCGGCCCTGCCACCGCTGAGCGTCAAGCAGGTCGAGGTGTTCCACCACCCCCACCGTGACCCGGCGGCGGCGTGGCCGACCCTGGTGCAGCTCGCGCCCCAGGAGGGCATCGAGCTCTATGCGCTGCCCTCCGACAGTGACGGTGGCCCGGCCCCGGCGTACAAGATCGGGCAGTTCGACACCGACTCCACCACCACCGCCTCCACCCGCGACGGGATCGTCGACGACGGCGTACGCCGGGTCCTGCGCGCCTACGTCGAGCGCTGCCTGCCCGGCGTGGAGCCCGAGCCGGTGGCCGAGAAGACCTGCCTGTTCACGATGACGAGCGACGAGGACTTCGTGCTCGACCGCGTCGCCGTGGGTGGTGGCCAGGTCGTGATCGCCGCGCCCTGCTCCGGGCACGGCGCGAAGTTCGCCCCCCTGACCGGGGTCCTCGTCGCCGACCTGGTGGAGGGCGTGGCGCCCCTCCCGCGGTTCGCATTCCGCGCCGCCGGTCCGGCCACGCGCCATGCCTGACCCGATCGTGCTGCCGCGCCTGACGCGGGTGCGCGGAGCGACGGCGCGCAGCACGACCTGGTGGGGACGCGCGTTCGTGCGCTCCTTCGAGGAGCTGACCGTGGAGGCCGCCGAGCTCGTCACCGCACGCACGTTGGCCCGCTCGGGCCGCCTCGGCGCGATCGTCGTGCTGGAGGCGATGAGCTCGGCGGTGATCGACCCCGGGGGCACCAGTCCGCTGATGGCGCAGGTCAGGGTGGACCGGCTCGACGCCGCCGGGTGGACGACGTTCGCGCAGGAGGCGGCCCGGGAGAGCGGGTACGCCGCGGCGCTCGAGGCCGGTGACCTCCCGGCCGACCTGGTCGAGCACGCCGACGAGGCCGGCGCCGAGGTGCTGCCGGGCCCGGGCGACATCGACACCGCGTGCGAGTGCGACGCGTGGACGCAGCCCTGCCGGCACGCCCTGGCGCTGCTCTACCAGCTGGCCTGGCAGGTGGACCGCGACCCCTACGTGCTGCTCCTGCTCCGCGGCCGCACCCGCGAGACCCTCCTCGCCGAGGTCGGTGCCCTGGCCGCCGGAGGGTCCGCCCCCGGCGCCGAGGAGCGCGAACAGGCCCGCGTCCGCGCCGCCCAGGTCCTCGCCCTCGCCTCGGACGCCCCCACCGGCCACGGCCTCGCCGACGCCGCCGTGGCCGCCTACGACGAAGCCGTCTCCCGCCTCCTCTGACCCACCCGCGCACGGGAAGCCGTGGCCCCGCCGAGGTGCTGGTAAGGCGGGGTCCGGGGCGGTGCGTTCAGTAGAAGTGCTGCGGATGGTCCGGCTTCGGTGGTGGCCGTCTCGAGGTCACGTCGACGGTCGTGGGCAACCGGTACTTCAGCTCCAGACCATGGGAGATGAGCAGCTTGCCCGAGTCGGTGGTGCGTCCGATGGCGGCGGCGAACTCTGCGATGCGGAACTCCGCGACCAGCGGTGCACCCTGGCCGGCGAGTGGGAGACCTTCTTCGCCGCCGCCGATCCAGAACGCCGCCTCGTGGATCGGCTCGGGCGGGTGCTGCTCGGCCCAGGTCACTCCGGCGACCAGCACGTCGGCGGGCGAACACCAGCACCTCGGCGGGGCTGTTGACAACGAATCGGCTCAGAAGCCCTTACCCACAAGGGATTCCGAACTTTCTCACGGGCGCTCGTCGGAGGCCCGGTTCGGCCGTCGTGGCACCGGGTTTCGAGACGCTCGCTGGCGCTCGCTCCTCAACCACCGGCGTGGTGGTCTGCGCGACGACGCGGTGCCCTCCGCAGCAGGCTCAGGCCGGCGAGGACGGCGAAGCCGGGCACCAGCAGCAGCCCGACCCGCAGATCTGCGGCCTGGGCGAGCGCGCCGGCGCCGAGGGGACCGACGACCTGGGCCAGGGCGGCGACCGTCAGCGTCTGCCCGAGGGCGCCGTCGGCGCCTCGGGCGCTGGCCTGCACGTGCAGGCTCGAGGCGAGCGGGAACAGCGCACCGGTCCCGGCCCCGACCACCGCGATGCCGACGATGACGAGCCAGGTCACGCCGTTGCTGAGCAGGGCGGGGGACCCGAGCAGGACGCCGAGCAGCGCTGCCACGATCAGCGTCCGCGGTGGCACCCGGCGAGCGACGCGACTGGTGAGGATGCGTCCGAGCAGGTGCGCGGCGTACAGCACCGCCACCGTGCCAGCCGCGAGCCCGGACGAGAGCCCGACCTCGTCGTCGAGATAGCTGGCCAGCCAGAAGCTGAGCACGAACTCCAGGGCCACGACCGCGAAGATCGTCAGCAGGGTCGGCGGCAGCCGGCGCGGGACGGCGGACGGGTCCGGCGGGGCGGACGCGGGGGGCACCCCGACGGCGAACACGGAGGCGGCCGTCAACAAGGCGACCGCCGTGGTGACCGCGAACGCGGATCGCCAGCCCAGCGCCGTGCCGGCCAGCAAGGCCACCAGCAGCGGCGTGGCCACGCCGGCGAGGCTGACCGCGACCTCGCCCTCGGTCATGGCGACCGCGCGGTGTCGTGCGTGCACGTCGGCGAGCGTGGCCCAGACCGCGATCAGCGACGAGGTCGCGCACGCGCTCGCGACGTACGCCGCACCGACCGTCACCACGACGTCCGGCCCGAACCCGATCCCGAGACCCGCCAGCCCGGCTCCGGCCAGCCCGCCCACGACCGTCGTACGACGCGACAGGCGGCTGCGACCGCTCGCCGCGAGCAGCCCGGCGGTGCCGCCACCCAGCGCGAACGCCACCTGGTGCAGCGAGGCGGTGAAGTAGCTCAGCCCCAGCTCGGCCCGCAGGAACGGCAGCGCCGGCCCGAGCACCGCGTTCAGGATCCCGAAGCCGAACAGGGCCCCGAAGGCGGCCCAGGTGACGGCGTCACGCTGGTACGGCGTGGACACCTGCTCGGCCCGGCTCATCGGCCCTCCGCCCAAGACGCCAGCCGGGCCGCGTCGAGGGTCTGGTCGAGGGCGGTGAGCCCGACCCCGGCCAGAACGGCGTCGGCACCGGCCGTCGCCGTGGCCAGCAGTGGTGGACGATCGCGGTGCAGGGTCATCAGCCCTAGGTCGTAGGCGTCCGCGAAGCGAGCGGGTGCGGCGTCCCGCACCGGACCGGCCAGCGCCCCGAGCGTGACGACGTCGGGGTCGACGACGTTGACCAGCCCGGCCAGGCCACGGCCCAGGCGGGTGGCGAGGTCCTCGCGCAGGCGAAGCACCGCGTCCGGGACGTCGGGGCGGGCGAGCAGGCCGCCGAGGTAGCCGCGCGGGTCCGCGGGCGTCGGGTCGCCGAGGCGGCGCGCGACCTCACGCGGGTCGAAGGCCACCCCCCAGCAGCCGTGGGCCCCGCACGGGCACGCGAGTCCGGGATCGGCGAGCGGCAGGTGGCCGAACTCGCCCTGGAGTCCCCGCGCGCCCGGCACCGGCCGGCCGTCGACGACCACCGCGCCGCCGAGACCGACCTCGGCGACGAGGTGCAGGAGCACGGCCGGCCGGGCGGGATGGACCCGCGCCTCGGCGATGGCGGCCATCGAGGCATCGTTCCCGGCCAGGACCGGGACACCGGCACCAGCACCGAGGCGAGCCAGGTCGACGTCTCGCCAGCCGAGCATCGAGGCCTGCAGGAGCCGGGCACCGCTCACCTGGCCCGGTACGGCGACGCCGACCGACACCACCCGGCCCTCCAGGCTGCGGGCCGCCGCGGTCACCCGCCTCCGGAGCAGCGCCAGCGACCGGTCCGGGTCCCCGTCGTGGACCCCGGCGACCAGCATGGTCACCTCGCCGTCCAGCGCACACACGCCGAGACGCCAATCGCCGTGACGCAGGTCGACGGCCAGCGCGACGGGCGCCTCCGGGTGCGCGTGCCAGGTCGAGGTCGGCCGACCCGCGCCTCGCGCACTGACGGTGCGCTCCACGATCAGCCGTGCCGCCCGGAGCCGCGAGGCCAGGTCCGAGACGCCGCCGCTGCCGAGCCCGAGCCGCTCGCCCAGCTCGCGGCGGGTGAGACCTGAGCGGGCGCGCAGCAGGGTCAGCGCATCGGCTGCCGTGCGCCAGTGCCGGGCCTGGGCCCGAAGGTCGTCTGCCACTCCTCGAGTATATCCTCGGGCAACGAGGATATTGGCATCACCCCGAGACGGGGGCCGGTACGGCGCACCCCAGCGCCTGGGCCGCCATCCCGGCCAGCAGCCCGCGCATCTCCTCGGGCGGCAGGAAGGCACTGTGCGGGGTGGAGTTGAGCAGACCGAAGGCCGCGTGCACGCTCGCCCGGGCAGGCTTCGCGGCCAGGTCGGGGTGGATGGCGCGGAGCTGCTTGACCCACACCTCGACGTACTTGCGCTGGGTGTCGCGCACGTTCTCGCGAGCCTCTACGGGAAGGGCCGACCAGTCCCGGTCCTGGACGACGATCAGCGCCTTGTGCTCGAGCGCGAAGGTGACGTGCCAGTCGATCAGGGCCCGCAGGGCCTCCTCCGCGGTGCCCGCGTCGCGCACCCGCTGGCGGCCGACGGTGAGCAGCTCGGTGCTGATGCTGACCAGCATCTCGGCCAGCACGGCGTCCTTGGACCGGAAGTGCCGGTAGATCGCCGGGCCAGAGAACCCGCACGCGGCCCCGAGCTCGGCGATCGACACCCCGCGGAAACCCTTCTCGGCGAAGAGCTCGGCCGCGATCTCCAGGATCTGCTCGCGTCGGTTCACGGCGCCTAGGTTAGCGGCCGTTAACCACGGGCCGACACGGTGCTTGCCCCCGATGGGGGTAGTGGAGTAGGACAACAAACATCCGTACTCGTCTCGGGCCGGTGGCACACCGGCGAAGGGGGCCAGCATGTCCGCGACCGGCACCTCGGGGTCCCGCACCCCGCTCACCACCGACCAGAGGAACTCCTTCCTCGCGGCGCTCCTCGGGTGGACGATGGACGCCTTCGACTACTTCATCGTCGTCCTGGTGTACGCCGACATCGCCGAGACCTTCGGCAAGTCGAAGGAGACGGTGGCGTTCCTGACCACGGCGACACTGCTGATGCGGCCGATCGGCGCGCTGCTCTTCGGGCTGTGGGCAGACAAGGTGGGGCGTCGGATCCCACTGATCGTCGACGTCTGCTTCTACTCGACCGTCGGCTTCCTGTGCGCGTTCGCGCCCAACTTCACGGTGCTGCTGGTGCTCCGCTTCCTCTACGGCATCGGCATGGGCGGCGAGTGGGGCCTGGGAGCGGCCCTCGCGATGGAGAAGATCCCCCGCGCCCGTCGTGGCTTCTTCTCCGGGGTGCTCCAGCAGGGCTACGCCCTGGGCTACCTGCTGGCGGCCGTGGCGTTCCTGATCCTCAACCAGGGCCTCGGCCTCTCCTGGCGCTGGCTGTTCGCCCTCTCGATCTTCCCGGCGCTGATCAGCCTGATGATCCGGACCAAGGTGGGTGAGTCCGAGGCCTGGGAGGCGAGCCAGGAGAAGCTGAAGGTCACCCACACCAGCGTCAAGGACGTCATCTTCACCGGTGCTGTGCTGCGCCGCTTCCTCTACCTGGTGCTGCTGATGACGGCGTTCAACTGGATGAGCCACGGGACCCAGGACGTCTACCCGACCTTCCTCAAGGCCACGGACCAGGGTGGCGCCGGGCTCTCCGAGTCCACCGCGCTGACCATCGCCATCGTCTACAACATCGGCGCGATCATCGGCGGCCTCACCTTCGGCGGCCTCTCGGAGCGCTTCGGCCGGCGCTACACCATCGCCTTCTGCGCCGTCCTGGCGCTGCCCGTGGTGCCGATCTTCGCCTACTCCTCGACGGCCGGCATGCTGGTCCTGGGCTCGTTCCTGATGCAGCTGCTCGTCCAGGGCGCCTGGGGCGTCATCCCCGCCCACCTCACCGAGATGTCCCCGGACGCCATCCGGGGGTTCTACCCGGGGGTCACCTACCAGCTCGGCAACGTGCTCGCCGCGCTCAACCTGCCGATCCAGGAGCACCTCGCCGCGTCCCACGGCTACCCGTTCGCGCTGGCCGTGACGATCGTCCCGGTGCTCCTCGTCGTGGCCGTCGTCGTGCTTCTCGGCAAGGAGGCCAGGGGCGTGGAGTTCGGGCGAGATCCCGACCCCGCCCCCGCCAACGCGTGACCTGGCGGGGTCCCGGCGGGCGCCCGGCGCGACCTGTGCTGGCGCGGCGTGTTAACGATCGCTAACATCGCCAGCATGACCAGCGAGATGTCCCACCTCGTAGACGAGCTCCGCGAGCGCACGACCCGGGTGTGGCGGGGCGGTTCCGAGTCGGCCCGCGCCAAGCACCACGAGCGCGGCAAGATGCTCGCCCGCGAGCGGATCGACACGCTGCTGGACCCCGGGAGCCCGTTCCTCGAGCTGAGCCCGTTGGCGGCGTACGGGATGTACGGGCCGGAGACCGGTGCCGCCGAGGACGACTTCGCGGTGCCGAGCGCCAGCATCGTCACCGGCATCGGCCGGGTCGAGGGTCGCGAGTGCGTGATCGTCGCGAACGACGCCACGGTCAAGGGCGGCACCTACTACCCGATCACGGTGAAGAAGCACCTCCGCGCGCAGGAGGTGGCCCGCGCCAACAAGCTGCCGTGCATCTACCTCGTCGACTCCGGCGGCGCCTTCCTGCCGATGCAGGACGACGTGTTCCCCGACAAGGAGCACTTCGGCCGGATCTTCTTCAACCAGGCCAACCTGTCGGCCGAGGGCATCCCGCAGATCGCCGCGGTGATGGGCTCGTGCACCGCCGGCGGGGCCTACGTCCCGGCGATGTCCGACGAGACCGTGATCGTCAAGGACCAGGGCACGATCTTCCTCGGCGGCCCGCCGCTGGTGAAGGCCGCCACCGGCGAGGTCGTCACCGCCGAGGAGCTCGGCGGTGGGGACGTGCACGCCCGGAAGTCCGGCGTCGTCGACCACCTGGCCGAGGACGACGACCACGCGCTGCAGATCGTCCGGTCGATCGTGGCGACGCTGCCTGTGCCCCTGGTTCCGACAGGCTCAACCGACGGGGTGACGCCGGCCCGGCCGCCCGCCGGGACCGTCGAGGAGCCGCTGAAGGACCCGGCCGAGCTCTACGACGTGGTGCCCGCCGACACCCGCACGCCGTACGACGTCCGCGAGGTGATCACCCGCATCGTGGACGGCAGCCGGTTCCACGAGTTCAAGCAGCTCTACGCCGAGACGCTGGTGTGCGGCTTCGCCAAGGTCTGGGGGTACGACGTCGGGATCGTCGCCAACAACGGGATCCTGTTCTCCGAGTCCGCCCGCAAGGGCGCCCACTTCATCGAGCTGTGCAACCAGCGCCGCACGCCGATCGTGTTCCTGCAGAACATCAGCGGCTTCATGGTGGGCCGGGAGTACGAGAACAACGGCATCGCCCGCGACGGCGCGAAGCTGGTCACGGCGGTTGCGTGCTCGGTGGTCCCGAAGTTCACCGTGGTCATCGGCGGCTCGTTCGGCGCCGGCAACTACGGGATGTGCGGCCGTGCCTACGACCCACGGTTCCTGTGGATGTGGCCCAACGCGCGCATCTCGGTGATGGGCGGCGAACAGGCGGCCTCCGTGCTGGCGACCGTGCGGCGTGACGGCATCGAAGGCAAGGGTGGCGAGTGGTCGGCCGAGGACGAGGAGTCGTTCAAGGCCCCGATCCGCGACCAGTACGAGCTCCAGGGCTCGCCGTACTACTCCACCGCGCGACTCTGGGACGACGGCATCATCGATCCGCTCGACACCCGCCGCGTCCTCGGCCTCGGCCTGGCCGCCGCGGCGAACGCGCCCGTGCCGCCCCCCGCCTACGGCATCTTCAGGATGTGAGTGAGATCAGAACCGTCCTCATCGCCAACCGCGGCGAGATCGCTCTCCGCATCATCCGCGGCTGCCGCACGCTCGGGCTGCGCACCGTCGCCGTCTTCACCGACCAGGACGCCACCGCCCCGCACGTGCGGGCGGCGGACGAGGCCGCCCGGGTCGGCAGCTACCTCGACCTCGACGCCGTCATCGAAGCGGCCCGCGACACCGGGGCCGACGCGATCCATCCCGGCTACGGCTTCCTCTCCGAGCGCTCGGCCTTCGCCCGGGCCGTGGCGGACGCGGGCCTGGTGTTCGTCGGCCCGAGTGCCGCGGTGATGGACCAGATGGGCCGCAAGGACGCCGCCCGCGAGATCGCCGTCGCGGCCGGGGTCACGGTGGTGCCGTCGTACGAGCTGGGCGCCGACCCCACCACCTTCGAGTTCCCGGTGCTGGTCAAGGCCGCCGCCGGCGGCGGGGGCAAGGGCATGCGCGTGGTCCGCGACGCCGCGTCGTACGAGGAGGCCGTGACCGCCGCCCGTCGCGAGGCGCAGTCCTCCTTCGGCGACGACACCATGCTGATCGAGACGTACGTCGAGTCCGGCCGGCACATCGAGGTGCAGGTGCTCGGCGACTCCCACGGCCACGTGGTCCACCTCTTCGAGCGCGACTGCTCCACCCAGCGGCGCCACCAGAAGGTGCTCGAGGAGGCGCCCGCCCCGACGATCACCGAGGAGCAGCGCGCCGAGGTGACCCGGGCGGCCGTGGCGCTCGCCCGCGAGGTCGGCTACCAGAACGCCGGCACCGTGGAGTTCCTGCTCGACAACGCCACGGGGAAGACGTACTTCCTCGAGATGAACACCCGCCTCCAGGTCGAGCACCCGGTCACCGAGCTGGCCGTGTCGGTGCTCGGCCAGCCGCTCGACCTCGTCCAGCTCCAGCTGCGGGTGGCGGCCGGAGAGGCGCTGCCGTTCACCCAGGACGACGTGACCCTGACCGGCCACGCCATCGAGGCCCGGGTCTACGCCGAGGACTCGTTCCACGGCTTCCTGCCCCAGGCCGGCACCACGTCCATCGTGCGCTGGCCCACGCGCGTCCGCGTCGACGCCGCCCTCGAGCCCGGCCAGGAGGTGAGCACGGCCTACGACCCGATGCTCGGCAAGGTGATCGCCGCCGGCCCCGACCGGGAGGCGGCCCGCCTCGCCCTGGTCGCCGCCCTCGACGACACCGCGATCCTGGGGCTGACCACCAACGCAGGCTTCCTGCGGGCCATCGTGGCCGGTGACGAGTTCCGCGACGCCACGGTCGACACGGCGTGGCTGGACACCGCCGAGGTCGCCGAGCCCAGCCCCGCCGTGGCCCGGCTCTTCGCCGCCTGGACCTCCGCGATGCTCGTCGCCGAGACCAGCAGCGGTCCCTACCGCAGCGACGGCTTCCGGATGAACGCCGGACCGGCCCCGGTGCTGGTGCAGCTCGACGTCCCGGTCCACGTCGACCGCGCCGCCGGGCGCATCGGCGAGACCGACGTGCGCCAGCTCGCCGCCGAGCGACACGTCGTCGTGCTCACCCTCGACGGCGTTCGGCAGCAGGCGGTGGTGAACGTCGAGAGGCACCGGGTCGAGGTGGTGCACCGCGGCCAGAGGTTCGTGTTCGAGCGGCCGGACGTCTTCGCCGCGCACGGCCCGGCCGCTGGTGTCGGCACCCTCACCGCCCCGATGCCCGGGACCGTCCTCGACGTGGACGTTGCCGAGGGCGATGCTGTCGAGGAGGGCCAACGGCTCGGAGTCCTGGAGGCGATGAAGATGGAGCTGGCCCTGAAGGCCCCCTTCGCCGGCACCGTCACCACCGTCGGCGCCACCGCCGGCGGCCAGGTGGCCCTCGGACAGGTCCTGTTCGTGGTGGAAGGAGCCGACGGTGGTTGAGGAACGAGCGCCGGCGGGTGTCTCGAGACCAGGTGACCTCCCGGCGAGAGTCACCATCTACGAGGTCGGGGCGAGGGACGGCCTCCAGAACGAGGACACGGTCGTCCCCGTCGACGCCAAGGTCGAGTTCATCCACCGCCTCCTCGCCGCCGGCCTCCCCGTCGTCGAGGCCACCAGCTTCGTGCACCCGAAGTGGGTGCCCCAGCTCGCCGACGCCGCGGAGCTGATGACGCGCCTGGGCGACAGTGGGAGGGACCTCCCGGTCCTCGTCCCCAACGAGCGTGGCCTCGACCGCGCCCTCGAGCTCGGGTGCCGCCACATCGCGATCTTCGGCAGCGCCACCGAGACCTTCGCCCAGCGCAACCTGAACAGCACCCTGGACGAGCAGTTCGCGATGTTCGAGCCCACCGTCACGCGGGCGCGCGCCGCAGGCCTCGACGTACGCGCCTACGTGAGCATGTGCTTCGGCGACCCGTGGGAGGGCGACGTACCGATCGACCAGGTGGTGCAGGTCGGCAAGTGCCTCTTCGACCTCGGCGCCAGCCAGCTCTCGCTCGGCGACACCATCGGCGTGGGGACCGCCGGCCACGTCTCGGACCTGCTGACCGCGTTCAACGAGGCGGGCCTGCCCGACGACGTGCTGGCGGTGCACTTCCACGACACCTACGGCCAGGCCCTCGCCAACGCGTACGCCGCCCTGCAGCACGGCGTCACCACCTTCGACGCCAGCGCCGGCGGCCTCGGCGGCTGCCCGTACGCCGAGAGCGCCACCGGCAACCTGGCCACCGAGGACCTGGTCTGGATGCTGCACGGTCTGGGCATCCACACGGGCGTCGACCTGCCCGCCCTGGTGGCCACCAGCACCTGGATGGCCGGCGTGCTCGGGCGGCCGAGCCCCTCCCGGGTGGTCACGGCGCTGGCACCCGGCACAATGCCTGCATGAGTCGTCGGGTCTACCTCCACGTAGGGACGCCGAAGAGCGGCACCAGCTACCTCCAGGACAAGCTCGCCCTCAACCGAGCCGCCCTCGAGCAGCAGGGCCTCGACTACGTCCCGACCCGCACCGGCAACCACTTCGAGGCCGCCCTGGACCTGACCGGCCAGCGCTGGGCCGGGGAGGAGAAGGCCGCCCGCGGCCAGTGGGACGCCCTGGTGACCGAGGCCCGCAAGGCCCGCCGGCACCTGCTGGTCAGCCACGAGATCCTGGCCGGGGCGAAGCCGGAGAGCGTCGCCCGGGCGCTGTCCTCCTTCGACGGGCGCGAGGTGCACGTGGTGGTCACCGCCCGCGACCTCGGCCGGCAGGTGCCCGCGGAGTGGCAGGAACGGGTCAAGCACCGCGCCCGCCGCGACTACGCCACCTTCCTGCGGGCCCTGGAGAAGAACTACGCCGCGACCGACAGGAAGGGCTTCTGGCAGGTGCAGCACCTGCCCCGGATCCTGGCCACCTGGGGAGCCGACCTGCCGCCCGAGCGCGTGCACCTCGTCACCGTCCCCCCGCCCGGAGCACCGCGGGACCTGCTGTGGAAGCGGTTCGCCGGTGTGGTCGGGCTCAGCCGGAGGACGGCCTACGCCGAGAGCGGGACCACCAACGCCTCTCTCGGAGGCGCCGAGGTCACCCTGCTGCGACGCCTGAACAGCGAGCTCGCGGAGCGCAAGGTCTCGCGCGACACCTACGTGGGCTGGGTCCGCGAGACCATCGTCAAGGAGGTGCTGGCGCAGCGTCCCGGCATGCAGGTCGCGACGGTCCCGCCTCGGCACCGCGCCGTGATCGACCAGGTCACCGCGACCTGGCTCGAGGAGATCCGGAGCTCCGGGGTGCACGTCGCCGGCGACCTCGACGACCTGGTGCCGGTGTGGCCCACGGACCACGACCCCTGGCCCGACCCCGACCGGGCCGATCCCCAGGACGTGGCCGAGGCCGCCATCGCGTCGCTGGCCCGCGTCCTGGAGCACCTCGACTCCCCCGCCGAGGAGACCGGCCCGATGGCGCGGCTGACCCGACGGTGGCGCGGCTGATGGCGGCACCCGACCACGTCCCCTACGAGCAGGCGGTCTCGGCCTGGGCGGCGCACCTCCGGTCCGGAGGGACGACACCCTGGTCCGTGTGGGCCCCGACCGCGCAGGACCTTCTCGAGGCTTGCGTGCTGCGCCCGCTCCCCGACGCGATCCACCTCGAGCTGGTCCGGCGGCTCAACCTCGCCGCCACCCGGACGCTCGCCGCCAGGACCGCCGGCGACACCGCTGCCCTGGCCGACCGGGTGCTGGCCACTGCAGCTCCGGGCCGCGGCCTGGTCGACGTACCTCTCCCGTGGCCCGGCCACACCCGCCGCTTCGGCACCCCGCCCTTCGACCCGGGCGAGCTGCCGGACGAGGAGCTGGTGCGGCTGGCCGTGGGGGTCCTGGCCCACCTGCTGCCCGACGTACGACGACCTCGACCGCACGTCCCACCGCAGCCGTGGCCGCTCCCCTGGCGGCGGCGGTTCCGGCTCCATGGCACCCCGGCGACCGTGGCCGCCGTACGCCACCTCCTGCTCGACCAGGGCCACGTCGAGACCGACTGGCGCCCGACCCACGTCGTGATCGCCCGCCCCGTCGAGGTGATGATGGCCGAGCACTGGAGCGTCGCCGTCCGCACCGGCGGCATCCTGAAGTGGGCGGCGGTGTGGCGCCGTGCCGAGGCGGCGGGCCGGCTGCCCCCGTCGATCGACGTCACCTCCGTCGCGAGCCGGCTGGCCGGCCGCCGCCGTGAGCCGCTGCACCTCGTCGTCGCGCGCGACGTCGACGACGCGGTCACCCTGGCCACGACCGTGCTGCGAGCGAGACCCGCGAAGGTCGCGGCCAGCGGTGACGCCGCCGTCTCGGACCTGCTCCGGCGCCTCAACCGGCTGACCGCCCTCACCCATCCCCCGGCGATGGTGCGCGACCTGGCCAGGACGCTGGTCGGGGTCCTCGACGAGGGGGCCGGCGACCCGGGCGAGGTCGTGGTCCCGGTGACGCCGCCGGTCTTCCTCCCGTGGGCCCGCGAGCTCGCCGCGACCACCGCCGCGGAGATCAAGGACGCTGGCTACGCTGTGCACGGCGATCCGGACGCCCTGGCCCCCAGCGAGCCCGGGCTCCCCGGCACCATCGACCGAGAACGCACCCTCGAGCTGGCCGTCACGGCCTGCCTGCGGATCTGGCACCTGGGAGGACGAGCGTGAGCCGACGCGTGCTCCTCCACGTCGGCGCCCCCAAGACCGGCACGTCCTTCGTGCAGGACACCTTGTTCAGCCACCGCGACGAGCTGCGCGAGCGCGGCATCCTCTACGCGGCCGGCCGGCACGACGCCCACTTCCTCGCCGCGCTCGACCTGATGGAGCTGCCCTGGGGCGGTCTCGAGCGCGAGGCGGGCGGCGCCTGGGACCGGCTGGCGGCGCAGGTCCGGGAGTGGCCCGGCACCTCGATCATCAGCCACGAGATCCTCGGCACCGCCTCCCGTGTGCAGGTCGCCCGCGCGCTGGCGTCGCTGGGTGACCCCTCCGAGGTCCACATCGTGTTCTCCGCCCGCGACCTGGTCCGGCAGATCCCCGCCGAGTGGCAGGAGAACGTCAAGCATCGGCGCACCAAGGAGTACGGCGCCTTCCTCGACAGTCTCCGCGACGAGCAGCGGGCGGCCGAGGTGGCCCAGTGGTTCTGGGGGGTCCAGGAGGTGCCGGACGTGCTCGACCGCTGGGCGGAGTCCGTCCCCCGCGACCGGGTGCATCTCGTGACCGTGCCCCCGGCGGGGTCCAGCCCGACCCTGCTCTGGGAGCGCTTCGCCGGCCTGTTCGGCATCGACCCGGTCGAGACCGTCCCGACGTCGCGCGCCAACGCCTCGCTCGGCGTACCCGAGTCCGCGATGATCCGGCGGCTCAACCTGCGCCTGAACGACGTGCTGCCCAACCACCACTACCGCCGGTTCGTCCGCGAGATCCTGGTGCACAAGAACCTCTCCGGCCGGCCGGGCTCACCGCGGCTGTCGCTTCCCGACGAGGCCTACCGCTGGGCGGACGCCCTCGGCCGCTCGTGGGTCAGCGAGCTCGCCCTGCGTGGGTACGACGTGGTCGGGGACCTCGACGACCTCGTCCCCAGGCCTCAGCTGCCGTTCACCGACCCCGACACCGCCGAGGAGGAGGCGGTCGCCGACGCGGCCATCGACGCGCTCGCGATCATGACCAACGAGGCGGCCCGCCTGCGCGACGTCGAGGTCGAGCTGCACGGCGTGATCGAGGACCTGATGGGCCAGCTCGACAAGTTCCACAGCACCCGCAGTTACAAGGCCAAGGAGCGGATGGTCGCGCTGTCGCGGACCAACCCCGCCGCCCGGGTGGCGCTGTCGACCTACCGCCGGTTGCGCGGCAGCAGCTCACGGTCGACGTAGCGCCCGATCTTCCAGGTCGAGTAGCCGTCCGCGCCCATCCCGACGATGCCGCCGACGACGGGGACCCGACGACCGACGGTCGTCGCGATGCGCTTGCCCGCGATCATCGTGACCAGCTCGGAGGCGACCTCGTTGGCGACGATGCCGTCCAGGTGCGGGTCGTGGACCGGCGCCGTGGCCAGCGCCATCGGGGTGCCGGGGAGCTTCTTCCGCTTGATCAGCGACAGCACCCGCTCCTCGCCGAGCATGCTGGCGAGGATCGCGTTGCGCGTCCGCGGGTCCTCGAGGTCGTAGCCGCGCAGGTGCGCGATCCCGGCCACCATCCGGCACTGCAGCAGCGCCAGCCCGGTGATGTTGGCGGGCACCGTCACCGTCATCGTCACCAGCCCGCCGATGTTGGTCAGGAACCCCTGCGCCCCCGCCAGGCGGACGTGGTTCTCGATCACCTCGCGGATCGCCTTGTCGACGTCACCCTTCTGCTCCTTCAGCTGCTTGTCGGCCGCGACCGCCGCGCTGTCGAGCGGACCGGCGCCCTTGATGGCCCGGGTGAGCGCCTGCTGGATCACGCCGGCCGTGACGTTCGGGGCCATCTGGGTGATCTTGGGTGCCAGACGTCGACCCACCTGCTTGGAGAGGCTCATGGGTGAAGCGTACAAACGTCCCATAGCCCGAGAGCCAGCGAACGGCCTGCCGGCCCCTGCGACGATGTTCCCGTGCCCGTCGAACCGCCACCGTCGCCCTGGGCGTTCCCGCCTGCCGACTCCGGCGACGGCGACCTGGTGGCCATCGGTGCGGACCTCGCACCCGGGACGCTGCTGGCCGCCTACCGGCGGGGGCTGTTCCCGATGCCGGTCGAGGGACCCTCTCCCCGGCGGAGACGGGGCACCTCGCCGGAGATGGCCTGGTGGTCGCCGACCGAGCGCGGCGTCCTGGCGCTCTCGGACCTCCGGGTGAGCCGGTCGATGCGTCAGTCGGCGCGGCACTTCGAGATCCAGGTCGACACCGCCTTCGCGGAGGTCGTCACCGGGTGTTCGGACCCGTCCCGCTCGGGCGGCTGGATCGACCAGGCCATCTTCACGGCGTACGCCGAGCTGCACCGCCTCGGGTGGGCACACTCGGTCGAGGCGTGGCGCGACGGTGAGCTGGCCGGCGGCCTCTACGGCCTCGCCATCGGCGGCCTGTTCGCCGGGGAGTCGATGTTCACCCGCGTGCGCGACGCCTCGAAGGTCGCGCTGATGGGCCTGGTCGACCTGCTCACCGACGAGTACGCCGAGCTGCGGCTGCTGGACACGCAGTGGCAGACCCCGCACCTGGCCTCGCTCGGGGTCGGTCAGACCTCACGCCAGGACTACCTGGCGCTGCTCGAGCAGGCGCTGCCGCTGCCGCTGCCCGCAGCCTTCGCCCAGGTCTGACGCCTAGACGACGAGCGGGTCCCCGGGACCCTCGGCCACCATCGCCCGCCCGGCCTCGACCCAGTCGATCATCCCGCCGGCGAGGTTGATCGCCTCGAACCCCTTCTCCCGCAGGAAGGCGGTCGCCTGGGACGAGCGGCCGCCCACCTTGCAGACCACGAGGAGCTGCTGGTCGACCGGCAGCTCGTCGCTCCGGTCGGGGATCTGGGTGAGGGGGATGTGCAGCGCACCCTCGATGTGACCGTGCTGCCACTCGACCGGTTCGCGCACGTCGAGGACGGTGACACCCTCGGGGAGGGGATCGGGGACCTGGGCGACCTCGATCGTCGGGACTTCGATCATGGGCAGCAGGCTACTTCAGAAGTCGGGACATGCGCCGGTCGGCCAGCGGCTTCCCACCGGTCTGGCAGGTGGCGCAGTACTGCAGGCTCGAGTCCGCGAAGCTCACCTCGCGCACGGTGTCCCCGCAGACGGGGCAGGTCTCGCCGGTTCGTCCGTGCACCGCCATGTTGCTCTTCTTCTCACCCTTGAGCTCGCTGGCCGCGAGCCCGGACGACCGTTTCACCGCATCCCCGAGGACATTCCGGATGGCGTCGTGGAGCGTCTTCAGCTCGGTCTCGTCCAGGCTGTTGGCCGGCTTGAACGGCGACATCCGGGCCGCGTGCAGCAGCTCGTCGGAGTAGGCGTTGCCGATGCCCGCGATCGTCCCCTGGTGCCGCAGCACGCCCTTGATCTGCGCCCGCCCGGCCCGCTGCAGGATGTCGCCGAGCACCTGCACCGTGAACTCGTCCGCCAGCGGATCCGGTCCCAGCCTCGCGATGCCCTCGACGTCGGAGGGGTCGCGGACGACGTACAGCGCCAGGCTCTTGCGGGTCCCGGCTTCGGTGACGTCGAGCCCCGAGCCGTTGTCGAGCACGATCCGCGCAGCGAGTGGCGACTTGTTGCTCGGTCGCGGGGGGAGGGCGGGCACCTCCTCCTTCCAGCGGATCCAGCCGGCGCGCGCCAGGTGCAGCACCAGGTGGGTGCCGGACACGTCGATGTCGAGGAACTTGCCGTGCCTCGTGACGCCGTCGACCATCCCGCCGGAGAGCGCGGAGATCGGCGGGTCGTAGGTCTTCAGGCAGCTGAAGGCCGCGATGTCCACGCGCACGACGGCGCGACCGTCCAGGCGCTTCGACAGGTCCTGGACCAAGGCTTCGACCTCGGGCAGCTCGGGCACGGACCAACGGTACTGCGGTAACCCATGCCGTGGACCCTCGTTGAGACCACATGCGCCCTCACCCGTTCCGCTCGCTGCTCGCGCTCACCACCGCCCTGGCCTGCCTGGTCCCGGCCGCGTCGTACGCCGCCACCACCGAGACCACGGTGACCCCGTCCCCGGCCCCCGGCAGCCCGGCGTACCTCGCCCGCGACGCCCAGAACATCCTCGACGCCTACGGCCGGGTCACCGGCCCCGGCGGCCAGCTGCAGAACCCTGCCTACCTGCCCGCGCTCGTCCAGGCCTCCACCGCCGACCAGGTCCAGCAGCTCCTCGAGCAGGCGGCGTCACCGACCCGCGTCCCGGTCACCGCCGGCCACGTGGTCCCCGGATGGAACGTCGGCAACCCGCTCCGGGCCGGCTGGAACGGCACCCGCGGCCAGAGCGAGCGGATCTCGTTCACCAACCGCTACGGCGCCCTGCTGCACGGCACCGTCTACCGGCCCAAGTCCGGCGCTCGCGACCCCTACACCGGACAGGTGCTGCGCGGCCCCTTCCCCGGCGCCGTGATCACCGAGGGTTCCGTGCAGGGCAGCGAGGGCATGTACCGCTGGCTGGCCCAGGACCTCGCCGAACGCGGGTACGTCGTCCTCACCTACGACGTGCAGGGCCAGGGCAACGGCGAGACCCTGCCGCACGAGCCCGTGCCGGGCACCGACAGCAACGCGCTCCCGTTCTGCAACCCGTTCGCGACCCCGAAGGACGGCGAGGCCTACGGCTGCCCGGGCGTGCCCTTCCAGCAGCTGTCCAACTTCGTCGTCGGCACCCAGGACGCGCTCTCCTTCTTCACCTCCACTCACGCACACCACTACGCCAACCCGGGTTCGCAAGGCGCGAGCGTGAGCGCCTTCAACCCCTACTGGCAGCAGTTCGACCGCTCGAAGGACGCCCATCCGGCGACGCCAGGACGCACCTCGAAGATCGCGATCATCGGCCACTCGATGGGCGCCGCCGCCGTGTCCAAGGTGCAGGGCATCGACAAGCGCGTGGCCGCCGTGGTCGCGCTCGACAAGCTGACCGGCCCGAGCGCCTCGGGACCGCTCGACGGCACCGGCAACAAGCCTGTCGTCCCCGCACTGGCGCTGCAGTCGGAGTACGGCTTCACCGTCTCGCCCTACTTCACCAGCGGCGGCTCCTCGCTCACCCCGGAGCCCAGCCCTGAGGGCCCGGATCCGATGCGCGAGCGTGCGACCGGGTACGACGCCTGGCGCCGGGCCGGCGTGGACAGCATGCTCGTCGTGCCTCGCGCGTCGACCCACCTGGACTACACGGACATCCCGCTGGTGCTGCCCGCCAGCCGCTACGGCCAGGACCTCTCCAGCCACTACGTGCAGGCCTGGTTGGACCGCTACCTCAAGCACCAGAGCAACGACGCCGCGCTCACCGGCAGCACCTTCCGCTACCTCGAGCCCGCGGGTCACGACGTGTGGAAGCCGGTCACCCTGCAGCGGGGTGCGCTGCTGAGCTTCTACTACTGCTCGGCCTACGGGTTCCGCTCGGGCTCGAAGGTGCTGTCGAACCCCGACATCGCGCACGTGGGCTGCTCCTGACCACGAGGCTCTGGTCTGAGGACCGCCACCGAGGGAGAATCGGGCATGGCCACGGTCGCAGCGACCCCGTCGGGAGCCGAGTTCTTCCTCGATCCCCGCGGTGACGCGCGCTCGCTCCGGGTCCGCTGGCACCACCAGGACGGCCTGGTCGTGCTGTCGCTGTGGCGAGGCGGTGAGTGCACCGGCACCTTCCGACTCCCGGTGGAGGACGTGCCCACGCTGATCGATGCCCTCCGCGCCGGCCTGGACGCGGCCTACGATGCGACTCGCTAGGCACGTCTACGGATTTCGCTAGACGAGCCGATACCCTCCGATCGTGGACCCGATTAGGAACCCCTACGCCCCCGGCGCCGGGCAGCGCCCACCCGAGCTCGCCGGCCGCGACCGTGAGCTGCAGCAGTTCGAGGTGACCCTCGAACGCGTGGCCGCCGGCCGGCCCGACCGCAGCATGGTGCTCTCCGGCCTCCGCGGCGTCGGCAAGACGGTGCTGCTCAACGCGCTGCGCAGCCTCGCCGTGAAGCGCGCCTGGGGCACCGGCAAGATCGAGGCCCGGCCCGACCAGTCGTTGCGGCTGCCGATCGCGCAGGCGATCCACGCCGCCGTGCGCGAGGTCTCCCACCGGCACCGCAACCAGGAACGCGTCGACGAGGTCACCGGCGTGCTGAAGGCCTTCGCACTGCGCACCGACCTCCAGGACCGCAAGGCCAGCCCCCGGCAGAACCGGTGGCAGCCCCCGCTCGACGTCGTCGCCACCACCGGTCGCGCGGACTCCGGCGACCTGGAGCTCGACCTGATCGAGCTGTTCACCGACGTCGCCTCGCTGGCCGGCGACCTCGGCGTCGGCATCGCGCTGTTCATCGACGAGATGCAGGACATCCCTGCGCTCGAGCTGGCTGCCCTGTGCGGCGCCTGCCACGAGATCAGTCAGCAGAGCGCGCCGCTGATCGTCGTCGGGGCCGGCCTGCCGCACCTGCCCGTGGCCCTCGCCGCCTCCAAGTCCTACGCCGAGCGCCTGTTCCGCTACGTCTCGGTGGACCGGCTCCCCCGTGACATGGCCGAGCGCGCCTGGACGGTCCCGGCCGCGACCGAGGACGCGACGTACGAGCCGAAGGCCCTCGAGGAGCTCTACCGCCTGACGGACGGCTACCCCTATTTCGTGCAGGCCTACGGCAAGGTCACCTGGGACGTCGCCGTGGACACCCCTATCCGCTGGACCGATGTGATGCAGGCAGCGCCGGAGGCGGAGGCCGAGCTGGCCGTCGGCTTCTTCGGGGCAAGGTATGACCGGGCCACCCCGGCGGAGCGCGACTACATGACGGCCATGGCCGACCTCGGCGAGGGGAACCAGGACCTGGCGGTCAGCACGGCGGACATCGCCCGCCTGCTGGAGCGCAAGCCGCAGTCACTCTCCCCTGCCCGCGACGGCCTGATTAAGAAAGGCCTGGTCTTCTCCGGCGAGCGCGGCACGGTCGCCTTCACCGTCCCGCACTTCGGCAAGTTCCTGCGCAGCCAGCGCTGAGCCCCGGGTGGGCCTGAACACTTCCCACCAGACGGTCATGTTCGCCTGCTGAGGCTGATGGTGTTGTCGGGCAGGTAGGTGTGCCTGAACCCCCCTTCTCGACCATCGTGGGGTGGGCTCGGCACGTCGGTTCCGCGGCGCCGCGCGCGCAGGGCGGTCCCGGCGCTCCGGGGGCGGTCGCGGCGTGCAGAATGGCCGCATGGTCCAGACCCGGCCGCAGGTGGTCGCCCATCGGGGAGCCAGTGCCACCAACGCCGAGCACACCCTGGGCGCGTACGTCGCGGCGCTCGACGAGGGCGCCGAGGCACTCGAGTGCGACGTCCGCCTGACCGCCGACGGCCACCTGGTGTGCGTGCACGACCGCGACCTGCGGCGTACGGCGCACCGCGACGGGATCGTCTCCACCATGGAGCTCGCCGACCTCGAGGACCTCGACTTCGCGGCCTGGAAGAACCCGTGGGCCGACCTGGACGACGAAGCCCTCGACGCCGATCCGGAGCTGGCCCGGGTGCTCACGATGCGCCGGCTGCTGGAGACCGCGGTCGAGTACCCGCGCCGGGTCGAGCTGGCCATCGAGACCAAGCACCCGACCCGCTACGCCGGCCTGGTGGAGCGGCGGCTGGTGCAGCTGCTCGACGAGTTCGGCTGGGCGGGAAGGGACTCGCCGGCGCGGATCATGTCGTTCTCCTGGGTGGCGCTGCGCCGGATCCGCCGGCTGGCCCCCGACCTCGAGCTGGTGCTCCTGATGAGGAGCCCCTCGCAGTGGTACCGCTCACGTCCGTTCGTGGACTCCGACTGGCTGGCCGGACCCGGCATCGAGTTCGTCCGCGACCACCCCGAGCTGATCGCCAAGATGGTGCGATCCGGCGTCCGGGTGCACTGCTGGACGGTCAACGAGACCGAGGACATCGACCGCTGCATGGAGCTCGGTGTCGAGGCGATCATCACCGACACCCCCGGGGCCGCAGTGACCTATGTGAGAACTTTCGACGCGTGAGTTTATGGAACCGGACGGTGGGCAAAATCCACCCGGCGAGCGAGAGCTTCCCCCTCGACCCTGACCCGGAGGTAGACCATGGCTGAGACCAACGGCATGGCCCTGGAGGCCGATCCCATGGCCCTCCAGCTCCCCTTCCGCGCGGAGAGCGCCGCCGTGGCCCGCCAGCAGCTGGTCGAGTGGCTGCGCAGCGCGAACGCCCGTGACCAGCAGCGCGACGATGCCCGCCTCGTGGTGAGCGAGCTGGTCGGCAACGCCGTACGCCACGCCCGTCCACTGGCCGACGGCACCATGCAGGTGACGTGGGCCACCGGGCCCACGGGCCTCGACATCGCGGTGACGGACGGCGGCGCGCGGACCGCGCCGGAGAAGGTCGATGCCGGCGTCTCCGACCTCGCGGGGCGGGGCCTGGCCATCGTCGAGACCCTGGCCTCCCGCTGGTGGGTCGAGTCGAGCCGCTCGCGGACGACGGTGCACGCACTCCTCGCCCTGGTCTGAGCCTTCGCGCCTGGCGCCTACCCTTCCCCCATGGGAAAGAAGTCTCGCCAGCTCAATCGCACGTCGGCCACCTCGCCATCGACCCCGGGCGCCGTCGGCCCGCGCCAGCCGTGTCCGTGCGGGTCGGGCCGCCGCTACAAGGCCTGCCACGGCAGCGAGGACGGTGCCCCGTCGGTCTACGTACACCGCCCCTTCGAGGGCCTGCGCGGTGAGGCCGACGTGGTCGCCCTGCGCGAGTTCGTCCCCGCCGCCACCGCTCCGCTGGAGCTCCTCGGCAGCGACCGCACGGTGCTGCTGTGCTCGTTGCTGCCCGCTGCGGCGCCGGCCCTGGTGCGCGAGGACGGCACCATCTGGCTGGGGCTCCAGGTCCAGCACGCGTACGGCGACCCGAGCCGCGACCTGGCGGCCGTGCTCCTCAAGGCGCTCGACGCCGAGCCGGGCACCATGGTGGGCCTGGCGGAGGCCCCCGGCGACGGGCCACGCCTGCAGGACCTGGTCGGCAGCGCTCCCCTGGACGTGACCGTCCACCAGGGCTTCGACTACTGGGTCGCCGACCTCGAGGACTCCGACGGCTCGATGGCCGCCGCCCTCGAGCAGGCCAACGACGCGGCCGCCCCCACCCAGCGGGTGGAGGACGTCGAGGCGGCGTACTGGACGTCGGTCGGCAACCGCGAGTACCTCCGCTGGGTGCTCCCCCACGACGAGGAACTCGTCCTGGACGCCTTCGCCCGGCTGCACGTCGCCCACGCCGAGCACCTGGTCGACGACGACCGGCTGATCGGCATGTTCCGAGCCCACGGCCTGGCCGTCCCGGTCTGGGACCTGCCGCTCGGCACCGGCGCAGAGGTCCTCGCGGAACCGACCGCCCGACTGGTCACGGCCCTCACCGAGGCGATGGAGTCGGTCACCCCGTTGACCTCGGAGGAACGCGCCGCGCGCGCGGGGTTGGCCAGCCGCCAGCTCACGATCCGTTGAGATTTGAACTACCCGCCGCGCCGTAGTTGTCCACGCTCTGGGCATGCATTACCTTTGTAGGGCCCGACCGATGTTGTCCCCCCCGTCAACACCGGTCGGGCATCTCAATTCTCTGCGGGCTCGCCGGCGACGGATGTCGGTGCGATCCGCGCGGGCTCAGATCGCGTCGCGGGCGATCGGGCAGGACATGCAGCGCGGGCCGCCGCGACCCGATCCCAGCTCGGACCCGGAGATGGCGATGACCTCGATCCCGGCCTCCTCCAGCCGGCTGTTGGTCTCCACGTTGCGCTCGTAGGCGACCGCCACCCGCGGCGCCACGGCGAGCGTGTTGTTGCCGTCGTCCCACTGCTCGCGCTCGGCGGTCACGGGGTCGAGCCCGGTGTCGATCTGGTGCAGCGTGTCGATCTGCATGGCCTTGGCCGCGGCCACCAGGAACGGCTCCGCCTCGGCGATGAGCAGGGTGCCGTCGGCGGCGGCGGTGACCGCGTGGGCGGTCAGGTGGTCGGCGACGTTGGGGTACATCACGATCTTGTCGACGTCGACCATCGTGCAGACGGTGTCCAGGTGCATGGTGGCCCGCTCCTGGGCGATGGGTACGGCGAGCACGGTGTGCGCGGTGCCGTCGGAGAAGACCTGGCGGGCCAGCCGCTCGACCCCCGCGGGCGTCGTACGCTCCCCGACGCCGACGGCCAGGACACCGGTGGCCAGCAGCAGCACGTCGCCGCCCTCGACGTGCTCACGGCGCCAGCCGTGGATCTTCGACGAGGCGGCGAAGCGCGGGTGGTCGGTGTAGATCAGCTCGGTGAGCTGGCTCTCCCGCTCGCGCGCCGGCATCGCCAGCGAGGTGATCGCCACCTGGTCGCCGATCCAGACGCTCGAGTCGCGGGTGAACAGCAGGTTGGGCAGCGGGTCGATGAGGAAGTCGTCGCTGGGCAGCAGGCTGGTGACCAGGCCGAACCCGCCCCGGACCTCGTCGTTGCGCAGCCCGGCCGTGAGCACGTCCTTGAGCTCCTCGGGGGCGAGCTCACCCAGGGCGCGGCGCAGGTAGTCGCGGAGGGTGTCACCGAGCCGGAGCGACCCGGTCACGGCCTCGATCGCGTGGCTGCGGGCGTCCGCGGAGGCCAGGGTCTCCACCAGGAGCTCGGTCAGGTAGAGCACCTCCACGCCACGGCTGCGCAGGGCCTCCGCGAACGCGTCGTGCTCGTCCTGCGCACGGCTCACCCACGGGATGCCGTCGAAGAGCAGCTTGTCGTTGTTGCGCGGCGTGAGCCGCTGGAGCTCGGGGCCGGGCCGGTGCAGCAGCACCGTGCGCAGCCTTCCGACCTCGCTGGAGACGCCGGGACCCGTGACTGCGGACGTGGGGCTCATGCTCGCAGCCTAGAAGGTCAGCGCACCAGCTCGACAGCCGTCACCACGGCGAGCACCAGGCACACCGCCGCGCCGACGTAGTGCACGGTCGAGAGCTTGATGTAGCGCAGCAGCACCCGGCCCGCGAGCACGGCGAGGCCCGAGACCACGAGGAGCGCGCCCCAGGCGCCGATGAAGACGCTGACCGGGTGTCCGTACCTGCCGACCAGGCTGATCGTCAGCAGCTGGGAGAGGTCGCCCCACTCGGCCGCGAACAGCACCAGGAAGGACGCCCCGATGGCCGCGAGGCCGGTCTTGTCGTCGGCGGCCTTGGCGGCGTACTCCTGCTCGGTGGAGGCCTCGGCGGCGTCCGCCTTGGGAGCCTCCCGGAACAGGATCACGGCCCCGACCAGGAAGATCAGCCCGGCCACGGCCTCGACCAGCTGCTCGGGCAGGTAGGTCACCGCCTGCCCGACGGTCACCGCGATCAGGCACTGGACGAAGAAGGCGAGGCCGACCCCCACCCACACGGCCCACGGCTTGTAGCGCGTGGAGAGCACCAGGGCGGCGATGAACGTCTTGTCGGGCAGCTCGACCACGAAGATCGCCCCGAAGACGATGCCGATGACGGCGAGATCCATCAGGCGAGCCCCCGGGCGGCCGCCACGGCCTCGACCATCACGGCCTTGACCGGCCGGCCCAGCGCACGCGCTGCGGCGGCCACGTCCTCGAACTCCGGTTGCACGTTGAGCACCTCTCCGTCGAGCCGGGCCACCTTGACCGCGACTGTGTGTCCTGCGACCTCGACCGTGGTCATCTCACGGTCGAGCTCGTGCTTGCCCACCTGCTGCTCGCGCAGGCCGATGGTGGAGGTCTGCCGGTGGATCTCACGTCGTACGACGCCGGCACGGTCAGGGGCCACCAGGACGCTCAGCGTGTGCGCCGGGCGGCCCTTCTTCATCAAGATGGGCGTCAGCCAGGCGTCGCTGGCACCGGCCTCGAGCAGCGCCGCGATCACCCCCGGCCAGATCCGGGGGTCCAGGTCGTCGACGTTCGTCTCCAGCAGCACCGCCGAACCAACCGCACCGACGGCGGCCGAGGAAGGAGCGCCAGCGAGTGTCTCGGACCCCGGTGCGCCGACCAGTAGACGCAACACGTTGGCGTGCCCGGCGGGATCCCGACCCCCTGCCCCGACCCCCACGTGCGAGACCGCCATCGCCGGCTGCGACCCCCAGTCGTCGGCCAGCGTGGTCAGCAGGGCCGCCCCAGTGGGGGTGCAGAGCTCGAGGTCCACCGGACCCCCGGAGCTCGGCACCCCGCGCAGGAGCTCGACCACCGCCGGCGGCGGAACCGGCAGGCGGCCGTGCTCGGTGTGCACCGTGCCACCTCCCACTGACACCTCGGAGACGACGACTCGCTCGGCCCCCAGGTGAACGAAGCCCGAACAGACCCCTACGACGTCGGCGATCGCGTCCAGCGCACCGACCTCGTGGAAGTGGACGTCCTCGGCCGGCATCCCGTGCACGCGGCCCTCGGCCTCGGCCAGCCGGGCGAACACGTCGTGGGCCAGCGAGCGGACGTCCTCGTGCAGGCCGGCGCCGGCCAGGAGGCGCTCCACGTCGCGCCAGGTCCGCTGCTGCTCGCTGTCCGCGATCTCGACGTGCAGCCGGGTCGCGGCGAAGCCGCCGCGGGTGACGCGCTCCTCGCCCAGCCTCACCTCGCCGGGCGCGACCCGCTCGACGGCCTCGGCCATCACGCCCAGGGGCACCCCGGCGTCGGCGAGGGCACCGAGCAGCATGTCGCCGCTCGCACCGGAGGAGGCGTCGACCCAGACGACCCGGCGCGCCCGGGCGGTCTCAGTCACGAGCGGGTTCCTCGGGCCGGTGGGCGCGTCGCGCCACGCGCGCGGCGAACACCCCCGCGCCGTAGCCGTTGTCGATGTTGACGACCGTGACGCCGGGAGCGCAGGAGTTGAGCATCGCCAGCAGGGCGGCCAGGCCCCCGAAGGAGGCGCCGTAGCCGACGCTGGTGGGCACGGCCACGAGCGGCACCCCGGTCAGCCCGCCGACCACGCTGGGCAGCGCCCCCTCCATCCCGGCCACCACGACGAGGCAGTCCGCGTCCACGAACCGGTCGCGGGCCGCGAGCAGGCGGTGCAGCCCGGCGACCCCGACGTCCTCGATCCGCTCCGCCCGGGCGCCGTGGACGCCCACCGTGAGGGCCACCTCGGCGGCCACCGAGGCGTCGGAGGTGCCGGCGCTGATCACGGCGACGAGCCCGTGAGCGGGCGGGAACGGGCCCAGCGTCGCAGCCCGGGCCACCTCGTCGAGGCTGGCCCCGGGAAGCTCGGCGCTGACGACGTCCATCGCCTCGGCGGAGAGCCGGGTCGCCAGCACGGCACGGTCGGGATGGCGCTCGTGCAGGGTGCGCAGGATGCCGACCACCTGCTCCGGGGTCTTCCCCGCCCCGTAGACGACCTCCGGGTCGCCGGTGCGCGCCGCGCGGTCGACGTCGACCCGGGCATACCCGAGGTCGGCGGTGCGCGGTGCGCCGGTGCTGTCCGGGGTGGGTGTGGTCACCGGGTCAAACTAGCGAGTGCTCCCCGGCGACGGCGAAGGAGGCTGCGTGCCAGCCGAGCCAGGCGATGCCGAGGGCCAGAATTCCGTGCAGCAGGCCCAGGGCTGGAAGGTCCTCGCCGAGCACCCCGAGCGCGACCTGCAGCACCACGGCGCCCAGCAGCATGCCCGCCCACTTCGTGCCGCCGTCGATCCCGGCGCGGAACGCCACGACCAGCATCGCGATCGCGAGCAGGGGGATCACGATCATCCCGATCACGCTGTGCAGCGCGAACCCGACGGCGCCGGTGGAGTCGAAGTTGTCCGCCTTGACCTGTCCCGTGGTCAGGTCGTGACCGTCCCTGACCCAGGACCACAGGCCCATGACGGCGAAGGCGATGACGGCGGCCTGGACGGCGACCAGTCCGGCGATGGTGTGGCCGAGGGCCTGGTAGGCGGAGCGCATGCCCTGATCATGCTCCCCGTTCACGACTGACGGAAAGCGTCCGCCGGGTAGACCCCGAGGATCTTCACGTCGGTGGTGAAGAACGCCAGCTCCTCGAGCGCGCGCTGGAGCGGCAGCTCGTCGGGGTGCCCGTCGACCTCGGCCAGGAACTGGGTGGCGGTGAAGTGTCCGCCGACCATGTAGCTCTCCAGCTTGGTCATGTTGACCCCGTTGGTGGCGAACCCGCCGAGCGCCTTGTAGAGCGCCGCGGGCAGGTTGCGCACGTTGAAGATGAAGCTGGTGACGACCGGCCCCTCGCCGACCGGGGCCTGCACGAGCTCACGTGAGAGCACCACGAACCGGGTGGTGTTGTGCTCCTCGTCCTCGACGTCGCGCTGCAGGATCTCCAGCCCGTAGGTCTCCGCGGCCAGCGGCGGCGAGATCGCCGCCTGGGTGAGGTCGCCGGCCTCGGCCACCTCGCGCGCCGCCCCCGCGGTGTCGCCGGAGATGACCGCTCGCAGGCCGTGCTGGCGGATCACCTTGCGGCACTGGCCGAGCGCGTGCACGTGGCTGTGCACGGTCTTGATGCTGTCCAGGGAGGCCCCGGGCAGCGCCATCAGCGCGAACTGGATGCGCAGGAAGTGCTCGCCGATGATGTGCAGGTCGGAGTCGGGCAGGAAGTGGTGGATGTCGGCCACCCGGCCGGCGATGGAGTTGTCGATCGGGATCATCGCCAGGTCGGCGTCGCCGCCCTCGACCACGGCGAACACGTCCTCGAACGAGGCGCACGGCACCGGCTCCCAGTCGGGGTAGTGGAGCTTGGACACCATGTGGGAGTTCGCGCCCGGCTCGCCCTGGTAGGCGATCCGGCCGTGGGACTGCGGAGCTGGAGTGGTCACCAGCCGAGTTTCCCACGTCGTACGGCGTCCCCCCGCGAGTCTCCGCCCGGCGTCCGACCCGGCTATCTACCCTCGCCCTGTGGACACAGCTCTCGGCCTACTCGCCCTGCTCGTCGCCCTGGTCGCGCTGGGGGTCGCGGTGGCGGGTCGTCGTACGACGGGGGGCAGGGGGCGGGCCGACACCAGCGGGCTCCCCGAGGACCCCCGGGCCCTGCGGCAGGAGGTCGCCGCGCTCAAGGCGGAGGCGGCCCAGGCCATGCGGCACGTCGCGGTGGTGCGCTACGACGCCTTCACCGACACCGGCGGCCAGCTCTCCTGGTCGATGGCGCTGCTCGACGACAGCGGCAGCGGCGTGGTGCTCACCTCGATCCAGGGCCGCAACGACTCGCGCAGCTATGCCAAGAACGTCGCCGCGTGGACGAGCGAGACCCAGCTGAGTCCGGAAGAGGACGACGCGATCAGCAACGCCCGCCCCTGAACCCTAGGATCCGGGACGTGAACCTCATGACGCCCCTGGCCATCCGGATCGGCGCGATCCCGTGGATGCCGAAGCTGCTGCCCCAGATCACGGCCACCGACAAGTTCGTGCAGCGGGTCAGCGGGGGCCGGGTGACGATCCTGGACATCGCCGGGCTGCCCAACCTGATGCTGACGGTGAAGGGCCGCAAGTCCGGCGTCCCGCGCACCACACCCCTGCTCTGCGTCCCCTACGAGGCCGGCAACCTGATCGCCGGCTCGAACTTCGGCGGCGAGAAGAAGCCGGTGTGGGTGGTCAACGTCCGTGCGGCCGAGGAGAAGGGCGAGCGGGTCGGCGTCCGGGTCGGCCGGCAGACCCAGCAGGCCACCGTCCGCGAGGTCACGGGCGCCGAGCGCGACCGGCTGTGGGAGCACATGGTCACGACCTGGCCGAACTACCGGCTCTACGAGAAGAAGACCGACCGGACCATCCCGGTGTTCTACCTCGACCCCTCCTGATCAGCGAGGCACCCGCACCAGCACCCGGCCGTGCACGCAGGTGGCGTGCAGCTCCTTGCCGGTCGGGATCAGGTCGCCGTCGAGCTGGCGGGGAGCGTCCACGTTCGAGCGTACGACGACCTCACGGCCCGACATCCGGGTGATCAGCTCGTCGGTGCGCTTGTTCTTGGTCAGCACGCGCGCCGCCAGCGGCACCCAGGACAGGAACCGGCGGGGATAGAGCAGCACCACGTCCAGCTGGCCGTCGTCGATCGAGGCGTCCGGGATCAGCGGCATCCCGCCCTGCAGGAAGCCGACGTTGCCGATGACCACCGTGCGCGCCCGGTGGCGGGTGAACTCGCCCCCGTCGACCGAGACCTCGACCCGGATGGCCGGGAACATCAGTGACTTCAGCGCCGACCAGACGTAGGCCAGCCAGCCCACCTTGGCCTTGATGCCCTCGTTGACGCCCTCCATGATGGCGGCGTCGAAGCCCATCCCGGCCATCACCAGGAAGGTCGCGTCCTCCATCTTGTCGCCGCTGACCTGCACCATGTCGATCGCCCGGTCCTGGCCGTTGAGCCCCACGTCGACCGCGGAGCGCAGGTAGAGCGGGATGTCGAGGTTGCGGGCCAACAGGTTGCCGGTGCCGGCCGGGACGATCCCGACCGGGATGCCGGTGCCCGCGAGCTCCTCGCAGACCGCGCGGATGGTCCCGTCCCCGCCGACCGCCAGGACCAGGTCGCACCCGGCGACGGCCGCGTCGTGCGCCATCCCGTAGCCGGTGTCCTCGATGCTGGTCTCGAACCACACCACCGACGCGAAGCCGGAGTCGGTCGCCAAGGCCTCGACCAGCGTGCGGAACTGCCCGACGTCGTCGATCTTGATCGGGTTGAGGATGACCGCCAGCTTCTTGCGCTGGTTTGGCACCGCGTCGGCGAGCGGGGCGTTCGCCAGCGCGATCGACCGCGGCGTGGGGTCGTACAGCGCCAGCCAGAGCAGCACGACGCCGCCCGCGAGCAGGTAGCCCGCGACCACGTCGGAGAGGTTGTGCACCCCGAGGAAGATCCGGTCCGCGCCGACGAGCAGCGCCCCCACGACGGCCAGGCCCAGCGCGAGTCGTCGTACGCCGCGACGGCGCACCAGCATCCGGGTGAGCACGACGGCGACCCCCATCGCGCCGACGATCCCGGCTGAGTGACCGGATGGGAACGAGTAGGAGTGCAGCACCTGGACCGGGTCGTCCCACACCGGACGCGCCCGGCCGACCAGCTGCTTGAGCAGGGCGACGGGCACCCCCACCGTGGACATCACGCCGATCGTCCAGATCGCCGCGCGCCGGTGGTGCTTGGCCTCGAGCGCGACGGCGGCGACCACCGTGTAGACCGCCATCGGCAGGGTGGTGGTGGCCAGCCCGACCCAGTGCCAGAAGACGTAGGCGCTGTGGTGGGCCCTCGTGAACGACTCCGGCCACGAGCCGACGTCGGAGTCGAGGTGCAGCAGTGGCGACCACTCCGTCTTCACCAGGACGGCCAGCAGGGCGAAGAGCACGAAGCAGAGTGCACTCCACCCCAGGCGGGCGGGCCGCAGTTCGGCGTCAGTCACATTCCAGTCCTGTGCGAGGGCAGTGCCGCGACGTGGTTTCGAGGTCCTGTCTGGCTGCGGTCTTGTGTGGGATCATTTTGCACGAGCGGACCTGGCCATGCTGACCATTCAAGACCATGGCCACTCACCAAGGGGGACCCCATGCGTCGAACGATTCCTCGGCGGTCGGCCGCTCCGCTGGCCGCGGCCCTCGTCACCGTGCTCGTCACCGCCGGTTGCGGCGACGTCGCGGTGAAGGCCAAGGGCAAGGACACCCAGGCGAAGCCCGACACCACCGCCTCCGCGAGCCCCACGCCCGACACCAGCGCCGGCACCGGCACCTGGCTGCTCGGCATGACCACCGCCGGCGGTGCCGACGGCGAGTCCACCACGACGACCTACGTGGCCTACAACCCCACGACCGGCGAGGCCACCAAGCGCGCGCTGCCGCCCGTCAGCGCCGCCAGCGCCACCCCCGAGCAGGCCGCGCTCCTGGTCAGCGCCAGCCGCAAGTGGGCCATCCCGGACACCGGGATCTCGCACGCCGAGGAGAAGTCGCGCAAGCTGAAGGTCTACTCGCTGACCGACGACACCTCCACGGTCGTCGACATCCGCCAGCGCAGCGGCCAGGCGGACCTCGACCCGATCGGCTGGGCCTTCGACCCGGCCCGCGCCGACACGCTGCGCATCGTCGACACCAAGAACCGTGTGTGGGCCGTCAGCGTCGCGGGCGGCAAGGCCACGCAGGAGAGCAAGCTGGCCAGCGGCCCGTGGGTGTTCACCAACGGCTTCAACCCCAACACCGGTGAGCCGTGGGTGGAGAGCATCGACAGCGACGAGACCAAGCCCGCCGGCAACGGTGCCGCGGACACCAGCCCCGTGCAGCGCGACGGCGGCACCGTGCTGCCCAGCGGCTCGCCCGGGCTGGCCAAGCTGCCGACGAGCCCGTGCCGGCTCGGGGCCGGCTACACCGACAGCACCGGCGGCAGCTGGACCTTCTGCGCGGACGACGCCGCCGTGTCGACCTACCACCTGGCCGAGGGCGCGCAGGCCTGGGCCGCCTTCGGCAAGCCCAGCCAGCCCGTGGCCCCCATCGCGGCGGGATTCCCGCTGGTCCTCCCGCCTGCTGAGTAGGGCCGGGCCCCCGACGACGGTTAGTCTCGGGCCGTGATCGACCCACGACTTCTTCGCGACGACCCTGACCTGATCCGAGCCGCCCAGGAGAAGCGCGGCCTGTCCACGGCGGTCGTCGACGACGCCCTCGAGGCCGACTCCGCGCGTCGCGCGGCGATCGCCGACTTCGAGCAGCTCCGTGCCGAGCAGAAGCAGCTCGGCAAGCAGATCGCCCAGGCCCAGGGCGAGGAGAAGGCCGACCTGCTGGCCCGCACCAAGCGGCTGGCCGCGGACGTGAAGGTCGCCGAGGCGACCCAGACGGAGGCCGAGCAGCACTGGCGCGACGCGGTCTACGCGATCCCGAACCCGGCTGCCGAGGAGTCGCCGTCCGGCGGCGAGGAGGACTACGTCGTCCTCTCCGAGCACGGCACCCCCCGCGACTTCGAGGCCGAGGGGTTCGTCCCGCGCGACCACGTCGAGCTGGGCCGGATCCTGGGGGCCATCGACGTCGAGCGCGGCGCCAAGGTCTCGGGCTCGCGCTTCTACTACCTGACGGGCGCGGGCGCGGACCTCGAGCTCGCCCTGGTCAACATGGCGATGGACCAGGCCCGGGCGGCCGGGTTCACCACGATGATCCCGCCCACCCTGGTCAAGCCCCGCGCGATGGAGGGCACCGGCTTCCTCGGCCAGGCCGCCGACGACGTCTACCGGATCGAGGGTCAGGACACCTATCTGGTCGGTACCTCGGAGGTGCCGCTCGCGGCGTACCACTCCGACGAGATCCTGGACGCCGAGTCGCTGCCCCGCCGCTACGTGGCGTTCAGCCCCTGCTTCCGCAAGGAGGCCGGCTCGCACGGCAAGGACACCCGCGGGATCATCCGCGTGCACTGGTTCGACAAGGTGGAGATGTTCACCTACACCACCCTCGAGGACGCCGCGGACGAGCACGAGCGGCTGCTCGGCTGGGAGCAGGAGTGGCTGGACAAGCTCGAGCTCGCCTACCGCGTCATCGACGTCGCCGCCGGCGACCTCGGGCTCTCCGCACGGCGCAAGTTCGACTGCGAGGCGTGGGTGCCCACCCAGGGCCGCTACCGCGAGCTCACCTCGACCTCCAACTGCACCGACTTCCAGACCCGTCGCCTCGACATCCGCGGGCGCTTCCCCAGCGAGGGCTCGGCCCAGCCCGAGGTGAAGCCGATCGCCACCCTCAACGGCACCCTGGTGGCGATCCCGCGGACCATCGTGGCGATCCTCGAGACCCACCAGCAGGCCGACGGCTCCGTCCGGGTGCCGAAGGCCCTGCAGCCCTACCTCCAGGGCCGTGAGGTGCTCGAGCCCGTGGTGCCCGTCGATGGCTGAGCCGACGGCGGAGACCTGGCAGCCGAAGCTGGTCGCGCTCGACATCGACGGCACGCTCCTGAAGTGGGTGGAGGGCTCGGGCCAGAGCTATGAGCAGATCTCGCCCGAGGTCCACGCCGCCGTGCACGCCGCGGTCGACGCCGGGGCCCACGTCGTGCTGGCCAGCGGCCGGTCGCCCCACGGCATGGACCGGATCGCCGACCTGCTCGACCTGCCCCGTGAGGGCGCCGACCGGCTGTGGGTGGTGGCCTCCAACGGGGCGGTGATCTTCCGCTACCCCCCGCTCGAGGTGGTGCTCGAGGAGACCTTCGACGCCCGGGAGGCGGTGCGCCTCGTGCTCGAGCAGCACCCCGAGGCGCTGGTGGCAGTGGAGGAGCGCGGCGTCGGCTACCGCGTCAGCCGTCCCTTCCCCGCGGGTGAGCTGTCCGGCGAGATGATCCTGACCGAGGTGGACGACATCGTCGCCGGACCGGTCAGCCGGGTGATCATCCGGGACCCCACCGCCTCGGCCGAGGACTTCGTCGCGATGGCCGCCAAGCTCGGGCTGCACGGCACCGACTACGTCGTCGGCTGGACCGCCTGGCTCGACCTGGCCCCGGTGGGGGTGTCCAAGGCCTCCGGGCTGGAGTACGTCGTCCGCGAGCTCGGCCTGACCAGTGAGGACGTGCTCGCCATCGGCGACGGCCGCAACGACATCGAGATGCTGCGCTGGGCCGGTCGCGGCGTGGCGATGGGCCAGGCCGTCCAGGAGGTCCACGACGCCGCCGACTCCACCACCGAGACGGTCTACGACGAGGGCGCGGCCGTCGAGCTGCGCCGCTGGTTCCCGTGACGCAGCTCCCCGGCCTGGTCACCACGAAGCGGCTCACCCTGCCCCTGGTCACCCGCGAGGACGCCGAGGGCATGCTCGCCGGCCGGCGCCGGGTTTCCTGGCACCGCGACTACCCCCGCAAGGACGACCAGGACGCCGCCGCGATGGTCAAGGCCGACGATCCCGACGCCAGCTGGGGCCCGCGGCACATCGTCCGCAGCTTCGACGGCGTCACGGTCGGCTCCATCGGGTTCTTCGGTGCGCCCACCCCGGCGGACGACGAGGTGGCCGAGGCGGAGGTCGGCTTCGGGCTGGTCGAGGAGGCTCGTGGGCACGGCGCCGTGAGCGAGGCGCTGACCGCCCTGCTCGCCGAGACCGACCAGGCCGGCGTACGCGTCCGGGCGAGCGTGCTCCCCGAGAACCGGGCCTCGCTGCGGGTGCTGGCGGCCTGCGGCTTCACCCAGCTGCGCGGCTCGACCGAGGACGGCGAGCTGATCATGGTCCGGCCGCTTTAGGCCGCGTGCGTCGCCGGGACGTACAGTTGGGGACATGCCCCCCTTTCAGGCCGTCAGGCCGGAGCACGTCCTGCTTGCCCTTGAAGAGTTCGACCGCATCGGGGCCGACGAGTTCCTCTCCCGCTACGGCTTCGACCCCGCGGGTGAGCACGAGCTGGTGCACAACTCCTCGTCGTACGACTCCCTGGCCGTCCTCGGCGTCGCCCACCTGCGCGCCACCGGCGAGCTCGCTCCCCCGGAGGACCTCCTGGGCGGTGCCGAGGGTGCCGCCGACGTGCTCCGCGGACTCGGCTTCAGCGTTGCGGGCGACGACGCCGAGGACGAGGGTGACGCCCCGCTCGACGCCTCGGACGTCGGGGAGAACACCGCGCGTACGGCGTGGGCCGGCTGCGCACGCGAGGTGCTGATCCAGACCGCCAAGAAGTACCACTCCGTGATCACGACGAAGGAGCTCGCGACGGCGGTGACGGAGCGCAGCAACATCCACACCAAGCGCCCCAGCCACTACTGGATCGGCGACGTGCTGGCCCGCGTCGCCGCAGAGTGCACCGAGCGCAGCGAGCCGCTGCTCTCGTCGCTATGCGTGAACGCCGACGGCAGCGTCGGGGCGAGCTACGCCCCGACGGTCATCTCGGCCCGTGGCTCCCTGGACGGGGACGCCGACGACCACGCCGCCCGCGAACGGCTCGAGTGCTACCGCACCTTCGGTGCCGACCTGCCCGCCGGCGGCGGCACCTGGGCCCTCACGCCGCGCCTGAGCGCCTCGCGCAGCCGCGAGCGACGGGCCGCGGCCGCCGACAAGATGCCGCCGCTGTGCCCCAAGTGCCACACCGCGGTGCCCTCCACGGGGATCTGCGACTACTGCGACTGACCCGAGCGGGTCAGAGGTACATGCCGCCCTGCGACCGCGGCTCGTGGCCGTCGTCCTCGGACCCGCCCGGCTGACCCTGCTCGCCGTGCATCCCCGGGATGGCTCCGGGCGGCAGCGCGCGGCGCATCTGCTCCAGCTGTGAGCGAGCCGCCATCTGCTGGGCGTAGATGGCCGTCTGGATGCCGTGGAAGAGACCCTCGAGCCAGCCCACGAGGGTCGCCTGGGCGATGCGCAGCTCGGACTCGCTCGGGGTGGCGCCGTCGAACGGCTCGATCAGGCGGTCGAGCTCGGCGTCGAGCTCGGGGGCCAGGCCGTCCTTGAGCTCCTGGATCGAGGTGTGCAGCACCCCGGCAAGGCGCTTGCGGCCGGCCTCGTCGAGAGGAGCCGCCTTTACCTCCTCGAGGAGCTGCTGGACCATCCGCCCGATGCGCATCACCTTGGCGGGCTGCTCGACGAGTTCGGCGACGTTGCGCTCGCCGCCCTCCTCGTCGTCGTCCCCCGGCTGGACCGTCACCGGCTGGCCGTCGGGACCGATCACGGTCATCGCGTCGTCCGGGTTGCTTCCCGAGGGCTGGTCTGGTGTCGACATGACACCGACCCTACCCACGAAGCTACGGAGCCACCGTCAGCAGGATCTTGCCGCTGTGCGAGCCGGACTCCATCAGCTCGTGCGCCCGCCCCACCTCGTCCAGCGGCACCTTCTCGTGCACGAACGACCGCACCGCGCCCTCAGCGAGCAGCGGCCAGACGTGCTCGACGACCTCGGCGCAGATGGCTGCCTTCTCCTCGGTCGGCCGCGAGCGCAGCGACAGGGCCATGACCGAGCCCCGCTTGCCGAGCAGCGCGCCCAGGTCGAGCTCGGCCTTCATCCCGCCCTGCATGCCGATGACGACCAGGCGGCCCAGGGTGGAGAGAGCCGCGACGTTGCGGGCGAGGTACTTCGCGCCCATGTTGTCGAGGATCACATCGGCCCCGCCGGCCTCCTTGACCACCTCGACGAAGTCCTCGTCGTGGTAGTCGATGGCCCGCTCGGCGCCGAGCCGCTCGCACAGGGCGAGCTTGTCCGCCGAGCCCGCGGTGGTCAGCACCCGGGCCCCCATGACCGAGGCGAGCTGGATCGCGAAGTTGCCGATCCCGCCCGCACCACCGTGGACCAGCAGGGTCTCGCCGGGCTGGAGCCGGGCGCTCATGAACACGGTCGACCACACGGTGCAGGCGACCTCCGGGATGGCCCCGGCGGCCTCGAGGTCGACGCCGGGTGGCACCGGCATCACCTGGCCGGCCGGGACGGCCACCTTCTCGGCGTACCCCCCGGCGGCAAGGAGCGCGCACACCTCGTCTCCGACGCTCCAGCCGTCCACCCCGGCGCCCACGGCGCTGATCCGACCGGAGCACTCGAGGCCGAGGACGTCGGAGGCGCCCGCGGGGGGCGGGTAGAAGCCCTGGCGCTGCAGGGTGTCGGCGCGGTTGACCGCGCTCGCGACGACGTCGATCACGACCTCGCCCGGACCCGCCTCCGGGTCGGGGTGCTCACTGATGATCAGGGCCTCGGGTCCACCCGGCTCGGGTGCGGTGACGGCGCGCATGCGCCCACCCTAGGAGGTGTCCCGGAAGGTGTCCCGGAAGGTGCGCGCCGACGTCCGGTCACGCGTCGATCTCGAGGTCCTCTACCTCGACCTCGACCGCCTCGACCTCGTCCCCGATCTCGTCGGGTGCCTTGTCCCAGCGCAGCGCCAGCGTCGATGCGAGCCCGGCGAGGCGCTCGACCTGCTCGGGTCGCCCGTCGAACCCGGCGGCCGCGTAGCCCAGCAGGAACGTGGAGATCGGTGCCGACCTCCTCTCCACGTTGTGGGCCGCGTCCCGGGCGAGGTCCAGGATCACCGCCTCGTCCACCTCGACCTCGATGTCGAGGACGTCACAGAGCTCGTCGATCCAGTCGTGGAGGTTCACGTTCCCCAGTCTTGGTCGGACCTCGCACGTGTGCAACACGAATCCGGAATCTTCATGGATCCGACGCGGGATCAGTCGCCCAGCAGGGTGCGCAGCGTGACCAGGTCGTCCCAGGTGTCGAGGTCCTGGGCCTCGGCGGCGAGGGCGGGGACCTCGATCAGGCGCAGGTCGCCCACCAGCCGGCGCACCGGCAGGCCGTGCTGCTCCTCCAGCGGGGGCGCGGCGGCGAGCAGGGCCTCCGAGCGGTAGATCGCGCAGAGGTACTGCCGGCGCCCGGTGCCGTCGACGAGCAGTGCCCCATCCCCCTCGCAGGACAGCATCAGCCGGCGCACGGTCGCGGCGGTGACCATCGGCATGTCCACGGCGAGCACGACGACCAGGTGGGGCGGGCGTGGGAAGCCCGACAGCCCGGCCAGGAGGCCCGCCGCCGGCCCGCCACCCGGGGGGTCCTCACGCAGGAAGGTCACCGGCCGGCTGGTCGGCCCCTGCTCGCCGACCACGACCACCTCCGGGATCTCCGCGAGGGTGGTCAGGGCGCGCTCGAGCAGCGTCACCCCGGCCACCTCGATGCCGGCCTTGTCGGCTCCCTGGATGCGTACGGCGCTGCCACCGGTCAGCACGATGGCGCCCAGCTCGGCGCCGTTCTCCCCGTCCCGCTCCCTGTTTCGCTCCCCGTTCCGCTCCCCGTCCACGTTTCGCAGTCTGGCACCCGGCTGGCAGTCTGGCGTCATGGCTGATCAGCTCCGCGTCCGGATGGTGCAGCGTGCCTCCGGGCTCGACCCCGCCGAGAACCGCACCGCGCTCGAGGAACTCGCCGACCACCCCGGCGCGACCGACCTGGTCGTGCTGCCGGAGGCGTTCGCCCGCGACTTCGGGGAGGCCGGGTCGGACCTGGCCCCGTTCGCGGAGCCGCTCGAGGGCCCGTTCACCGAGGCCCTCCGCCGGGCCAGCCGCTCCTCGGGAGCGGCCTGGCTGGCTGGCATGTTCGAGGTCGCCCCGGACCCGGCCCGCCCGCTGAACACCCTCGTGCTCGCCGAGGACGACCGGCTCACGGCGTACCGGAAGATCCACCTCTACGACTCGTTCGGCTACCGGGAGTCCGACACCATCAGCGCCGGCGACCTGGAGCCGGCTCGCGTGGACGTCGGCGGCTTCCCGCTCGGGCTGATGACCTGCTACGACCTGCGCTTCCCCGAGCTCGCCCGGACGCTGGTCGAGCAGGGGGCGGAGGCGCTGGTGGTGCCCGCGGCCTGGGTCGCGGGCGACCGCAAGGTCGAGCACTGGCGCACCCTGCTCCGGGCCCGGGCCATCGAGAACACGGTCTGGGTCCTCGGGGTCGGCCAGCCGGGACCGCGCTACACCGGGCACTCCCTGGTGATCGCACCCGACGGCGACGTCCTGCTCGAGGCCGGCGAGGACGACGCGGTCCTCGACACCGTGATCGACCGCACCGCGGTGGCCGACGTACGACGGACGAACCCCTCGCTGGAGAACCGCCGCCTGTAGCGGCATCTGTAGAGACGTGCGTTGGTAGTGTCCCGGGCGTGCCGAGGGTCGAACCGGGTCGCCAGCGCGGGCGGGTCACGTGGTCGTTGGCGGTCCTCGGCCTGACGGCTGCCCTGGCGGTGCTCCAGGCCGTGGACGGACCGACGGTCCTGCGGCAGGCGCTCGCCGCCGCCCTGAGTGTCCTGATGACCCTGGGACTCACCCTGCGCAGCGGGGCGAACGCTCCCCTCGGGACGCTGTTCGCGCTGCTCGTCGGCGTGGTGGCCGTCGCCACCCAGTGGGACACCCTGCTCGCCGGCGCCGCCGTCGGAGCAGCGGTCGTGGCCGCGTGCCTCGCCGTGATGGGCACCCGACCCGCGCCGGGCTTCGCCCGGGTGGTGCTCGAGGTCGTGCTCGCCCTGGCCGTGGCCAATGCCGGCGGGCTCGCTGCCGCGGGGTTCGCCGCGAACCTCGACACCGAGCGCTTCGACTACACCGTGCTCGGCCTCTCTGTCCTTTCCGTCGTCGCCCTCGTCTACCGCCTCGGTGGCGGGCTGCACGGCCTCGGCCGTCGGGGCGCGATGCTGGCGACCGGGGCCCTGGTGCTGCTGGTCGTCGTCCTCGTCTACGCCGCGGCGTTCACGGAGTACGGCTCTCCGGAGCTGGTCCGGCAGGGGCGCTCGGTCCAGGGCTGGGTCCGGGAGCACCTGGGCGGGGCACCCCACCCGGTGGAGGTCCTCGTCGGGATCCCGGCGCTGGCCTGGGGGGTGGCGATGCGCTCGCGCCGTCGGCAGGGCTGGTGGGCGTGCGCCTTCGGTGCCGCGGCGACGGCCCACGTGGCAAGCGACCTCATCGACCGCAACGACACGGTGCTCGGCGCGGTGCTCACAGCCTGCTACGGCCTGGTGCTGGGGCTGGCCCTCGGAGCCGTGCTGATCCGCCTCGAGCGGGTGCTCACCGGCCGGGACGGGGGGCGCCCGGCCGCCGTAGGGCAGGAGCCGCCCCGGATGCAGCCGCTGCACTGACCGACGGCCTGGCTCAGCAGAGGGGGCGGGATTCGAACCCGCGGCTGACATCTCTGCCAGCGACCGCTTTCAAGGCGGTTCCGATCGGCCACTCCGGCACCCCTCCAGGCCCAGATCGGACCGCGGCCGAGTCTAGATGAGGGCCGGCCGGGAAGCTGGGCGGGCGGTGCGGACGGCCTACTCGGAGCCGCCGAGCTCGAGCGAGACCGAGTCGTAGACCAGGTCGTGCACCCGTTGCACGTGGTGCTCGAGGTCGCCGAGCAGCCGCTGCGTCTCGTGCACGATCGCCTCCCGGTCCAGCCTGTCCAGCACCCCGGCCGAGAGCGCCACCACACGGGCCTGGAGCTGGAAGCGGTCGCGGTCGGACAGCTGCGCCCGCGCGGTCAGCCAGGCCTCGCGGGGCCGGCCCTGTGGCTGGACCAGGGCGTCCTTGACCTCGGAGAGCCTTCGCCGCACGTTCCAGCGCCACTCCGGCGCCGTGCAGTCGTCGGCCAGGATCTGCCGGAGTTCCCTGATCGCGGTCTCGAGAGGAGCCATCTCGAACCACCTTCCACGCCCGCCGTGCACAGATGGGAACCTGAGTGTGACCCAGTTCACACCGATCCGACAAGGCCGAGTTTTGTCCGCTCCTCCGGGTCCGATGTAATCGCCCGGTGAGCTCCCCCGCGAACGACCCGACCCCGCCCTCCGTGAGCGGCCCCGTGGAGTTCGCCATGGCCCCGGCGCTGCGGGCGCGGCTGCTCGGCACCGGCCTGGTGACCGTCGGTGCCGTCGTGGTGGGCGGCGTGCTGGTCACCTGGGTCACCGGCCTGCCCACCGCCTTCGTGGTGGGGCTGCTGGCCCTGGCAGCGATCGGGGTGGTCACGCTGGGCGTGCTGGTCGGCGTACGGCACTGGGTGCTGCGCCTGGACGCCGACGGCTACCGCGTGCGCGTGCTCCGCCCCGAGGCCAGGTCCGCGCGGTGGAGCGACGTGCTCGACCTGCAGGCCTCCACCCAGAACGGCAACCGTTGCGTCGTGCTGCGCCTGCGCGACGGGCGTACGACGACCCTCCCGGTCGACCTCTTCGAGGGCACCGCCGCCCGGCTCACCGAGGCGCTCACCGAGCACCTCGACCGGGGACACGGCTACCGCCGGCTGCGCTGAGCCCCGCGCCGCCGGGTCCGGTGGACGGGCCCGATTTACCGGCACGGCCGGTGCATGGGTAACCTGTCCCCTGCTTGTTCGGGAGGTGTCGCCTAGCCCGGTTTATGGCGCCCGCCTGCTAAGCGGGTTGAGGGTTGTGCCCTCTCGCGGGTTCAAATCCCGCCACCTCCGCAGGCCGCCGCCTCGGGCCCTCCGGGCCCGGGGCGGCGCTGCACGGTCCTGCACCATCCAAAAAACCTGCATGAACATGCAATGCACACTCATGTTGCCTCTCGATCTGTTATCAGGCCCGTCGCGACGGGCACGATGTATTTGCCCCGATCTGAGAAGGATTTCTCCATGAATCTTCGTCGTATTGTCAAGCCCCTCTCCGCCATCCTGCTGACGGCTGGTCTGCTCAGCCTCGGCGTGGTCGCCCCCGCCGACGCCGGCACCACCGGACCAGGCGCCACCACCCATGACACCGGTTGGGGTCGGATGCGCTGACCCCCGGGCGGTCCGACCCTGAGTCGGTCAGCTCTCGGGGGCTGACTCCGGGTCACGGCTGCCCATGGCGTAACCCAGCTGGAAGCGCGTCTCCACGCCGTACTCGTCCTTGAGGGCGGCGACGTAGGAGGCGTACGTCCGCGTGCTGACCCCCACACGCTTGGCACTGGCCGGGTCGCTGTGTCCCTCGGTCAGCATGCGGACGGTCAGCTGGCGTACCTCCGCGGCGATGTGGCTCTCCGAGCTCGCGCCCCGGTCGTCGTACTCGCTCGCGCGCTCCCAGGAGCGGTCGAACACGTCGGCGAGGTAGCGGACCATGTTCGGGTCGTGGATCGCCACGGCCACGTCCGGCGACCCGCCGGGGATGATCGCGAGCCGTCGGTCGATCACGATGAGGCGGTTGAAGAACTCGTCGAGCGTGCGCACCTGCGCGCCCTTGGCGAGGATGCGCTCCACGTAGTCACCGGTGGCCCGGCTGCGCCGAGCCGTGTGCTGGTAGAGCGTGTGCATGGTGACGCCGCGCTCCAGCGCGCGCAGGTCCCGGTCGACGGCCTGCTCCAGGATCACGGCGCGGCGCGCTCCTGCGGGCTGCGCGGTGAGCAGCTCCTGCTCGGCGTCGTCCACCGCCGCCTCCAGGAAGTGGTTGATGCTGGCCAGGCCGCGGATCTCGTTGAGCGGGCTGCCGCCCACCGGCGTACGGCGGAAGGTCTGGGCGAGGCTCCCGAAGGTGTCCGCCCACGCGGCCGACTCGTCGAGGAGCTCGACCACCTGCCGGCTCATCGGCACGACGACGCTGGACTGCACGGCGGCCGGGTCCACCGCCACCCAGCCACCCGCCCGCTCGTCCTGGCGCAGCAGCCCCAGCTCGATGAGCAGGGACAGCGCCGCGTGGTCGGGGTGATCAGCGGCGTGCCGCGGGTCGTCGGCCCCCAGCACGCCCGCCCGGATGATCTCGCGGAACAGGTCACCCGCCGGGCCGGCCAGGAGCGCGCGCCGGTCGGGCCCCTCGAGGTTGTCCATGCTGAGCATCATGACGACAAAGACGAGGACCCGCACCCCGAGGGGTGCGGGTCCTGGTCGATGACGGTGCGGTGCCTCAGGCGCCGAGACGGGCCTTGAGTCCGTCGAGCTCGGTCCAGAGCACGGCGGGCAGCTCGTCACCGAACTTCTCGAACCACTCGGTGATCTGCGGGATCTCCTGCTTCCACTCCTCGACGTCGACCGCGAGGGCCTTCTCCATGTCCTCGGGAGTCACGTCGAGCCCGTCGATGTCCATCGAGCCCGGCGCCGGCACGTGGCCGATCGGGGTCTCGACCGCAGCGGCCTGGCCCTCCATCCGGTCGATGACCCACTTCAGGACGCGGCTGTTCTCGCCGAACCCGGGCCACAGGAAGCCGCCCTCGTCGTTGCGGCGGAACCAGTTGACGTAGAAGATGCGGGGCATCTTCGCCTCGTCGTTCTCCTTGCCCATCTTGATCCAGTGGCTGAAGTAGTCACCCGCGTTGTAGCCGATGAACGGCAACATCGCCATCGGGTCGCGGCGGACCACGCCGACCTGGCCGGTGGCGGCGGCGGTCGTCTCACTGGACAGGGTCGCGCCCATGAACGTGCCGTGGACCCAGTCGCGGGCCTCGGTCACGAGCGGGATCGTGGTCTTGCGGCGACCGCCGAAGAGGATCGCGTCGATCGGGACACCGCGCGGGTCGTCGTACTCGGGGGCGAGGATGGGGCACTGCTTGATCGGGGTGCAGTAGCGGCTGTTCGGGTGGCTGGAGAGCTCCTCGGAGTCCGGGGTCCAGGGCTCGCCCTTCCAGGACGTGGCGTGGGCCGGCGGGTTCTCCAGGCCCTCCCACCAGACGTCGCCGTCCTCGGTGAGCGCGACGTTGGTGAACACCGAGTTGCCGATGTTGATGGTGTCCATCGCGTGCGGGTTGGTGTGCTG
>JAOPYC010000072.1 GCA_025964795.1 Marmoricola sp.
GTCGTGACCCCTGTCCTCCCAGCCCTCGAGACGGCGCAGCTTCGCCGACAGCTGCAGGTGCTCCCACGGGGTCGCTCGCGGCACGAGTCCTCCCACGTCCGGGCAGTAGCCGACCACCCGCTTCACCGCCAGCGCGTCAGTGCGGACGTCGTGGGCGGCCACCACGACGGTCCCGCAGGACGGCGGCACCACACCGTCGAGCACCCGCATGGTGGTGGACTTGCCGGCCCCGTTGCGTCCCAGGAGGGCCGTCGCGTGGCCGGCGTACGCCTGGAGGTCGACGCCTGCCACCGCCTCCACCTCGCCGAAGCGCACGTGCAGGCTGCGGACGTCGACGACGGGCTCGGGCGGGGTCACCGCCCCATCCTCCGCCGGACCGGGCCCGGGCGTCAGGGATCTGGCGCGACATGGCCCGTCCGGAGCCAGATTCAGCCGTTCGGACGAACGCCGGATGGTGGTCCGGGTGATCCGGTGCGCGGGCCGGGGGCGCACAGTGGAGCCATGCCAACCAACTACCCGTACGACGACCGGGCGCCCGAGCCCAACTACTTCGGCGTGCTTGCCGTCATCGCGCTCATCGTCGGCGCGGCCACCCTGTTCCTCGACTACCACTCGGGCGCGACCAGCCACCGCGGGATGCTGCTCGTCGTCGGTCTGGTGAGCCTGGCCGCGGCCGTGGTGCTGGGTGCGCTCGGCACGTTCAGCCACCGGCGGCCGAGCTCCGTCAAGCGCTGAGACAGATCGGACGAGGAAGGCCCCCGACCGACCACAGGGTCGCTCGGGGGCCTTCGTGCTGTCGTGGCTGGTCGGGTCAGGCGGGGAACGCGCCGCCCGAGGCAGCCAGGTCGCGCAGGTAGGCGGTCGGCGTGAACCGGTCGCCGTACGCCGCCGCGAGATCGTCGGCCCGGGCCACGAACGCAGCCAGCCCGATCTCGCCGTTCTCGTCGGCCGGGTCCTGGTAGCCGGTCATGAACTGCGCCGCACCACCGGTCATCGGCGGGAAGCCGATGCCCATGATCGACCCGATGTTGGCCGCGGCGGCCGAGGTGATGACGTTCTCCTCGAAGCACTTCGCGGTCTCGAGGGCCTCGGCGAAGAGCAGCCGGTCCTTCATGTCCTGGAAGGGCATCTGCTTCTCGGCGACCGGGTACTGCTCGGCGAGACCGGCCCAGAGCGAGCCGCGCTTGCCGTCGACGTACTCGTAGAAGCCGGCACCCGCGAGCCGCGAGGGGCGACCGAGCTCGACCATCTTCTTGACCACGGTGATGCCCGGGTGCTCGGGGTACGGCGTGCCGTCGCGCTCGGCGGCCTCGGCACCCGCCTTGTTGATCTTGAGCATCAGCTCCATGTTGAGCTCGTCGGTGAGCTGCAGGGTGCCGACGGGGTAGCCGTCCTGGGTCGCGGCCCGCTCCAGCGACAGCGGGTGCGCGCCCTCGCCGAGCATCGCGAGACCCTCGTTGACGAAGGTCCCGATCACGCGGGAGGTGTAGAAGCCGCGGCTGTCGTTGACGACGATCGGGGTCTTGCGGATCTGCTGCACGACGTCGAGCGCCTGGGCGACCGCCACGTCGGTGGTCTTGGCGCCGCGGATGATCTCGACCAGCGGCATCTTGTCGACGGGCGAGAAGAAGTGCAGCCCGATGAAGTCGTCGGGGCGGCTGACCCCCTCGGCGAGCTCGGTGATCGGCAGCGTCGAGGTGTTCGAGCAGAGCAGGGCGTCGGGGTTGACGATGTCCTGGATCTCGGCGAACACCTGCGCCTTGAGCGAGGGGTCCTCGAAGACGGCCTCGATGACGATATCGACGCCCTTGAAGTCGTTGGCCTCGGTGGTCGCGGTGATCCGGTCGAGGATCTCGGCCTTCTTCGCCTCGTCCATCTTGCCGCGCTGGACGGCCTTGGTGAGGATGTTCTCGCTGTAGGCCTTGCCCTTGTCGGCCGACTCCTGGGCCACGTCCTTGAGCACGACCTCCATGCCCGCGCGGGCACAGGAGTAGGCGATGCCGGCGCCCATCATCCCGGCACCGAGTACGCCGACCTTGGTCGCCGTGAACTTGGGGACGCCCTCGGGACGCAGGGACCCACCGTTGATCGCGGACAGGTCGAAGAAGAACGCCTGGATCATGTTCTTGCTGTTGGACCCGGTGATCAGCTCGGCGAGGTAGCGCGACTCGATGCGGCTCGCGGTCTCGAAGTCGACCTGCGCGCCCTCGATGGCCGCGGCCATGATCGCGCGGGTGGCCGGGTAGACAGCGCCCTTGGTCTGCTTGCGCAGCATGGCCGGGAAGGCCGGCAGGAACGCGGCGAGCTTGGGGCTGGACGGGGTGCCGCCGGGGATCCGGTAGCCCTCGCGGTCCCACGGGTTGCTGGCGTTGTCGGCGTTCGCCTGGATCCAAGCCTTGGCGGCGGGCACCAGGTCCTCACGGGTGGCGACCAGCTCGTCGACGAGGCCCTTCTCCTTGGCGGCGGCCGGCTTGAAGCGCGGGCCCTGGAGCAGGACGTCCATCAGCGCGGACTGGATGCCGAGCATCCGGACGGTGCGGGTGACGCCGCCACCACCGGGCAGCAGGCCGAGGGTGACCTCGGGGAGGCCGAGGTCGATCTTGTTGTCGTCGACCACGATGCGGTGGTGCGTGGCCAGCGCGATCTCGAGGCCACCACCGAGGGCGGCACCGTTGATGGCTGCCACGACCGGCTTGCCGAACGTCTCGAGGCGGCGCAGGTCGGCCTTGATGCCCTCGCCCATCTCGAAGATCGCCTGGGCGTCCGCGGGCGTCGCCTGCAGCATGCTCTTCAGGTTGCCGCCGGCGAAGAAGGTCTTCTTGGCCGAGGTGATGACCACGCCGGTGACGTCGTCCTTCTCGGCGTACAGCTGGTCGATCGCGTTGCCCATGGACTCCTGGTAGAGCTCGTTCATGGTGTTCGCGCTCGAGTTGGGGTCGTCCAGGGTGAGTACGACGATGCCGTCGTCACCCTTGTCGTACTTCACAGCAGAGTCAGTCATGTTCTTCCTTCAAGGCTCAGGGGTTTCGAGACGGGCGCCGAGGCGCCCTCCTCGACCAGCGACAAGGGTGTCTCAGACGAGTTCGACGATGGTGGCGATGCCCATGCCGCCGCCGACGCACAGCGTGGCGAGGCCCCGCTTGAGCTCACGACGCTCGAGCTCGTCGATCAGCGTGCCGAGGATCATCGCGCCGGTGGCACCCAGCGGGTGGCCCATCGCGATCGCCCCGCCGTTGACGTTGGTGATCTCCGAGTCGATGCCCATGTCCTTCATGAAGCGCATCGCCACGGCCGCGAAGGCCTCGTTGATCTCGAACAGGTCGATGTCCTTGACCTCGAGGCCCGCCTTGGCGAGGGCCTTGCGGCTCGCGGGGGCCGGACCGGTGAGCATGATGGTCGGGTCCGCGCCGGAGACCGCGGTGGCGATGATGCGGGCGCGCGGGGTGAGGTCGAGGTCCTTGCCCACCTGCTCGTTGCCGATCACCATCAGGGCCGAGCCGTCGACGATGCCGGAGCTGTTGCCGGCGTGGTGGACGTGGTCGATCCGCTCGATCCAGTGGTACTTCTCCAGTGCGACCGAGTCGAAGCCCGCCTGGTCGCCGATCCCGGCGAAGGACGGCTTGAGCTTGGAGAGGCCCTCGACCGTCGACTCCGGCTTGATGAACTCGTCGTGGTCGAGGACGGTCAGACCGGTGTTGTCCTTGACCGGGACGATCTGGCCCGCGAAGCGCCCGTCGGCCCACGCCTTCGCGGCGCGGTGGTTGGACTCGACCGCGAAGGTGTCGACGTCCTCGCGGGTGAAGCCCTCGATCGTGGCGATCAGGTCGGCGCCGATGCCCTGCGGGACGAAGGCGGTCGCGAACGCGGTCGCGGGGTCCGAGGCCCAGGCGCCACCGTCACTTCCCATGGCGACCCGGCTCATGGACTCGA
>JAOPYC010000077.1 GCA_025964795.1 Marmoricola sp.
GGCGGCAGCGGCGGCAGGTCCATGTCCTTCTCGGCCTCGAGCTCGTCGGCGTCCTTCTCCTCCGACATGCCGATCGGACCCACGACCTGAGCGTTCAGGAACTGGCGCACCACCGGCTCCTCGGAGGAGAGCAGCATCTCGCGGGGACCGAACATCGCCAGGTGCTTGTGGTAGAGCAGGCCGATGTTGTCGGGCACCGTGCGGGCGGTGTTGATGTCGTGGGTGACGATCAGGAAGGTGGCGTCGATCTGGGCGTTCAGGTCGACGATCAACTGGTTAAGGAACGAGGTGCGCACGGGGTCCAGGCCGGAGTCGGGCTCGTCGAAGAGCACGATCTCGGGGTCCAGGACGAGGGCGCGGGCCAGGCCGGCGCGCTTGCGCATGCCGCCGGAGATCTCGCCCGGGAGCTTGTCCTCGGTGCCGATCAGACCGGTGAGGTCGAGCTTCTCCATCACGATCTCGCGGATCTCGGACTCGGACTTCTTGGTGTGCTCGCGCAGCGGGAAGGCGATGTTGTCGTAGAGGTTCATCGAGCCGAACATGGCGCCGTCCTGGAACAGCACCCCGAACAGCTTGCGGATCTCGTAGAGCTCCTTCTCCGGGCACGACGCGATGTCGACGCCGTTGATCACGACGCTGCCGCGGTCGGGCTTGAGCAGGCCGATGATCGTCTTGAGGAGGACGGACTTGCCGGTGCCGGAAGGGCCGAGCATGACGCAGATCTCGCCGGCCGGGATGGTGAGGGTGACGTCGCCCCAGATCAGCTGCTTGCCAAAGCTCTTGGTCAGGTCCTTGATCTCGATCTCCACACCCATGAGGGCCTCCCTAAGTTCCTGACACATCGATCTGGTGCTCGGCAAAACACAACCGCACAGGTCTCCCCACCTGTGCGTACCAACGAGTAGCCCTGGGACAAGTTACGCGCTACCAGTGGCGCTCGTCACCCACTTCGCGAGGAGTCTCACGAAATAGACCCGATCGTTCCCGGCGATCCGGTGCACGACCGTACACCTGATCAGGTATGCAGAACGGCCGTCCCGGACCCAGTGGGTCCGAGACGGCCGTGGTGCCGCGACCCGCGTCGTACGACGCGGGTCGGGGGTGGTTCAGAGAACGGTTGCGGGAAGCAACGTCACTTGAGGGTGACAGAAGCGCCGGCGCCCTCGAGGGACTCCTTGGCCTTCTGCGCGGCTTCCTTGGTGACCTTCTCGAGGACGGCCTTGGGAGCGGCCTCGACGAGGTCCTTGGCCTCCTTGAGGCCGAGGCTCGTGAGGGCACGGACCTCCTTGATGACGTTGATCTTCTTCTCGCCGGCAGCCTCGAGGATGACGTCGAACTCGTCCTGCTCGACAACTTCCTCGGCAGCGGCGCCGGCGCCGGCGCCGGGGGCGGCCACGGCGACCGGGGCCGCTGCGGTGACGCCGAAGGTCTCCTCGAACTGCTTCACGAACTCGCTGAGCTCCAGGAGGGTCATCTCCTTGAAGGACTCGAGCAGCTCGTCGGTGCTGAGCTTCGCCATGGTGGCGTTCCTTTCAGTGGTGCCGTGGCGTGGTGCCACGGCAGGTGGTCAGGCCTCGGGGGCCTCGGTGCTCGCCTCGGCCGCGGGTGCGTCCTCGGGGGTGTCCTCGGCCGCGGGTGCGTCCTCGGGTGCAGCGTCCTCGACCGGAGCCTCGGGTGCTGCGGAGTCCTCGACCGGGGCGACCGGCTCGCCGGCACCGCCCTGGAGGATGGAGGGGTCCTGCTCGGCCTTCTCCTGCAGGGCGCCGGCGAGCCGGGCGACCTGCGCGAGGGGGGCGTTGAACAGGTAGACGGCCTGGCTCAGCGAGGCGAGCATGGCGCCCGCCAGCTTGCCCAGGAGAACCTCGCGGGACTCGAGATCGGCCAGCTTGGCGATCTCGGCAGCCGCCATCGGGGCACCGTCGACGTATCCACCCTTGACGACAAGGGCGGGGTTGGCCTTGGCAAAGTCACGCAGACCCTTGGCCGCTTCGACCAGGTCGCCGTTGATGAAGGCGATGGCGGTCGGGCCGTTGAGGAGGTCGTCGACTCCGTCGACACCCGCCTGCTTGGCAGCGATCTTGGTCAGCGTGTTCTTGACCACGGCGTAATGGGCGTTCTCGCCGAGAACTCGCCGCAGTTCCTGCAGCTGCTTCACGGTGAGGCCGCGGTACTCGGTCAGCACAGCGCCGGTGGAGTCGTTGAACGAGTCGACGATCTCCGCGACGGCTGCGGTCTTCTCTGGCCGCGCCATGGGTCTCCTTCCAGCTGGTGCACACATCGTGCGCGGGCGACGCACAGGGTGCGCGACGCCGACGAAGCCGGGGGACCAACGACCAAGCAAAAACGCCCTGGTGCAGGTGCACAGGGCGTCTGACGGCTGGGCCGTCCCACTCGGTGTCACCTACGCAGGTCGTCCGCTGTTCGCGAACCTTCGGATCACCCGGTGGAGCAAGGTGGGTGACCGGCCGGCGGTCTTTGGCTTCGAGGGTCGATGCTACGGGCTCGGCGACCGGTGCACCAAATCGGTCGGGTCGGGTGCAGGTCTTCCCGGAAGGCCGAACGGCCGGCATCCCCGGGGGGACACCGGCCGTTCGTGAGCCGTCGGCGTACGGCGTGGGTCAGGCGTCGTCCTGGCCCGCGACGTTCTTCACGCGGTTGGGGTCGACCTGGATGCCGGGACCCATGGTCGTCGAGACGACGATCTTGCGGAGGTAGCGGCCCTTGGAGCTGGCCGGCTTGAGCCGCAGCACCTCCTCGAGGGCGGCGGCGTAGTTCTCGGCCAGCTGGACCTCGTCGAACGAGGCCTTGCCGATGATGAAGTGCAGGTTGGCGTGGCGGTCGACGCGGAACTCGATCTTGCCGCCCTTGATGTCGGACACGGCCTTGGCCACGTCGGCCGTCACGGTGCCGGTCTTCGGGTTGGGCATCAGGCCACGGGGGCCCAGAACGCGGCCGAGGCGGCCGACCTTGCCCATCATGTCGGGGGTCGCGACGACGGCGTCGAAGTCGAGCCACCCGCCGTTGACCTTCTCGATGAGCTCGTCGCCACCGACGACGTCGGCACCGGCCTCGCGGGCGGCGTCGGCCTTGTCACCGTTGGCGAAGACGAGGACCTTGGCGGTCTTGCCGGTGCCGTGGGGCAGGTTGACGGTGCCGCGGACCATCTGGTCGGCCTTGCGCGGGTCGACGCCCAGGCGCATGGCGATGTCGACGGTCTCGTCGAACTTCTTCTTGGCGCCGCCCTTGGCGATCTTGATGGCGGCGAGCGGGGCGTAGATGTCGTCCTGGTCGAACGACTCCGCGACCTCGCGGTAGGTCTTGCTGCGCTGCATGGCTGGTTCCTTTGCTTTCCAGTTGTGGTCTAGGTGGGCCAGCGCGGCCCTGCCACTCTTGCTTGTCGGTGCGGGTGGTGCGGTGGTGCGGTGGTCAGTCGGTGGTGATGCCCATGGAGCGGGCGGTCCCCTCGACGATCTTCATCGCGGCGTCGATGTCGTTGGCGTTCAGGTCCGGGAGCTTCGTGGTGGCGATCTCGCGGATCTGGTCCTTGGACAGCTTGCCGACCTTGTCCTTCTGGGGCACGCCGGAGCCCTTCTGGACGCCCGCGGCCTTCTTGATCAGCTCGGCGGCCGGCGGGGTCTTGGTGATGAAGGTGAACGACCGGTCCTCGTAGATGGTGATCTCGACGGGGATGACGTTGCCGCGCATGGCTTCGGTCTGGGCGTTGTAGGCCTTGCAGAAGTCCATGATGTTGACGCCGTGCGGGCCGAGGGCCGTACCGACGGGCGGGGCGGGGGTGGCCGCACCGGCCTGCAGCTGCACCTTGACCAGGGCAGCAATCTTCTTCTTGGGAGGCATTGCGTTCTTCTTTCTCTTCTCGTGGTCAGGACGAGGGCCCTACGCCCTCTGCCACTGGTGTTGCGGTGGTGCTGCTGAGGTTCAGACCTTCTGGATCTGGGTGAAGCTCAGCTCGACCGGGGTCTCCCGGCCGAAGATCTCGACGAGGGCCTTGACCCTCTGGCTCTCCGCGTTGATCTCGGTGATCGTCGCGTGGAGGGTGGCGAACGGGCCGTCGACGACCATGACCGAGTCGGACACGTCGAAGTCGGCGACCGCGACCTGGGTACGGCTGGCGGTCTTGGCCGGGGCGGGTGCGCCGGACTCGGCCGCGGCCGCGGCAGCCTCGGCGTCGGCCTCCGCCTGGACGGCTGGGCCGAGCATGTTCTCGACCTCCTCGAGGCTCAGCGGCACCGGCTGGTGACTGTGGCCCACGAAGCCGGTCACCGACGGCGTGTGGCGTACGGCGGACCAGGACTCGTCGGTCAGGTCCATCCGGACCAGCACGTAGCCGGGGAGGACGGTACGGCGGACCAGCTTGCGCTGACCGTTCTTGATCTCCGCGACCTCCTCGGTGGGGACGACGACCTCGTGGATGTAGATCTCCATGTTGAGCGAGGTGATCCGGTTCTCCAGGTTGGCCTTCACCCGGTTCTCCATGCCGGAGTAGGTGTGGACGACGTACCAGTCGCCCTCCTTCTCGCGCAGCGACTGGCGGAACTCCTCGAGCGGGTCCACTGCAGGGGCGTCGATGTCGACGGGCTCCTCGGACTCGTCCGGGGCCAGGTCCACGTCGTCGCTCAGCTCCGTCGGCGCCTGCACTGACACGGTCTCGCCGGTCTCGGGGTCGGTGAGGACCTCCTCGGGCTCCCCGTCCAGGGGGTCGACCGACACGTCGGTCGGCTTCTCGTCGTACTGCTCAGACACGATTACTCCGTAACATCATCAAGCTTGAAAACTACCCGGCGGCCCGAGGTCGGGCGCTCCCGTGGGGCTACTTGCCGCCGAAGACCGCGAACACGGCCTTGCCGAACGCCACGTCCAGCAGCGACACGTACGCGATCATCACGAGCACGAAGACGAGCACCACGATCAGGTAGGTGACCAGCTGCTGCTGGGTCGGCCACACCACCTTGCGCAGCTCGGCGACGACCTGCCGGTAGAACGTGACCGGGCTGGTGCGCTCGCGGTTCTTCTCCGAGCGGACCGGTGACCTCTCCGACACGTGCTTCCTTCTTCCGTTGCCTGCTCTGCCTGTGCACTACTCGCTGACGTCTCGCAGGGCACGAGGGACTTGAACCCCCAACCTTCGGTTTTGGAGACCGATGCTCTGCCAGTTGAGCTAGTGCCCTAAGGCGCATTCCGGGCATGGCAAGACAATGGCCGGAAACACCAGATGATGAGTTTACGGGGGTCGTCCTCGCAAAGTCGAACCGGCTCCCTCCGGCGAGCCGGGGGACACTCCCGGTCACGTGCCGTCCTCTGCGAGCATGGACCCGTGACCCAGCCTGTGACCCAGCCCGAGAACCAGCACCCCCAGCACACCCTGCCCCTGGCCGACCGCTCCCCCGACGAGGTCGAGGCCTTCCTGGCGCAGCAGCGTGCGGCCTACGAGACCTTGCGGGCCCGCGACCTCAAGCTCGACCTGACCCGGGGCAAGCCCTCGTCGGCCCAGCTCGACCTCTCCGACGAGCTGCTCACCCTCCCCCGCGGGGTCAAGGACGCCACGGGGGTGGACACCCGCAACTACGGCGGCCTCGAGGGCATCCGTGAGCTGCGCGAGATGTTCGCCGAGCTCCTCTGGGTCGAGCCGGAGCAGGTCGTGGCCGGTGGCAGCTCCAGCCTGGTGATGATGCGCGAGGTGCTCGTCGACCTGTGGCTCAAGGGCGGTGTGGACAGCCCCCGACCCTGGGGCGCGGAGGAGACCGTCAAGTTCATCTGCCCGGTGCCCGGCTACGACCGGCACTTCGTGCTGCTCGACTGGTTCGGCATCGAGATGGTGCCCGTCCCGATGCACGACGACGGCCCGGACGTCGCCGCCGTGGCCGAGCTGGCCGGCAAGGACCCCAGCATCAAGGGCATCTGGATCGTGCCGACGTACGCCAACCCGAGCGGGTCGATCGTCTCCCAGGAGATCGCCGAGCGGCTCGCCTCGGTGGAGACGGCGGCGCCGGACTTCAAGATCTTTTGGGACAACGCCTACGCGTTCCACCACCTGACCGAGGACGAGGCCAAGAGCGCGGACATCCTGTCCCTGGCCACGGCCGCGGGACACCCGCACCGGCCGATCCTGTTCGCCTCCACCTCCAAGATCACCTTCGCCGGTGCGGGCGTCTCGTTCTTCGCCTCCTCACCGGCCAACGTGGCCTGGTACCTCAAGCACCTGGGGAAGCGGACGATCGGCCCGGACAAGGTCAACCACCTCCGGCACGTGCGGTTGCTGAAGAGCGCCGACGGGGTGCGCGAGCTGATGCGGGCCCACCGGGCGATTCTCGCGCCCAAGTTCGAGCTGGTCA
>JAOPYC010000109.1 GCA_025964795.1 Marmoricola sp.
TCCTGGTCTTCGGTTCGCTGGACATCAGCACAGGTGGATGTCTTCAGCGGCTTGAGGGCACATTGCCCTCGGCACGAACAAGGGATAAGAACATGGCTCAGGGAACCGTCAAGTGGTTCAACGCCGAGAAGGGCTTCGGTTTCATTGCGCAGGACGGCGGCGGTGAGGACGTTTTCGTTCACTACTCCGCCATCCAGTCCGGCGGTTACAAGTCGCTCGACGAGAACCAGAAGGTCGAGTTCGACGTCACCGCTGGCCCCAAGGGTCCTCAGGCCGAGAACGTCCGCGTCTCCTGACTTCACCGGAAGAGCCCCGACCGCATGCGCGGTCGGGGCTCTTCGCGCGTCGAATCCGGGACGGAGACGAGCGATGGGCTCGGTCTGATCACGTCACCAGTAGGGGCGAATAGACCTTCGCTCATCGGTACCCCGGGCTTGCCTCTAGGCGGCGGAAAGCCGCAGAGGCGGTCCTCCCTTCGCCGGCTCGTCCATGGCCTGGAGCGTCAGCTGAGCCGTCGGCCGAGAACGCGGGCGATGCTCACCACCATTTGAGGAGACGACATGCGTCTCGGGTCGAACCGATCACAGCTGTAAACCGTGGTTAAAGCTATGGGCTGTGGTGACGGCCTACGCATGAAGCGCGGATCGGAGGGACCCGTGAGGTTTCGACTACTGGGCGCACTGGCGGCCGTCGTGTCCGCCATCGTTCATCTGTACTTGTGGTTCGACGGCGTCAAGGACCAGGGGGTTGTCGGTGCACTGTTCGTCGTCAATGTGTTCGCCGGCGTGATGATCGCCGCCTTGCTGATCCGCTGGCGACACTGGGTTCCCCTGTTCCTGCTCGCGGGCTTCGGAGCGACCACGCTCGGTGCCTTCGTCATCGCCGCGACGGCGGGCTTGTTTGGCATTCACACGGGTGGGACTTGGTATGCGTGGCTAGCGGCCGCCTCGGAAGTCATAGCCGTGGTCTGCGGTGCCTGTGCCGCACTCCAGGAGGGCTACCTGGGGCGTCTGGGAGTGGCACGGGTGGGCAGCAGCCATACGTGAGGCCATGCGGGTCGGGTTGCGCATGGGGCGAGCTCAGATGTGCGGGCGCTCAGGCAGCCCGTGATGTGCGCCATTGAATCCGTAGTTCGGCCTACGGACGCAACCAGCCGATCTGCTCGCCGTCCTCGGTGACGGTGGCTTGGAGGTGCGTCGGGCCCGTGCGCCGCGAAGGCGGCGGTGTGACGCACGGTCGGAGAGGTTGGACGCTAGGTGCAACGTGCGCCGGATCCGCACGCATTCCTGCTGGGGTCCAAGACACCAGCACAAGCACGGGCTGAGCGTTGCGTTGACAGCCTGAGCTCGAAGGCATGTCCTGACGTTTGGTCCGATGCCCGCCTCAGAGCCCGCGGAGACGCACATACCAGAGCGCCAACAGCACAACGGAGGCCGTGAGGACTAGCGTTCCCTGCCAAATCGGGCCGGTGACGATCAACAAGAACCCATCGATAAGCCGATCAGGAGGGGGTACAAGGCCGACATCAGTCGATCCGGCCCTGTGATCGCGATTTCCCATGGGCCCCTCGAGACGCGCGTGGACATCAGCCAGCAGATCAGTCTAGAAGCCGCCGATCGGGACTTTGAAGCCTCTATTCTCGCCGGCTGCCGGAGAGTCGCCACTCTGGCTTCCGATTCGTCGCACTCGGCGAGTGGACGCACGGGTGCGCTGACAGCGACTGGCTGACGTGCTGCCTCACCCCGCTGCTGGTCTATGTGGCATCTCCGTTGGCTGCATGCTCTTGGCCGTCACCGAGCGAGGAGGCGCATGATTGTTGCAAGACGGTGGTGAGGAGGTTCCGATGGGAGCCAACGACGTGCAGGACCTGATCCAGAAGTACGTTCGGATGTGGGACGCCCGCGGTGAAGACGGCCTCGTTGAAGAGGTGATGGCGCCTGACGTGATTGATCATCAGCCCGTGGGGATTGCGGACGGAGTCGCCGGAGTCAAGCGGGACATTGCTATGTACCACGCCGCGTTTCCCGATCTTGCTCTGACGTGTGAGGACTACGTATTGGGCGAAGACCGGATTGCAGTGCGGTGGAGCGCAGCCGGGACTCACGAGGGAGACGGTCTTGGAGTGCCTCCGACGCACCGCCGGGTGCAGTTGCACGGCATTGACATATTGCGCATCGCCGATGGCCGGGTAGCGGAACGCTGGGGCCAGTTCAATGGCCTGGACATGATGCAGCAGTTAACCGCTCCGGCCACGTGACCGGCGTGCGGCTGTCGAAGCAGGCGTCTCGCTGAGCGTGGTGCTGCGCCGACAAGCGCCGGTAGGACGCGGGTGGCCCGATCCACCGGTTTGCGGCCTTCGGCCAGTCCTAGAACCGCAAACTCCAGGAGGGAGTTCATCGACACCTACTACGCCTGCATTTTCGGCACGCCGAAGTGCGCCTTGCGGTGCACGCCGGCCACGTGCCCGGCGACACCCCTCCGTCAGCGCATGGATGCGTTCGCCGGCATCGATGGTCGTGACGAAGCTCGTGCATCGGTGACCTTTGGCCCTGTCGCGGCCAGAAGTCGGTCGACGAGGCTGGATCGATGAGCATTGGCGCAGCGCGACAGCACTCTGGCCGCATCCAGCACCGCGGGCTGAGGGCCAAGGTGGTGTCCGCGGCTGAAGCGGCGGCGCACATCTGCCCGGGTGACAACGTCGGAATGAGTGGCTTCACCGGTGCCGGCCATCCCAAGGTCGTGCCGCAGGCACTGGCAGCCATGATCTCCGAGCGTCGCGGACGAGGGGACGACTTCCGCATCGGGGTGTGGACGGGGGCCTCGACCGCCCCCGAGCTCGACGGGGCGTTGGCGCAGGCGGACGGCATCGAGCTGCGTCTGCCGTACCAGTCCGACCCGATCAGCCGCGCCAAGATCAACGCCGGAACGATGGACTATCTCGATGTCCATCTCTCCCACGTCGCCCAGATGGCTTGGGAGGGGTTCTTCGGCAAGCTCGACGTGGCTCTGGTGGAGGTCGCCGGGATCACCGAGGGCGGCGACCTGATCCCCTCCACGTCCGTGGGCAACAACAAGACGTGGATCGATCTGGCTGACAAGGTCATCCTTGAGGTCAATACGCAGCAGCCGCTCGAGCTGGACGGCATGCACGACATCTACTACGGCACGGCCCTGCCGCCCGGCCGACGGCCGCTGATGATCGTTCGGCCAGAGGACCGCATCGGCGTACCGCACTTCACCTGTCCGCCAGAAAAGGTCGTTGCGATCGTCGAGACTGAGGTGCCGGACCGCCACACCGTCTTCAAGCCCATCGACGAGGGCTCCATGGCGATCGCGAGTCATCTGATCGACTTCCTTGAGCGCGAGGTGACGTCAGGACGAATGCCAGCGGGACTTCTCCCGCTGCAGTCGGGGGTCGGGAACATCGCCAATGCCGTGTTGGCCGGCCTTGGTCAGTCCTCGTATCGCGGTCTCACGGCTTACACCGAGGTGCTTCAGGACGGCATGTTGGACCTGCTCGAGTCAGGCGCGCTGAGGTTTGCCTCCGCGACCGCGTTCTCCCTCAGCCCGACAGGAGCGGCACGGTTCAACAACGACATCGGCTATTTCCGAAGCCGCGTCCTGCTGCGCTCACAGGAGATCTCCAACCACCCGGAGGTGATCAGGCGACTAGGAGTGATCGCGACGAATGGCATGATCGAGGCCGACATCTATGGCAACGTCAACTCTACCCACGTGATGGGCTCGGCCATCCAGAACGGCATCGGCGGCTCCGGGGACTTTGCACGCAACGCCTACATTTCCTCGTTCGTCACCCCCTCCACCGCCAAGAACGGTGCGCTGTCGTGCATCGTTCCGATGGTCTCCCACGTCGACCACACGGAACACGACGTTGACGTGGTCATCACCGAGCAGGGGCTGGCGGACCTCCGTGGTCTGGCGCCACGCAAGCGAGCGCAGCGCATCATCAACAACTGCGCCCACCCGCACTACCGGCCGATGCTGCAGGACTACTTCGACCGGTCCGTGTCCGGGGCCTGGGGACGCCAGACACCCCACCTGCTCAGCGAGGCGCTCAGTTGGCACACCCGCTACCTGGAGACCGGGAGCATGCGCAGTTCCGCGTGGCGAGTCTGAGGGCTGGATTCAGGGTCTTTGGTCCCGAGTCCGAGGACCGTTGCGCCCTGACAGTGACGGGCCCGACGCTGCACGCTGGCTAGTGAGGCGGAGTCCCGCCGCCAGAGATCGCAGGAGGGCCCATGAACCACACGGCAGGAACCATCGTCGTTGGTGTCGACGGATCAGAACAATCAGAGCGTGCCCTGACGTGGGCGGTCGAGCTGGCCACTGCGGAGCGACGCTCCCTCACTCTTGTTCATGCGATCAACGACGTCATGTCGGCGTACCCCCAGGCGCCCATTGCCGCGCCTGGCGAGGCCCGCGACGCTTTGAGGGCCGCCGGGCATGACCTGCTCCGTCAAGCGCATGCCGCGGTCGGACGCTTGGACCCTGAGTTGGTGGTTCACGAGGTGTTCCGGCTCGATGACCCGCGCGCAGTGCTGCTCGAGCTGTCCCGCGACGCGCACATGGTCGTCGTCGGGTCGCGTGGTCGCGGGAAGGTACGCAGCCTCCTGCTGGGCTCGGTCGGTGTCGCGCTCGTGCGGCACGCGGAGTGCCCTGTCGTTGTGCACCGTCCCGGCAACGCCGGGACGGTGTGCAACGGCGTCCTGGTGGGGGCGGACTCCTCTCCGGAGTCGCTCGCGGTGCTGCGCTTCGCCTACCAGCAGGCCTCACTGAGAGACCTGCCGCTGACGGTGCTGCACTGCTACCGGGACGTGCCAGCGCTCGCCTACGACCGCTACGTGGTGCCGCCGCTGGTCATCGATGTGGAGTCCGAACGCCTCGGCCTCGCGGAGTCGATGGCCGGCTTCGCGGAGAAGTACCCCGACGTCCGCGTCCGTACCGAGATCATCAATGACGCCCCCCAGGACGCCATGGTCAAGCTGGGAGAGCGGATGAACCTGGTCGTGATCGGGTCGCACCAGTCAGGCCCCGTCTCCCAGATGCTCTTCGGCATGGTCTCCGTCAGCGTCGTCGAGCACGCCATCTGTCCGGTAGCGGTCCTTCCGCTTGCGGCACCCAGCTGAACCAGGTCGTGGCCTGCTGTGGCGATCGCGCAGGGTCGGCCCTCCCGGCCCCGCGCGCCGAAGCACGGCGCGCGCGGCCTCGAGCCTGGCTGCGGGGGCCAGGGTCAGTCGGTGCGGGTGTCTGGGCGGCCTGGCCCTAGGCGGCCGATCAGCTGGCTCATGACTGCTCCCGCGGACAGCGGCTCCGTGGTCATCGTTCTCGGGGCGCGGAGCCCCACGCCAGGGTGGGCCGTTGGACCCTGCCTCGTCGGGTGTCTCAGACGACCCTCGAAGAAGGGGGAGCTGGGCCGGATCGACGTAGGGTGGCGTGCAGCGAACTACTTGTCTGTCGGTCAGATCTACCTGATGGCCAAATCCGCTGTTGCGCGAGAAGCTTGCGCCGGATGGTGCGGATTGCGGCGCCGAGAGACCGGCGCCAAGTGCGGCACGTTGTCTCCTACTTCAGTGTTGCGAGTCGCAACGCCCAGGGTCTGCTTCGGGGTGAGGGACCTCGCAGCCGGCCACTCGGACGGGGGACAGAGACCAATCCTTGACCTATCCCGCCTCGTCCAGTTGGCGAGTGCTTTAAAGACCTGGGAACGACGGTGCCTGTCACCTAGCCCGGTGGACCTACCGAACCCGACGCCCTCTCGCGTCCCCTGCCTCATCGAGGTTGTCCGTTAAGGGCAAGGAGGTGCTTGGGGCTGTTAACCTGCAAAGTGCAGGTTCGGCCACGTTGCCCCATGCGGTTCTCGCAGCAGTGAGGACGCAAGTCAAGGTCCGATGCTGTAGGAGGACGTCGTGACGTCGCACCCTGAAACGCATCTGAAGCTGTCGGCCTGGTCGAAGCGCGCAGCGGTTGCCTTCATCTACGCAGGCGTCCTGTGAGGGCCTGGCGGGGACCATCGCCGCGGTGGGACGACCCGCCGGAACCCAGCGACGCCGACACTCGGGCCTTGGTGATGGTCCCTGTCCCACGGAAGGGCCACACCGTCGACCCGGTGGAGACAGTTGGCAGGGAGCAGAGGACGGCGGCTGCCGCAGTGGTCGCCGAGGCTGTCGCCCTGGCGTTGGAATCGGCGGCTGCTGAGGCCGCCGAGGCGGTACTGGTGACGGCTGCGGCGGTCACCGAGGCCGCGGGGCGCGCTGCTATCGCCGCTGAGAAGGCCAAGGGTGCGCGCGCGTTCGCGGCGCAAGCGGCCGCCCAGTCGGTGGCCCAGGAGGCAGAGCGCACCGCAGTACACGTGCAGGAAGTTGCTGACCTTGCCGCGAGGCACGTGCAGCGGGCCGCCTCGCTCGCTGCGGAGGAGCTCGCTCGTGCCGTCGCGGCCGGCACTGTACCCAGCGTGCAACGTCTGGCGCTCCTGCTGGAGGCAACCGTTCGTGCCGCCGCGCGGGCCACTGCCCAGGACACCTCGCGTGCAGCGGACGCGGTCAGGAGCGCGGACTTCGCTGCCGCTGCGCAGGTCGCCGAGAGGGTCGCGGCCGGTGAGGATGTCGTTGAACGTGAAGTGATTGCGACGGCGCTGGCCCAGCACGAGCTGGCTACCGCGGCGGCCGCCGCAGTGGCGGCAGAGACCCAGGCTCGTGCCGCCGGCGCCATGACAGCTGCCCGAGAAGCCGCCGCAGCCCTTTTCAGCCATGGGCAACGCGCCAACGGCACCGAGCTCGGAACGACCGACCAGGAGCGCGTGTCCGCCATATCGCCGCCTCGGGTACAGGTGCCGCGTCGGGCGCAGCTGGACCGGATCCTGTCCGCGGCCGAGGACCGTGACGCCCGCGCCCAGGCCCGTGACCGGGTGGCAGACGATCGTGAGGGGGCCGACAGTCTGCGATCGTTCCTCGGCAACCACCAGCCCGATGCGGAAGGGCGGTACGCCGCCAGTCTCTCCGCGCGGCGGGCCGCCGCCATGGACCGGGGTGAGGCCATGCACGACAGGACCTCGGCCGCATCAGACCGCGCCGAGCTCACTGGCGCTCTCCCCGAGGACGCAACGGCCACCATGACTGTCGGGACCGGGGACAGCCCCCTTTCCGCATCGCCCACCCGCACTCCTCGGGTGCCGGTGGACCTGGACGGCGACCGCGTCGAGGTGCTTCAGGCGGCCCTGCGCAGAAGCCAAGACCGTCTGCGGTTCCTCGTGGACGCTGTGAGTCAGTACGCCATCATCACGCTCACCCCCGATGGGATCATTGAGTCCTGGAACACCGGCGCTGAACGGCTCAAGGGCTACACCCCACGCGAGGCTCTGGGACGCCACTTCTCCATTTTCTACACCGCCGAGGACCGCGACGCCGGTCTACCTCAGGTGATGCTCGACCGGGCACGTGCCGTAGGCAGCCACGAAGAAACCGGGTGGCGCGTACGCAGCGACGGATCCCAGTTCTGGGCGGACATCATCATCAGCGCCGCTCACGACGACGCAGGCAACCTCACCGGTTATGTCAAGGTCGTCCGGGACCTCACCGACCAGCACCGCCTCGAAGTCGCCCAGGATTCCTTCTACAACACCTTCGAGCATGATTTCGCAGTACCGGTGGCTGCGATCAAGGGATTCACCGAGCTGATCAAGGATGCCGACGCCCAAGACCACGATTTTCTTGCCGAGCGCGTCGACTCCAACGCCGACCGGCTCCTGGTCATGGTCGCCGAGCTCGTCGACTACGCCAGGCTCCGCTCAGGACCGACCCCGATCAGCCTCGACGTCGTCGACCTCGGGGCCCTGGTGCGGCACACCGTCGACGACCTCGCCTCGATGAACCGGACCTCACGGGTCCACGTGGTTGCGCCCGCCTCGCTCAAGGTCCTCGCTGACCCCGTAGCCCTGGAACGCGTGCTGGCGAATCTCCTGACCAATGCGTTCAAGTACTCACTCGCGGGCAGCGACATCAACATCAGCTGCGAACGCGCTCACGGTGCAGGCGTTCTCAGGATCGTCGACCAAGGCCGCGGAATCGACGACCGCGACCTCAGCTCGATCTTTCTAGAGTTCGAGCGCGGCCGACTTGCCCAGGAAGACACCGGCACCGGCCTCGGTTTGGCCAGCGTCAAACGGCTCGTCGAGCTGCAGGGTGGCGCCGTCGCGATCACCAGCCGAGTAGGCGTCGGTACGACCGTCACCATCCGGCTACCGCTCGCTCCATGACGTCGCCATCGTTTCCGCGAAGGGGTGGTCTTCGTCGCCTCCGCGATCGCCGGCGCCGCGGCTGTCCGAGGTTTCCCCCCTCCGGAGGCGGCCGGGCGGGGTCCGGCGGCGGGGGCGCCGCACCAGCACCGTGGACAGGTGAGCGAGGGTGACCGACCGGCCCGCCGGCTGGTACCGCGACCCTGCGCAACCAGGCGCACACCGCTACTGGGACGGCAACGGGTGGGCCGACCCACCTGCTGAACCCGAGACCGTGTAGCTGCTGCGGCGTCCACTGGCGGATGCTGCGCAATAGCGATGGGCATGGACCGTCGTGGCAATCAGTGCGCGACTGGCCGGGCCAGTGACGTGAGTCGGTGCGAACGGACCAGCCCTGCAGCCTTGAGGGACCAGGTGGTCCGCGCGCGTGCTGGGTCTCGCGTGAGCGCGCCTGGTTGACCGACCGTGACGACCTCAGCGCGACGGGCCGTAGATCCTGCGGGTGTCGCCGCGGGCGTCGCTCGGCTCGTGGTCGCCGTAGGGGCTACCGGGGCACAGGTCGTAGGTGTCGCCGGGCGTCGGGTCGAGCCAACCGATGTCGGCCACCTTGACGATGTCCTGGTTGCAGTAGCGGCAGTGGGCATGTGGGAGGGTCGTGGCCTCGACTCCGCGAGTGATCCTGCTCCTGTCACTCATGCGGTGACCCAGAGCTGATCTGGGTTCCGGCCGCCCCGGAGACGACCGCCGCGACCTCGTCGAGGGAGCCGATGGCGGCTCGGTGGCCGGTGGCTGTGACGAACTGGCTGACGGCCTCGATCTTCGGGCCCATAGAGCCCGTGGGGAACCGGTCGTGGGCGAGCTCAGAGGGCGTCACGGACGTGAGTGGTCGCTGGTGCGGCGTACCGAAGTCCACCATGACAGCTGGCACGTCGGTGAGCACGACGAACAGGTCGGCGTGGAGCTCTTGGGCGACCAGGGCTGCCACGAGGTCCTTGTCGACGACGGCCTCGATCCCCTCCAGCCCGTTGCTGCCTTCGATGACCGGCACCCCACCACCGCCCCCCAGGACCACCGTGACCCCCCTGCTCAGCAGGAGGTCTGCGATGTCTGTCTCGACCAGTCGCAGGGGGACCGGTGAGGCCACGACTCGACGGAAGGCCTCACCGTCGCGAGCAAAGCTCCAGTCGTGTTCGGCGGTGAGCGTCTTGGCCTCGAGCTCGTCATAGACCGAGCCGACGAACTTCGTGGGGTTCTCGAAGGCGGGGTCCTCGGCGTCCACGACAGTCTGACTCACCAGGGTCACCACGGGGGTGGCCAGCGTGCGGCTGATCGCCTGTTGCAACCAGTAGCCGATGAGTCCTTGGGTCTCGGCAACGAGATCCCCCAGTGGGTAGGGGCGGCTGAGCGACTGGTCGGCCGCGCTCTCCAGGGCCAGGAGTCCGACCTGAGGGCCGTTGCCGTGCACGATGAGGACCTCGTGCTCTCGAGCCAGGTCGGCGAGGGATCCCGCGGCCCTGGCGACTTGATCCAGCTGAGGGTCGGCGTCTGGACGTTCGCCGCGGTGGAGCAGGGCGTTTCCGCCCAAGGCGATCACGATGCGCATGGCCTCAGACTCCGAGGGTGGCGACCATGACGGCCTCGATGGTGTGCATCCGGTTCTCGGCCTGGTCGAAGACGATCGAGTGCGTTGACTCGAAGACGTCGTCGGTGACCTCGAGCGCGTCGAGGCCGGTGCTCTGGAAGAGCTGTTCACCGACCTCGGTCTGCCGGTCGTGGAAGGCAGGCAGGCAGTGCATGAACCGCACGTCGGGGTTACCGGTCTTGTCGAGCAGCTGTCGGTTGACCTGGTAGGGGAGGAGCAGGTCGATCCGCTGCTGCCAGGTCGCCTCGGGCTCACCCATGGATACCCACACATCGGTGTAGATGAAGTCCACGCCGTCGACCCCGGAGGCGGGGTCGACGGTCAGCGTGATCCTGGCGCCGGTCTTCGACGCGATCCTTCTGGCCGCTTCGACCACCTGAGTCGGGTTCGACAAAGACGCCGGGGCGACCATGCGCACGTCCATCCCCATCATCGCCCCGGCGATCAGCAATGAGTTCGCGACGTTGTTGTGGGCATCGCCGATGTAGGCGAAGGAGATCTCACGGTCGGGCTTGTCAGCGTGCTCGCGCATCGTGAGCATGTCGCACAGCGACTGGGTCGGGTGCCACTGGTCGGTCAGCCCGTTCCACACCGGCACACCGGCGTGCCGGACCAGCGTCTCGACGGTGTCCTGGGAGAAGCCGCGGTACTCGATGGCGTCGAACATCCGGCCTAGCACCCGTGCGGAGTCCTTGGCGGACTCCTTGTGGCCCATGTGCGAGCCGGAAGGGTCCAGGTAGGTGACGTGGGCGCCCTGGTGGTGGGCCGCGACCTCGAAGGCACACCGGGTCCGGGTGGAGGCTTTCTCGAAGATGACGGCGACGTTGGCTTCGGCCAGGTGCTGGATGCGGTCAGGCTCGGAGTAGAGCTCGCGCTTGAGGTGCTGAGCGAGATCGAGCAGCGAGAGCCATTCCTCGGGACTGAAGTCGAGTTCCTTCACGAAGCTTCGGCCCGACAGGTCGGTCTTCGGGCCGGTGGTGGGGGTGATCGTCATGTCAGTTCACTGCTTCTCTCTCGATGGGACAGGTCATGCAGCGGGGGCCGCCGCGTCCGCGGCCGAGCTCGGAGCCCACCACGGGGATGATCTCGATGCCCTCGTCGCTCAGGTAGCGGTTGGTGGTGGTGTTGCGCTCGTAGCCCAGGACGGCCCCGGGCGAGACAGCGAGGAAGTTGTTGCCGTCGTCCCACTGCTCGCGCTGGGCGCCCATCTTGTCGATCGGGGTGCGCAGCACCCGGACCTTGTCAATTCCCAGCGCCTCGGCCACGGCGGCGAACAGGTCGGTGTTCTCGGCGAGGGTGAAGTCTCCCCCCTCGCCCCTTCTGGTCAGGGTGAAGGAGCGCAGCTCCGCGGGCAGGTACGGGTACACGCTGAAGGCGTCCCGGTCGACCATCGTCATCGCCGTGTCCAGGTGCATGAACGCCCGCTCGCGCGGGAGCTCGACGGCGATCACCGTGTCGGTCGACCCCGCAGCGAACAGGATCCGGGCCAGGGTCTCCACCCCCTGAGGTGTGGTCCGTTCGCCCATGCCGATCAACACGGCTCGGTTGCCGATGACGGTGACGTCGCCGCCCTCGATGGTGGCGGGTTCATGGGCCAGGGAGTCGTTGCCGTAGAGCACGCCGAACTCGGCGTCGCGGAACATCGGGTGAAAGTTGTAGACGACGCGGGAGTTGATCGTCTCCCGCTTGCGCGCGGGCTTGGCCATCGGGTTGATCGAGACCCCGTCGTAGACCCAGGCCGAGTTGTCGCGCTGGAACAGGTGGTTCGGCAACGGTGTCAGGAGGAAGTCATCTGGTCGTAGGTAGTCCATCAGCAGGCTGGGGTCGGTCAGGCGCTCACTGACATCGGACTTGAGCACTCCGCCGATCAGCAGGTCGGCCAGGAGCCGCCCCGGCGTGGAGCCGACGAGCTCGTCGAGCGGCCGGTCGAGGGCCGGGCCGAAACGGGTGGCCGTGGTCAGCCGGTCCTGCACGAACAGTCGGGCACCGGGCTCGTCCAGCGCCTCAGCCAGCAGCTGGGCGAAGTGGTGGACCAGCACCCCGCGGGCCTCGAGCTGCCCGACGAAGGCGTCGTGCTCCTCGCGTGCCCGGTGCGCCCACATCACGTCGTCGAAGAGCAGCTCGTCGACGTTGCCGGGGGTGAGCCGGGCCAGCTCGATGCCGGGCCGGTGGACGATGGCCTGCTTGAGCTGGCCCACTTCGGAATCCACATGGAAGTTCATGGTGTTCGCGTTCCTCACTTGTAGTCGGGCACGGGGGCGGGCTCGGTCATCCAGCTGCGCTGGGACAGGTAGACCGGGACGCCGAGGACGGCCGCCCCGCCGGCCATCAGGAAGGGCCCCCACACGACGTACCAGTTCTCACCGCTGTTGCGGGAGTACCAGACGAAGGCCAGGGACATCAGCAGGGCGACGACGGCGACGCCCACGTCCAGCGCGAAGCGGGGCGTGTGACCTTTCCGCTGGTCCGTCACCCGCCACTTGAGCTGGGCGAGAGCCGAGGCGGCGTAGGGAATGGCGGAGGTGATGCCCGTCATCAGGACAAGGGTGGTGAACACGGTGGCGCCACTGGCGCCCAGGTAGCTGATCACGACGGCCACCGAGGCGAGTGCTGTCGAGGAGATGATCCCGAAGGTCGGCACCCCACGGCTGGACAGCGAGCCGAAGCTCTCCGGGAAGAGACCGTCCTTCGCGGCCGCCAGCGGCATCTCCGCGCAGATCATCGTCCACCCGTTGAGAGCACCCAGACCGGAGATGATCACGGCAATCGCGACGATGTAGCCGAGCCAGCTGCCGCCGGCGATCTCGTTGGCCGCAGCGGCATACGACGCCTGGTGGTTGTCCTGGGACAGGACGGCGGCCGGCAGGATCCCGAACACGGCGACCAGCGAGAGCAGGTAGACGGCAGCACTGGCCAGGGTGCCGTAGATCGTGGACTTGGCCACGTTGCGCTCGGGGTCACGGACCTTGCCGGCGGCCACGGCTGCCGTCTCGACGCCGAGATAGCTGAACAGGCAGATCGCCATGGCCCCACCGATCGCGGCGAGGCTGCTGTCGCCGCTGGTGTTCCACGGCGTGAAGTTGCCCGCCTTGATGAAGAAGAGTCCGAGGGTGGCCATCAGCGCCAGCGGGACGAACTTGAGCACCGTGCTCCAGAGCTGGAAGAGACCCATGTTGCGCACGCCGCTGAGATTGATCGCAGCGGGGATCCACAGTCCGACCAGGGCAATGCCGATGGACCCGATCGTGCTGCCGCCCTTGTTGAGGAACTGCTGAACGTAGTACACCCACCCCACGACGATCGCCGCGTTGCCGGCCCAAGCGGTGATCCAGTAGAGCCACGCCTGGCTGAAACCGAACCCGTTGCCGAAACCGGCGCGGGCGTAGGCATAGGGCCCTCCTGCAGCGGGGATACGTCGCGACAACACGGCGAACAGCAGCGCCAGCGAGACTGCACCGACGGTCGCGAGACCCATCGCGACCAGACTGATCGGACCGTAGGACGCGATCGCGTACGGAAGGCTGAAGATGCCGACGCCGATGATGCTTCCCATCACCAGGGCCGTCGACTGGGGCAGGTTCAGCCGAGAGTCCTCCGCTGTCGCGGCGGGAGTGGGGGTGGCCTCGGGGCGGCCGGCAAGCTGGGTCATGACTCCTCCTCGGTGTCACCTCCATCCGACCGCCTCTCGGTAGTCACCGACACAGGCCGAAGGCCTCAGCGCGGTGCCAAAGGTCCCGAAAGGTGGCGTTGGCGACCGGCGACGACCAGTCCGGCCGACCATCCCGGTGCACGACCCCTGGTGGGCGGCTGCAGACCGACATCGGCCATGTCGAGCCCACTCCGTGCGAGGAGCCAGGCGGTCAGGGAGTTGGAGTTCCACATCTCTCCGGTCCGCTGCTCGTCACGACCCCATGTCGCGGTCGGGAACGAGCCCACGAGCTCGAGGACCCGGCGCGCTGAGCCTTCGTCTCGGCTGACCCGTCGGGGACTGTCGACCGCGTCCGGCAGGTCCGGGATGGTCCCGTCGCGCCAGCAGCGGATCTCGTAACGGAAGAGCCGACTGCAGCCCCAGGACCGCCTCCCCACCGGCCCCTGAGCGACCACCCCCCTGTCGGGTGAGTGTTCGGCCCAAGCCGGCGCCATCTCGATCGCGTACGCGTGACCGTCCAGCTGCAGGATCAACGCTGAGTGGTACAGGTCAGAGGGTTCGCGGTGCTGGTGCCGTGCGGACAGCGCTTCGTAGAGTCTGCCGCTGCTTCGCACGCAGTGGCTCGCATCACCGGCGCCCAAGGGCAGCCAGTACAGGTCAACGCCCGAGCCCATGGAACGAGTCATGACGCTGCTCCGGCAGGGGTGGGCAGAGGCGCGGAGATGCTGTCAGGCTGCACGTTGTAGGTGATGTCGTCGATGTGCAGCTCGACGTAGGTGAACGCACCCTCCGGCTCGGGCGCCTCCCACCTGCCCTGGCCGAGGACGAGGACCCGGCGACCGCAGCTCTCCCGATGACCGGTCAGCGGTGTCGACCATGTCTGTCGTGCGAAGGTCTTCCCGTCGGCGGAGGTGCGCAGCCGGTCCTCGGAGACGAAGTCGACCAGGTCGTGGTTGGCATCGAAGGTGAGCTCTGCAGAGACGATCTGGTCACCGTTGGTGAAGTCGCCGCGCACGTGGCGGGCATCGATGTCCGTCCACCGCACGGGCGCGCCCACGATTGCCGCGGGCGCAAGCACCACAAGATCGTTGAAGACGGTGACCGTCTCGCCGCGATCCATCTCGGGTCCCGAGGCGTCCACGACGGTGAACAGCGACAGCACCTTCGCGCGCATGGTCGCGGTGGCATCCTCGAACGAGTGCAGCACGGTGACGGGCAGCCCGGAGCGGATCGCGTCCATGAGGAAGATCCTTTGTGGACGGGGCCCGAAGGTGTTCAGCTGCTCGCCGGTGAACGGCATCCACGCCTGGTCCGGGCCGCTGCGGATCCTCCCGTGGAAGTGGGCGGAGAAGCTGACCACGCGTGGCCTGCCGAGTGCGCCAGAGCGGCGTACGTAGTCGGCAAGTGGCTCCGGGAGCCCGGCCAGGTCCTGCTCGGTCAGCGGATCCTCCGCACCGGTGGGGGAGTCCGCCAAAGCGTCGTGCGTGCGGTCGCGGTACTGGGTGGGGAAGCTGGTCGGTCCCAAGGAGGCGAAGCCGAGGACGGCTGCGAGGACCAGCAGCACGTTCGCAGCGGTGCCGACCCTCGCGTCGCTCCACGATGTGATGATGGCGACTTGGGAGACCACGGCGGCCAGCGCGGCGACGACCCACCACCACGTGGGCGCACCGGCGGCAATGAGCCCTGCCGCGGCGAGGACGAGCACCATGGCGAGCAGCCAGATCACGCCGCCCGCGGGACCGATGGGTTGTTTGAGCTGGGGGACCTCGGTCCAGCCGAAGCCCTTGAGGGCTCCCAGGAGATGAACGAGTCCGTGGCCCACCAACAAGGTGACCACGACCCATCGGACGAGGGAGGTCATGAGCTGTGGTCCACAAGTTCGGCCGGGGACCCTGAGGAGCAGCTCAGCAACGAGCGATCGAGCGTGCAAAGTCGAGGTCTCGCTCGCCGCCAGAACACCGCACCTTCTGCCTCCATGGCACATCCCTTTCGATGTGTTGGCGTCGCTGGTGCCCGATTCGAGCGAGCGGATATCCCACGACTGCACACAACGACAGGCTGGCAACTTCCTGGCGTTCTTGACAGAGCCGAAGGTCGTCCAGGAGAGGACTTCCGACCTGCCGGACAACCGGTCCAGAGGTGTCTGGATGGCACGGTTGTCTACGGCCGAACCGCACCTCGGCCGGCGTCATTTGCAAGGCCTGGATGACCGATAGGACCAGCTGGATGGCTTCGCGCCGGGTGCAGGCTTCGAGGACCGGGCGGTCACGCTGATGCGTAGTCGCATGCCAGTGGGCGAGGGCGGAGCAGGCTCGGTCTGTCGGTCACCCGTGGTGCTGCTTCCTACTCCTCCACGACGCGGCCGCCTGCCGGCTGCCTTGCCTCCAGCGTGCTCCGGCGGTGTACGAGGTCAGGCGCAACGGTCCTCCGGCTTGGGACCAAAGGCCCTGATCCGCTGGCGCCGGGGGAGGGAGACTCAAGAGAGAAGGATCGATCTATCGGGAGGTGTGCATGGCGGAGACACGAGACCTCGACACCGGTCAGTGTCAGGCGTTGTTGCGCTTGGGCGTCACCGGTCGCGTCGCTCTCTTGACGCCGACCGGCCCACACATCGTGCCGGTCAACTACAGCGTGGTCGATGACGCCGTCATCATGCGGACCTCGCCATACAGCCTGCTGGGGACCTACGGCCGCGACACCACCGTCGCCTTCGAGATCGACGCGTTCGACCGCACCCTGGAGCGTGGCTGGAGCGTGCTGGCCCGCGGCCGGGTCGAGGCTGTCACAGATCGCCGCGACCTCGAGCACATCCGGGAGGTCGCCGAACCGCAGCCCTGGGCTAGCGGCGGGCGGTCGCTGTACCTGCGGCTGCGCTGGACCGAGATGAGCGGGCGGCAGCTGGGAACCCATTGGGACCCGCTGCTCGACGTGCCCGGTTAAACCGCCGTCTGAGCCACTGGCCGTTCGTGGCGCACACTGTCCCCATGCCCAACCCGGAGAGCCGAGCCCTCGGAGGCGCGGCGAAGGCCCTGCTCGAGGCGGTCACCGCGATCTCCTCCGACCTCGACCTGCGCAGCGTGCTGACCAGGCTCGTCGAGGCCGCCACCCAGCTGACCGGAGCGAAGTACGCCGCGCTGGGGGTGATCGGGTCCGACGGGATGCTCGTCGAGTTCGTCACCACCGGGCTCACCGAGGAGCAGCGCCGGGCCATCGGCGACCTGCCGCGCGGTCGCGGCATCCTGGGGCTGCTGATCAACGAGCCGCACGCGATCCGGATGCCCGAGCTGGCGGCCCATCCCGCGTCGGTGGGCTTCCCGCCCCACCACCCACCGATGGACACTTTCCTCGGGGTACCGGTGCGCATCCGCGGCACCGTGTTCGGCAACCTCTACCTGACCGAGAAGCGGGATGGTGAGCAGTTCACGGCGCAGGACGAGCAGCTCGTCGAGGCCCTGGCCCGTGCGGCCGGCTTCGTCGTCGAGAACGCCCGCGCCTACGGGCTCAGTGAGCTGCGTCGGCGCTGGCTGGAGGCGTCCGCAGAGCTGACCGAGCAGCTGCAACCCCCCATCGAGCTGGAGGAGGCGCGGCAGGCCATCACCCGGATGGCGCGCTCGGTCTCCGGCGTACGCGCGACCGCGCTGCTCAGCGAGGAGGACGCCATGACGCCGGCCACCGTGCTGTCGGTCTCCTGCGACCCCGCCGACGAGGACCTGGTCGATGCCGCGCTGATCCGCATCGCCGGGGAGTACGACGCGACCGGGACCGACCCGGTGCAGCTGCTCGCCGACGGCCTGGGCGTGCTGGTCATTCCGGTGCGGGCTCACCTGGCCCGCGCTGGAGCGCTCATCGCGCTGTTCGACCCGCTGTCGGCGCCTCCGGGCATCGAGGAGCGCGAGCTGCTCGCGTCGTTCGCGGACCAGGCCGGGTTGGCGCTGGATCGCGCCCAGGCGGTCGTCGACCGGGGCGAGCTCGCCGTCATCTCGGACCGTGAGCGGATCGCACGCGACCTGCACGATGTGGTGATCCAGCGTCTTTTCGCCACCGGGCTTCAACTCCAGGGAGTTGCCTCCTTGGAGAGCGACCCGGCGATCGGCAGCCGTCTGGAGCGGGCGGTCGACGACCTCGACCTGACCATCAAGGCGATCCGCGGCACCATCTTCGAGCTGCAGCCTCGGCAGACCGACTCGCTGAGGGCCGAGATCCGCAGCCTCGTCCGCGAGTACGTCCCCGTCCTGGGGTTCGCGCCGGTCGTCCTCACCAGTGGGCCCGTCGACAGCGCGGTGCCCACCTCGGTGCGTGACCAGCTCTTGCCAGTGCTGCGGGAGGCCATGTCCAACGTCGCCCGGCACGCGCTCGCCGACGGAGCCCAGGTCGAGGTCCACGTCAGCGAACAGCAGCTGCGGCTCACGGTGGTCGACGACGGCATCGGGCTCTCCGAGGACCGTGCGGAGAGCGGTCTGCGAAACGCACGACGACGCGCGGCAGAGCTTGGTGGTTTCCTGGAGGTCACTCGCAACGAGTCGCGAGGCACGACGCTGGTGTGGCAGGTCCCGTTGATCACGATCACGTCGTCGGGACGCACCAGAGGGCCGGGCACCCATTCGGGGTGACCGGCCCGCTGGCCTACTCAGCTCGTCAGCGGAGGGCGGGGTTCTTCGCGACCACCGGAATCTTGGCCCAGCGGTGCCCGAGTCCCCAGGTGTCGCCGGCGGCGAGCAGAGCCAGCGCCACGATGGTGAGCCCACCGAGGATGTGGTCATCGATCAGCGGGTTGGTCTCCGGGGGCATCGCCACGGTCCACATCATCAGGTAGAGCACACCACCGGCGAGGCCGGCGAAGCGCATCGCGACCCCGAGCAAGAGGGCGGTACCGATGCCGAGCAGGGCCAACATGAACAGCACGTTCACCCAGGTCTGGCCGGCGATCGCGTGATAGAACCCCTCGAACGGACCCTTGGCGCCGAACTTCAAGAAGCCCTCGGTCGGGTTGCCATTGTGGATCCATGCCGCGTCACCGAAGCGGTCGACAGTGCCGTTCTCGGCCCTGCCGGTGGAGAAGCCCAAGGCGAGCAGCTTGTCGAAGAAGGCCCAGAGGAACGTGAACCCGAAGGCGATCCTGACCAGGGCCAGGACGCGGCCGGTGACCGTGTTGACGTGGTTCGTCGAACCGTCGGTAGCGATGAGGGCGCTCAGGTCGCCCTGGCCCCCAACCGGGGTTGAGCTCGTGTGCTGGGCGACAGACATGACCGCGACCTTTCGCAAGTAGGAAACTTCTTCTGACTCCAGAGTCCCGCGGTCGCGGGTCACGAATCAGAGGAGATGTCCCCGACCGGAAAGGTCGAAGGTCCCAAGACCGACGTCAGTGGTGCGGCGGCGGGGACAGCAGCCTGGAGGCCAGCACTGCGGCCTGGGTGCGCCGCTCCAGGCCCAGCTTGGCCAAGATGTTGGACACGTAGTTCTTCACGGTCTTCTCGGCCAGGAACATCTGCTCGCCGATCTGCCGGTTGGTCAGCCCCTCGGCGATCAGCCCGAGCAGCTTGAGCTCCTGCCCGCTGAGGTCGGCCAGTTCCGGTGCGGTGGCCGGGCCGTTGCGCACACGATCCAGCACGCGGGCGGTCAGGGCCGGATCGATCAGCGACTGGCCGGCCGCCACGGTGCGGATCGCGCTGACCAGGTCGCTGCTGCGGATCTCCTTGAGCACGTAGCCCGAGGCACCAGCCATGATCGCGGCGAAGAGCGCCTCGTCGTCGTCGTACGACGTCAGGATGAGCGCCTTGATCGAGGGGTCCACGGCCCGGATCGCGCGGCACACCTCGATGCCCGAGCCGTCGGGCAGCCGGGCGTCGAGGACGGCGACGTGCGGGCGCAGCGCCGGGATCCGGACCGTCGCCTCGGCGGCCGTCGCCGACTCACCGACCACCTCGATGTCGTCGGTGCGCTCGAGCAGGAACCTTAGGCCCTCGCGTACGACGTCGTGGTCGTCGAGCAGGTAGACGCGGATCTTCTCGGCCATACAAGACTTTCTATCAGGCTCAGGTTGACCGCACGCGACGGCTTACGATGTGACTGGTGGCTCTGATTCGGTTGATCAGACTCTGGTCACCGTGGTCCACAGCGTTTCGTCCGCGAACGCATCCCTGTGCACCTTCTCCGCACAGAGTTGAGGACTTGCGTGAATCACGACCTCGGAGAAGCCATGGCTCGAGCGGCTCGCGCCATCAACGCTCCGCTGTCTCTCGAGGAGACCTCGGACACCATCGCAAAGACGGCTCGGCTGGCGTTGCCGGGATTCGACGCCGTGGGAATCTCGATGATGGACAAGGACGGGAAGGTGCATACCCGAGCGGCCACCGGCAAGCTCGTCTGGAGCTGGACCGTCTTCAGTACGAGCTCGGTGAAGGGCCTGGTGTCGATACGTTTCGGGACGCTGACCTTGTGAGCGCTCCCGAGATCCGGCACGACCGGCGTTGGCCGCGCTACGTCCCTTGCGCCGTGCAGCTCGGTCTGCAGTCCCAGCTCGCGGTCAAGCTGTATCTCGATGAGGAAGGCACGTTGGGTGGGCTGAACATCTACTCCACGATCAGTGCGCAGTCCATCCCGAGGTCGCGCACACGGCCGTGCTCTTCGCGGCCCATGCTGCCATGGCATTGGGAAACGCCAAACAGCTCGACAGCACCAACGACGCGTTGCAGAGTCGTTCGGTGATCGGCCAGGCGATGGACATGCTGATGCACCAGTACACCTTGGACCCGGACGGGGCGTTCGGTTTGCTAGTGCGCACCTCCTCCCGAACCAACGTCAAATCCGCGACATCGCTGAGCGCATGGTTTCCGAGGCCAGCGCCAAGGCGGCGACGGCCGGCACGAGACCCTCTCGCTGAGCTTGATGTGTCAGGGCACCCACGGACGCGGTGACGCTTGGGTCGGCAACGGTCACGCGACCGGGCGTGCCAGTCAAACAGTCAGCGCGGTATCGGCGGCCCAGGGCCCGGACCCTGCTCAGGATCGTCCGCGTTCCGTAGGTGGGGACCTCTCCGAGGTGTGGCGCAACTGGGCCGCGATGCGGGGGGCACCCGTCAGGCCTGCGTCTAGGAGACGCCGGTTCTGTGGCGATCTCGCACTAGCTAGCGACTCGAAGCCTGAGCTGCGCCCTAGGTGCTGCCGGGCGGGTCGGATTGCGGGCTCAAGTCGTCCCCGTGGGAGTCCAGGATGAACCTCGCGAACTCGCCGTCAGTCACGCCAGCGCGTCGCGAAGCGCTGTGGATCCGGCTCAGCGCCTGATCCATCGAAACTTCGTGGTGCGCGGCGACCATCCCTGCTGCGATGTCCAGGTTCCCCTGGTCATACAACCTGTCAGGGGTGGTTGCCGCCCGGACCCTACTGGTGAAGCCCAGGTCGGCATTCGTGACGGCCTCACCTGCCAGAGCCCCACAAGCGGCGGCCAACTCGTCGTGATGGCCATCAAAGGCGTCGCTCGTTGAACCGTAGAGATTGACGCCTCCAACGACTCGGCCATTCTCACGCATGGGCAGGGAAAGGCTGCTGGAGATCCCGAGGTAGGCCTCGGCCTTGGCAAACATCTGCCACCGCCCTTCGTCGGTGGGCAAGTCACTCCTCGACTCGATCGCGTCTTCGAGCACCGCGTCGATACACGGCCCGCCATCCAGATACTGCATCGCATCCAGCAGAGCCGCGCCACGACGATCGGCCATCAGGGTGAACGTCGCCTCCCCGCTCAGCACCGAAAGACTCATAGCAACACAGTCGGGGACAATCGCCCGGACGCGGTCAGCGACCCCCATCAGCACCTGCTCGATCTGGCGTGTACCGAAGCCGGCCAGCCACTCGAAAGCTTCTGTGGTTTGCGATACCGGAAGCAATCTGGGGGCTTCCTGCCTTTCGCTCACGTGAGCGGCTGTACCCACCCCGTCCCTGGCGAAACCGGGGAGCGGCCCGGGACTCGATCAATCTGCGTATCAGCGCATGTGTCGCGAAACACCCGGCGGTAGATGCAGTCATGGCCGAGTTGCTTGAGGGGTGCGCTGTCGTTGCAGACGTAGACCGGGTACTAGGCCGGCGCTTTCGGGCGTCATCAACCCGGCTGGGCTGGGCGCAGACCCCTGCAGCGGCAGCACCTCCGCGGCCGTCACGGTTGCGGTGTGGTGCAGTTCGGTTGCAATCGCACAGCACCAAGACCGTCGTACTGTCTCTGCTGGTTGTAGACCTAACCGGATGCGACCTCGAGCATGCGCTGGAGCTCTACGACATCGCCTATCTTCATCTATCGCGGCCGGCTGCTGGCGATCGCCCTTCAGATACGAAAGAGCTGGAGACCGTCGCCCGCGCAAGAGCCGGGGACATCGCAACGCACGTCGTGGTGGGAAGGCCTGCGAACGGAGCCCGCGATCGAATCGTCGATCTCGCCCATACCCGCGGTGAGTGGGAATGGACGGTGCCGCGCGTCGCGATGGCCGGAGATCTCGTTCTCTTCTATCTGCTCAACCCCGATGGACAGTTCGTGGCAACTGGTCAACTGCTCAGCGACGCCCAACCTGGCTCCTCCAAAGAGGGCGCTGGTAAGTACGTCGCTGACGTCGGAGAAGTGAATATGTTGGCTGCGCCGGTAGCCAGACTCGACGCGGTTGATCGCGTCTCAGGCTGGGGATGGCCCCGCCAGCCACATACCGAAACCACGGTGCCGCACGAGCATATAGATGCTCTGGCCTCGCTGATCAGGCTGTAGCGCATACGGCGGTGGTGAGGCCCTTGCTCCGAGGGACCTCGGACCTTTCCCGAGATATTGACATCTGCGTCTTCAGGTCTGAACTACGGGGTCCTCCGCCCATCGCTCCGGTAGATCCTGCGTGTCCGAAACGCGGCTACTAGACGATTCCCTTAGGACCGATGTCTGGCCAGACTCGGTTCAGGTGATCGGCGGGCGGCTCTCCATGCGGCTGCCCATCCGTTCCTGGGTGTGGCTCACTTCCGGTCTGCGGCCCGTCGGTCACCGTGACGAGGCGTGGCTCAAGAAGGGACTGCCCTGCTCGTAGTAGCAATGCCCACCTCGC
>JAOPYC010000200.1 GCA_025964795.1 Marmoricola sp.
TGGCCGGGTCGGGTGGCGGGGTGGCCGCGGCCGCGGCCCTGCTCAGCGACCGGTCGTGACCGAGGAGCGCCACCAGCTGGGGCACGGCGGCACGCGCGGAGAGCTCGCGGGCGTGCCCGGCGTAGACCCCGCCGAGCAGGGGCTCGACGAGACGGTCGACGACCTCCCGGCCGAGACGCTGGTCGACCAGGTCCCCGACGCTGATGTCACGCTCACCGAGGTCGGTGGCGGGGAGCACCGCGTCCAGGGCGGCGCGGGCCAGGCCCTTGGCGGAGATGATCCCGTCGAGGGAACGCAGGTCGAGCGGCACGCCCATCAACGTCCGCGGCATCGGGACCAGCCGGCCGCGGCTCCACAGGTTCGCCGAGACCGTGGCCGGGTGCACGAGGTCGGGCTCCAGGCCGACCTCCACCGCCAGGGCGACCGCCTCCGGCCGGCGGTTGAGCATCGCCTCGGCACCGACGTCGACGACCACACCCCCGACCTCGGCCGTCAGCAGGCTACCGCCGATGCGCGGGGAGGCCTCGAGCACGACGACCTCGGCGTCCGGCAGCTCGCGACGGATCCGGTGGGCCGCCGCGAGGCCGGAGACACCGCCGCCGACGACGACGACGCGCACTCTCCTGGGCTCTTCCGGCACCTGCCCAGCGTGGCACAGCAGCCACGCCGGTCAAGGACGAGGGAGCCGATCCGGCCTGGGTCGCGTCACAGCCCCATGAAGAAGAAGCTGCGGCTCCTGCTGGCCGTCCCGGTCCTGTTCCTGGTCGCAGTTCTGGTCATCGCCGGCGTGCGGTCGCGCGTGGCCTCGTCGGGTGACCCCCGAGCCGGCTCCGGGGGAAGCTCGGCCGACGTCGCCGCCGGCAGCAAGGCGGCGCCCGCCGAGCTCGGCGAGACCTCGCGCGGTGTCGATGGCGCCGTTGCGAGCTCGGGCTCCAAGGGCGTCGACAAGCAGACCGTGGCCACCGGCCCGATGACCCGCGCGGTCATCTCGACCGGCCAGGTCACCTTGAGCACGGCCTCCATCGACAAAGCCCGGGCGGAGGTGATCCGGCTGGTCGTCTCCTGGGGCGGGACGGTCGCCGACGAGCAGAGCAGCAGCGACACCCGGGGCCGCATCGTCGACTCCACCCTCACGCTGCGCGTCCCGAGCTCGAAGTTCGACGAGGCCCTGACCTCCTTCTCCCGTCTGGGCAAGGTCGAGCAGCAGAGCCGCAAGTCCGAGGACGTGACGACGCAGGTGATCGACAACGGGGCCCGCGTGCGGGCGGCCGAGCGCAGCATCCGCCAGATCGAGACGCTGCTCGACCGGGCCACCCAGCTCAGCGACATCATCGCGATCGAGTCCGACCTCGCCCGGCGCCAGGCCGACCTGGACTCCCTGAAGTCGCAGCAGGCCTACCTGGCGGACCAGACGTCGCTGAGCACGATCAACGTCTACCTCAGCCGGACCGGGCACCTGCGGGCCGACCCCCAGGAGGCCAGGGGCTTCCTGGCCGGGCTCGGCGGCGGCTGGGCCGCCCTGAAGGCGGCGACCGTGGTGCTGCTCACCGTGGTCGGGGCGGTCCTCCCCTTCGCGCTGGTGCTGCTCGTGCTCGGCGTACCGCTGTGGCTGGTCGTACGCCGCCGGCTGGCCGCGCTCAGCGCTGGGAGTGCTCCTGCACGAAGTGCGTGAGCCGGGCCAGCTGGTCGGGGTCGGTAGAGGGGATGACGCCGTGACCGAGGTTGAAGATGTGCCCGGGCGCGGCCCTCCCCGCGTCGAGGATCTCGGCCGCGCGCTGCAGCATCACCTCGGTGGGCGCGAACACCAGGGTCGGGTCGAGGTTGCCCTGGACGACCCGGCCGCCGACCCGCTCGATGCCGGCCTCGAGCGGGACCCGCCAGTCGACCCCGACCACGTCGGCCCCGGCCTCGCCCATCAGGTCGAGGATCTCGCCGGTGCCGACGCCGAAGTGGATCCGCGGGACCCCGGTGGCCCCGATGCGCTCGAGCACGTGCGCGGACCAGGGCATCACGTGCGTCCGGTAGTCCTCGCGGGTGACCGCGCCGGCCCAGGAGTCGAACAGCTGGACGGCCGAGGCGCCGGCCTCGACCTGCACCTCGAGGTAGGCCGCGGCCAGGCCGGAGATCTTGCGCATCAGGGCGTCCCACACCTCGGGCGCACCGAACATCATCGCCTTGGTCTTCGCGTGCTCCTTCGAGGGCCCGCCCTCCACGAGGTACGACGCCACGGTGAACGGCGCGCCGGCGAAGCCGATCAGCGGGGTGCTGCCCAGCTCGCCGACGAGACCCTGCACCGCCTCGGTGATGAACGGGACGTGGTCCGGGCTCAGGTCGGGGATCGCCTCGACGTCGGCGATGGTCTCCACCGGGTGGGCCACGACCGGTCCGACACCGGGCACGATGTCGAGGTCGACCCCGACCGCCTTCAGGGGCAGCACGATGTCGGAGAAGAAGATCGCCGCGTCCACGCCGTACCTCCGGACGGGCTGCATCGTGATCTCCACGACGAGCTCGGGACGCATGCACGAGTCGAGCATGGTGACGCCCTCGCGGAGCTTGAGGTACTCCGGCAGCGACCGCCCCGCCTGGCGCATGAACCACACCGGGGCGTGCGCGGCCGGCTCGCCGCGAGCGGTCTTCAGGAAGGCCGAGCCATGCAGTTCCGGGTTGTTCGTCGACGCGGCGGGCATGGTCCGATCTTCGCAGGTCAGGCGGCGAGTCTCGCCCCCGGGACCGAGCGGTCGGCCTAACCTGTCGACATGGCGGCACCCGAGCAACCCCGCATCGAGCCACCCGCGGCTCCCCCCGAGTTCCGCCGCGCCGTGAGCCAGCTGAGGGCTGCGAAGTTCCGCGCCGAGCTCTTCGTCGAGGAGATGCCCGCGCCGCAGCGGATCGCCCCGTTCGCCTCCGCCCTGTCCGCCGACGTCACCGTCGCCGGTGAGGACGTGGGCTCCGGCCGGATCGTCGTGCTGCACGACCCGGCGGGCAACGACGCGTGGGCCGGCACCTTCCGCTGCGTGGCCTACGCCCGCGCCGAGATCGACCCCGAGCTGGTCAGCGACCCGATGCTCGCCGGCGTCGGCTGGAGCTGGCTGACCGAGGCGCTCGAGGCCCACGGCGCGGAGTACGCCGCACCGTCGGGCAGCGTCACCTGCGTCAGCTCTGAGAGCTTCGGCGGCATGGCCGACGAGGAGCCCACCGCCCAGCTCGAGATCCGTGCGTCCTGGTCGCCCGTCGGCGACCTCACCCCGCACGTCGAGGCCTGGGGGGAGCTGCTCTGCACGGCGGTCGGGCTGCCGCCGGTGCCGGAGGGTGTGGCGACGATGCCGTCGCGTCGTGGACAACGTGGCCCCGGCTGATGGCGGACGAGAGGACCGAGTCCACCCTGACCACCGCTGAGTCGCCCGCCGACGCCCCGGAGACTCCGGACAGGACCCCCGTCGAGGAGAAGGCACCCGTCCCGCTGCTCACGCTGCGCGACGGGCTGCCCGAGATCACCGAGACCGACGCACAGCTCGCCGACGTCGTCGCCCGGGTGGCCGCCGGGACCGGTCCGATCGCGCTGGACGCCGAGCGGGCGTCGGGCTACCGCTACTCCCCCCGCGCCTACCTGATCCAGCTGCGCCGCGAGGGGTCCGGCACCGCCCTGGTCGACCCGATCGCCTACCCCGACCTCACCTCGCTCGACGCGGCCATCGGCGGCGCGGAGTGGATCCTGCACGCCGCCAGCCAGGACATCCCGTGCCTGCGCGAGGTCGGCCTGGTGCCGAGCCGCCTGTTCGACACGGAGCTGGCCGCCCGGCTGCTCGGCTACCCGCGCGTCGGCCTGGCCACGCTGGTGGAGGTCATCATGGGCCGCTCCATGCGCAAGGAGCACTCCGCGGTCGACTGGTCCAAGCGACCGCTCCCGCAGCCGTGGCTGGAGTACGCCGCGCTCGACGTCGAGGTGCTGCTCGAGCTGCGCGAGGTGATCGCCGCGGAGCTCGTCGAGTCCCGCAAGGACGACTGGGCAGCGCAGGAGTTCCAGCACCTGATCGACCACGTGCCCCCGCCGCGGCAGGACCCGTGGCGGCGTACGTCCGGGATCCACAAGGCCAAGGGCCGCCGCGCCCTGGCCGCCGTGCGCGAGCTGTGGACGACGCGCGACGAGATCGCCCAGCAGCGCGACACCACGCCGGGACGGCTGGTCCCCGACTCCGCGCTGATCATCGCGGCCAACTCGATGCCGACCACCACCTCGGCGCTGCTGGACACCCAGGGCTTCCACGGCCGCGGTGCGCGGCGGTACGCCGACCGCTGGATCGCCGCGCTGGAGCGCGCACGCCGGCTGCGCGACACGGAGCTGCCGCCGCTGACGATCCGCACCGACGGCCCACCCGCACCCCGGGTGTGGTCCGAGCGGGACCCGGTAGCGGCAGCCCGCCTCGCCACCGCGCGCGAGCTGGTGAACGCCTTCGCCGAGGAGCGCAAGGTCCCCGTGGAGAACCTGCTGACCCCGGACTACCTGCGTCGCGTCTTGTGGAAGCCACCGTCCGCGGACCGTGCCGACATGGAGAGCGCCGTCTCTGCGGAGCTCAGCGGCTTCGGGGCGCGCCGGTGGCAGGTCGAGATCATCGCCCCGATGCTCACCCAGGCCATCCTCGACCCCAAGCCGGCCGCGGCTCCTGCACCGCCGGAGGCCGACCCGGCCGAGCCGAGCTAGCCGCTCGGCTCAGGGGGTCGGGCTGGCGCTCGGGCTCGCGGCCTTGGTGGGGTCGAAGATCGGCACCGACTGGGCGTCCACGGCCTTCAGCTGCTCGTCCAGCGGCGGCAGGATCACCGGGTCGTAGAAGAGCTTCTTCAGCTGCGCCGCGGCCGCCTCGCTGACCGCGGGCCAGGTGGGCGTGCTGGGCAGCAACCGGGTGTCGCGCTGCTCACGGGCGAAGACGTTCCCGTTGAGGGGACGCTGCCCGACCTGGAGGAAGGCGTCACTGTTGATCACGTCCAGGTTGGCCGGCATCACGTAGCCCGTGGCGGCGAGCGTGGCCGCTCCCGGGTCGGAGATCACCGAGGCGAGGAAGTCCGCCGCCTTGCCGGTGGCCTGCGACTTCGAGGAGATGCACAGCCCGGACATCGTGGCGATGGTGGCCCCGCTGCCGATCTTGGGCAGCGGCATCACGTCGAAGGTGAGGTTCGGCTCCGCACGCAGCACCGGGGTCAGGTCGCGGTGGCCCAGGATCATGCCGAGCTTGCCGGCCTTGAAGCGGTCGAGGGCCGACCGGCGGTCCAGCGCGGTCTGGTCGAGGGTCAGGGCGGGGTCGCGGACGACCTCGAGCAGCTTCTCCATCGCGCTCTGGGACGGCCCGTCGGAGAGGGTCAGCGTGGTCGGCTTCTGGAGGTCGTCGACGACCTCGCCCCCACCCGACCAGATGAACGGGGCGACCTGGTTGAGGTCCGGCTCGATGTAGAGACCGCGGACACCGGGGCTCCGGGGCTGCAGCGCGGCCCGGGCGAACTCGTCGAGGGACCAGCCGTCCTTCTGGTTCACCGGGTTGTGCCCGAGCTCGGCGACCTGGTCGAGCTCGATCAGCTTGGGGTTGTAGTAGACGACCAGCGGCGAGACGTCCTCGGGCATGCACTGCAGCGCCGCGTCGGCGCTGAAGGCCTCCAGGCCGCTGCGGGCGTAGCCGTCCCCGAAGTCGACCTCACGCTCGGCGAGCAGGTCGTCGAGGCGCCGGATCGCCTTGTCGTCGGCGAGCCGGGTCAGGTCGTCGTGGTCCATCAGGAAGACGTCGGGTGGGGTGCCGTTGGCGCTGGCGGTGCTGTAGCCGGCCATCGCGGCGTCGTGGTCGGCGTACGGCTTGACGACCACCTTGGTGCTGGGGTGCGCCACCGTGTAGCGGGCGGCGATCTCCTTGTAGGCGTCGATCACGGGCTTCGGGCCGTAGACCGCGAAGGTGACCGTCGTCGGAGCCGAGGGGGTGGGCGAGGGCTTCGCGGCCGACGGCGAGTCCGAGGAGGAGCAGCCCGCGGCGAGCAGTGCGAGCGCGAGCACGGCGGCCAGGCCCCGCGGAAGCGCCGACCTCACCATCTGCTGGCTCCCTCCCGACGTCTGCCGGAGCGTTCGTCGTCACCGGCGACCGCCACGATATCGGGACGCGCCACACCGTTGTGACCCGCGGTGCAGCGGCGAGTCCGCCTCTACGCTGGCGCCATGCCTTCCACCCGCATCCGCGCGGCCCTCGCCGCCCTCGCCGTCAGCGCCGTCATCAGCAGTGGCGCGCTCGCCGGCTGCTCGGTCTCCCGTGACGACGAGCCGAACGCCAGCGCCTCCGAGCCCACCCGCACGCCGACCCCGACCGCGACGGAGGAGCCGACCGCGCAGCCCTCCGCGACGGTCACGGTGACCGCGTCGCCGGAGCCCAGCACCTCGCCCACGACGGGCGGCCCGGCTCCCACCCCGGCCGCGGCCCTGCTGTCGGCCGCGGAGCTCCCCCAGCTGAACCCGACCTCTCGCTGGACCGAGCGCCGCACCGGCCCGGCAGGCCAGCAGCCGTTCGGCCTGTGCCAGAAGTTCGACCTGCTCACCATCGGCGCCGAGTCCGTGGTGGAGCGGACCTTCGCCTCCGGCACCTCCACCGCCGGCCAGCAGGTCGCCGTCTTCCCGGACGCCCAGAACGCCGTACGCGCGAGCAAGGTGGCCGAGGCCTGGCAGCGTGACTGCGCCAAGCGGGTCAAGCGCACCGGTCTCGAGGTCGACCCGATCAGCGACGTGGCCGTGCCGCGGGGCAAGGCCTGGTGGTACCTCGCCAGCTTCCAGCGCGGGAACGACGGCCACTTCCACGCCCTCGGGCTGGTGCTGAGCGGCCCCCGCCTGAGCCTGCTCCGGATGGACCACGACGGCCAGGACCACAACTACCCCGCCGGCCAGGACCCGATCCAGCTGGCGGTCAAGGCAGTGTCTGCCAGGCTTGGCTGAATGAGCACCGAACGTCACCACCACCGTCCCCGGCTGCCGGGGGCGCAGCACTTCGAGGCCATCGAGGGCGACGTGGACCCGGCGACGTTGCGCGAGGCCGCCGACCGGGCGGCCGCCGCCCTGGTGCGCGGCGCCCGTGACCAGGCCGACGCGGCCCTGGTGGCGCGCGTGGTGCACCTCGCCGACTCCGAGGGCCTCGAGACCCTGGCTGAGCTCTGGTCGGGCTCGGCCGCCGACTCGCTGGCCGGCGCGCTGTGGCGGCTCTACCTCCTCCGCAGCTGGGTGTACGCCGATCCGCGGACCGCCGCCGTCGAGTTCGACCGCGGGCGCCACCACGTGCCGGTGGCCGAGGTGATCTCCGGCGTGGTCGAGCCTCCCGGGCCCGACGAGGTGCGCGCCCTCGTGGACCAGGTGCTCAGCGGCGTCGTCGTCGGTGACTTCGCCGACACGCTGTTCCGGGCCGCGGCGTTCGCCCGGGTGGCCTCCGCCGGCCGGGTGCACCGAGCCTCCGACGACGAGGTGACCGGTGCGTCGTACGACACGGACCTGTCAGCCTCACGGCTGCTCACGCTGGCCGACCAGCTCGAGCGTGCCGCCCACCTGGAGCTGACCGGCGCCCTGGGATGACCGGTACCTCCCGCATTGCGGCCTCACCTTGTAGAATGGGCGGTGCGCCGGACCGCGGCAGCCCCGGGTCCCACATAAAGCCGCTTCGAGCGGCCACGCGCCGTGAGGCGCTCCCGGTCCGGCGCACCAACTTCTCCCCCACCCGGAGGTCCCTGTGATGCGGCTCCGGATGCCGCGGCTGCGGGCCGTGCACCCCGTCGTGCGGCGCCTGGGCTACTCCCCGAAGGCCGACGGCAGGCCCGACCCCGGCGAGGTCGTGTGGGCGTGGGTGCCCTACGAGGAGGACGCGTCCCAGGGCAAGGACCGCCCCGTGCTGGTGATCGGCACCGACGGCGACCAGCTGCTGGCGCTCCCACTGACCTCGAAGGACCACGACGTCGACCAGGGCCAGGAGGCTCGCGCGGGTCGCGAGTGGATGGACATCGGGACCGGCGCCTGGGACGTGCAGCGTCGCCCGAGCGAGGTCCGGCTCAACCGGGTGCTGCGGCTCGACGCCGGCGGGGTCCGCCGGGAGGGCGCCGCGCTGCCGGAGGACGTGTTCGACGCCGTGCTCGAGGCGGCCCGGCCCTACCTCTGACCAGTGCCCTACCTCTGATCCAGGGCCTTGCGGATGCGGGCGTCGGAGACCGGCTCGGAGGTGCCGAGGCTCTGCGCCCAGAGGCTGACGCGGTACTCCTCGAGCAGCCAGCGCACCCGGCGCAGCTCGGCCCCCGGCGGACGTCCCGGCGGCAGGGCGTCCACGCGGTGCTGCCACGCCTGCTGCAGCTCGTCGACGCGGTCCATCAGCTCCCGGTCCCGGGACAGCTCGGGGAGCCGGTCCACCCGGGCCGCCATCGCCCGCAGGTAGCGGGGGTAGTCGCGCAGCCTGGCCGCCCCCGCCTCGGCGATGAAGCCGGGACCGACGAGTCGTTCCAGCTGGCCGCGCAGGTCCGCCATCGCGGGCAGCACACCCATCTCGACCCGTCCGTGCAGCGCCTTCTCCACGGGGCGCCACTCGGCCAGCACCCGGAGCACCTGGTGGAGCACACCGAGCGCGGCGCCCGGCAGCGCGGTGCGCGCCCGGGCCACGAGCGCGGTGAACGCCTCGAGATCGCGCACCGGTGGCTCGTGGTCGACCAGGTCCCCGGCCGCGGCCACCACGCAGTCGTCGACGAGCGCGCGGACGTTGGGGTACGGCGACGCGGCCAGCCCGAGCTTGGCGGTGTTGTCCAGCCCGTCGAGCAGCCGGTTCGCCGGCGAGGGCACGGAGAGCAGCAGCAGCCGGCGTACGCCGAGACGGTGCCGGGCCTCCTGCTCGTCCGCCGAGGCCGTGATGCGCAGCCCGACCGTGCGTCCCTCGTCGACCAGCGCGGGGTAGCCGCGGACCTCGTGACCCGCGCGCGTCTGGGTGAAGGACGCTTCGATGGTGCCGAACGTCCACTCGGTCTGCCCGGTGGCGGTCACGCCGGAGTCCTCGGCGACCTGGCGCATCGCCCGGTCGAACGACGGCTGGAGCGGCTGCTTGAGCGCTTCGAGGTCCTTGCCCGTGCCGACCTGCGCTCCGGCGTCGTCCAGCACCCGGAAGGTCGGGCGCAGGTGGGCCGGCACCTTCTCCTGGTCCCACGCGGACTCGGGGACGTGCACCCCGGTGAGCGAGCGCAGGTAGCGCGACAGCGCCTCCAGCAGGGGCTCCTCCCCCGGTGGCACCGCCTCGAGGAACCGGCGGGCGACGTCGGGGGCGGGCACGAAGTTGACCCGCAGCTGCTTCGGCAGCGACCGGATCAGCGCGGTGACCAGGTCGTGGCGCAGCCCCGGCACGTTCCAGCTGAACGGGGCGGCGCCGACGGTGTTCAGGGTGGCCAGCGGTACGTCGATGGTGACGCCGTCGGCCTCGTGGCCCGGCTCGAAGTGGTAGCGCAGCGGCAGGGTCATCGCGCCCTCGTGCCACTCGTCGGGGAAGTCGTCGGGCCGGACCTCGTCGGCCCGGTCGTGGACCAGCATGGAGGGGTCGAAGGTGAGCAGGTCGGGCTGCGTCCGGCGGGCCTGCTTCCACCAGGTGTCGAAGTGGGCGCCGGAGACCACCTCGGGGGCGATCCGGGCGTCGTAGAAGTCGAACAGCGTCCCCTCGTCCACCACGATGTCGTGGCGACGGGCCCGGTGCTCGAGCTCCTCGGCCTCCTCGAGCAGCCGCCGGTTGGTCTCGAAGAAACGGTGCCGGGCGCGCCACTCCCCCTGGACCAGGGCGTGCCGGATGAACAGCTCGCGGGCCACGTCGGGCTCGTGGCGGCCGAGCGGGACGGTGCGGTCGGCGACGAGCGGTACGCCGTAGAGGGTGACGCGCTCGTGGGCCAGCGCCGACTCGCGCTTCTTCGACCAGTGCGGCTCGGAGTAGCTGCGCTTGACCAGGTCGCCCCCGAGGCGCTCGGCCCAGAGCGGGTCGATGGCGGCGTTCTGCCGTCCCCACAGGCGCGACGTCTCGACCAGCTCGGCCGACATCACCAGGTCGGGCTGCGACTTGAACAGGCCGGAGCCCGGGAAGATCGCGAACCGGGCGCCGCGGGCGCCGAGGTAGTCGCGCCGCTCGACGTCCTTGAGCCCGATGTGGGAGAGCAGCCCGGACAGCAGCGCCTGGTGGATCCCGTCCTCGTCGGGGGTCGTGGCCGGCTCGCCCGGCCTCAACCCCACCTGCCGGGCGACCTGGCGCAGCTGGGACTCGAAGTCCTGCCACTCCCGGATGCGCAGGTAGTTCAGGTGCTCCTCGCGACACATCCGGCGGAACGCGCTGGAGCCCATCTCCTGCTGCTTCTCGCGCAGGTGCCGCCACAGGTTGAGCCAGGCCATGAAGTCGGACCTCGGGTCGCGGAAGCGGGCGTGGAGCTGGTCGGCGCGGGCGCGCTGCTCGACGGGTCGCTCGCGCGGGTCCTGGATGGAGAGCGCCGCCGTGATCACCAGCACCTCCCGCAGGCAGCCGCCGCGGTCGGCCTCGAGGATCATCCGCGCCATCCGTGGGTCGATCGGGAGGCGGGCCAGCTTGCGCCCGGTGCCGGTCAGCCGGGGGCTCTTCCGCGTGTTGCCGGCGGTGGAGACGAGGGCGCCGAGCTCCTCCAGCAGCTGTACGCCGGCCCGCACCGCCCGACTGTCGGGCGGGTCGACGAACGGGAACCGCTCGACCTGGCCGAGCCCGAGCGAGGTCATCTGCAGGATGACGCTGGCCAGCGACGTGCGCAGGATCTCGGGCTCGGGGAACTCCGGCCGGGAGGTGAAGTCCTCCTGGCTGTAGAGGCGGATGGCGACGCCCGCCTCGATCCGGCCACAGCGACCGGAGCGCTGCTGCGCAGAAGCCTGGCTGATCGGCTCGATGGGCAGCCGCTGGACCTTGGTGCGCGACGACCAACGGCTGATCCGGGCCAGGCCCGTGTCGATGACGGCGGTGATGCCGGGGACGGTCAGCGAGGTCTCGGCGACGTTGGTCGCGAGCACGACGCGGCGGCGGGTGTGCCGCTCGAAGACCCGGTGCTGCTCGGCGGAGGACAGCCGGGAGAACAGCGGGACGATGTCGAACCCTCCGGGTCCGTCGGCGCGGCGCTTGAGCACGTCGGCGGTGTCGCGGATCTCCCGCTCCCCGGGGAGGAAGACGAGGATGTCGCCCGCCGTGTCGGTGAGCAGCTCCCCGACCGCGTCCTCGATGGCCTCGGTCTGGTCCTTGAAGATGCGCTCGCCCTCGGTGCTGTCAGGGTCGTCGTACGCCTCCTCGAGGAGCGGCCGGTAGCGCACCTCGACCGGGAACGTGCGGCCGGAGACCTCGATGATCGGGGCGGGCTTCGAATCGGCGTCGGCGAAGTGCTCGGCGAAGCGCTCGGGGTCGATGGTCGCCGAGGTGATGATCAGCTTGAGGTCCGGGCGCTGCGGCAGCAGCTGCTTGAGATAGCCGAGCAGGAAGTCGACGTTGAGGCTGCGCTCGTGCGCCTCGTCGATGATCACCGTGTCGTAGCGCTTGAGCAGCCGGTCGTGCTGCAGCTCGGCGAGCAGGATGCCGTCGGTCATCACCTTGACCCGGCTCTGCTTCGACGTACGGTCCGTGAACCGCACCTGGTAGCCGACCGTCTCCCCGAGCTCGGTGCCCAGCTCCTCGGCGATCCGCTCGGCGACGCTGCGGGCCGCGATCCGGCGCGGCTGGGTGTGCCCGATCATCCCGCCGCCCTCGGCCGTCGGGTCGCCGCGCCCCAGCGCCAGGCAGATCTTCGGCAGCTGGGTGGTCTTTCCCGACCCCGTCTCCCCCGCGACGATCACCACCTGGTGGTCGCGGATCGCCTCGGCGATGTCGTCACGACGGGCCGAGACCGGCAGGTCGGGAGGGAAGTGGATACGCACAGCCCATCCATTGTCCCCCGGCGGGGAAGGGGGTTGTTGTGGGGTGCAGGTTTCCCCGGTTACCCGGGGATCCCTGACGTCAAGGGCCGTTGCAACACCCCAGAACGTCAGGGGTTGCCCAGGAACCCTGTCCGGATCGTGAGTCCGGCGCTAGTTGGTCGACGAGGGCAGGGGTACGGCAGGCGCGCTCGGCTGGGTGCTGGGGCCGTCGCCGTACTGGAACTGCCGCTGACCCTGGCCCCGCCGGTCGGGGAAACCCTGACGGCCGCGGCCGGGGTTCATCATCCCGGGCGGACCGCCCGGGCCGCCGCGCTGGAAGCGGCCGGGGCCACGGCGGGTGTCGTCGCCGCCCTGGGAGGCGCTGGCGAGGGCGGCGCCGCCGAGGCCGCCGATGATCACCGAGGCCAGGGCGACGGCGATCACGGCCCGCAGCGACCACAGCCGGTCCTTCAGGGGCTGCTTCCGGGCCGGGGCCACCGGCTCACCGGCTGCCGACCCACCGGCCGCCGGGGGGCCCGCCGGCGTCGGCAGGGACTGGGTCGGCTGGGCGTCGGGGTCGGGCGGGAGCACGGGCCGCGACTCGGGAGGCTGGTCGTTCATGGCTCCATGGTGCGCCCCGAACCTGTGCCTGTCCTGTGACTCCCCGGGAACCGGGCCCGAAGGTCAGCGTTCACAGGAAACCCACAGCCACCTCATGGACTCCCCTCCACAGCGCAGTCCATGGTTGAGCACATGAAGAGCACTGCAACCGAGCTGACCCGCCCCGACGGCACCCCGCTGCGCGTCCTCGTCGTCGACGACGAGGAGAACATCGCCGAGCTCCTGCGGATGGCGCTGCGCTACGAGGGCTGGGACGTCGAGGTCGCCCTCACCGGCACCAGGGCGGTCGGCACCGCCAAGCGGCAGCGGCCCGACGCGGTGGTCCTCGACATGATGCTGCCCGACTTCGACGGCATGGAGGTGCTCCGCCGGCTGCGCGGCGACCAGCCCGACGTACCCGTCCTGTTCCTCACCGCCCGCGACTCCGTCGAGGACCGGGTGGCCGGACTCACGGCGGGTGGCGACGACTACGTGACCAAGCCGTTCTCCCTCGAGGAGGTCGTGGCCCGGCTGCGTGCGCTGATGCGACGGGCCGGTGCCCGCCAGGCGGAGAGCGACTCCACCCTGCAGGTCGGCGACCTCACCCTCGACGAGGACAGCCACGAGGTCACCCGTGACGGCGAGGACATCGCCCTGACCGCCACCGAGTTCGAGCTGCTGCGCTTCCTGATGCGCAACCCGCGCCGCGTGCTGAGCAAGGCCCAGATCCTCGACCGGGTCTGGAACTACGACTTCGGCGGGCAGGCCAACGTCGTCGAGCTGTACATCTCCTACCTGCGCAAGAAGATCGACTCCGGCCGGGAGCCGATGATCCACACGATGCGGGGCTTCGGGTACGTCCTCAAGCCGGCGGCCTGACCCGCCCCGATGGCCGGCACCCTTCCCGTCACC
>JAOPYC010000149.1 GCA_025964795.1 Marmoricola sp.
ACGTCCTTGACCTCGCCCTTGAGCACGCCGGCCTGCAGCGCGGCACCGATGGCCACGACCTCGTCGGGGTTGACGCCCTTGTTGGGCTCCTTGCCGCCGGTGAGCTCGCGTACGACGTCCGCGACCGCGGGCATCCGGGTGGAACCACCGACGAGCACGACGTGGTCGATCTTGCTCACGTCGAGGCCGGCGTCCTTGATCACCTGGCGGAACGGCGACTTGGTGCGCTCGAGCAGGTCCGCGGTGAGCTTCTGGAACTCGCTGCGGGTCAGCTTCTCCTCGAAGTGCAGCGGGCCGGACTCACCGTGGGTGATGTAGGGCAGGTGGATCGTGGTCTCGCTGGAGGAGGACAGCTCGATCTTCGCCTTCTCGGCGGCCTCGTTGAGGCGCTGCAGCGCGATCTTGTCCTTGCTCAGGTCGACCCCGTTGTTGCCCTGGAACTTCTTGACCATCCAGTCGACGACCTTCAGGTCCCAGTCGTCACCACCGAGGTGGTTGTCACCGCTGGTCGCCTTGACCTCGACGACACCCTCGCCGATCTCGAGGAGGGACACGTCGAACGTGCCGCCACCGAGGTCGAAGACGAGGATGGTCTGGTCGGCGTCGCCCTTGTCGAGGCCGTAGGCCAGGGCCGCGGCGGTCGGCTCGTTGACGATCCGACTCACGGTGAGGCCCGCGATCTCGCCGGCCTCCTTGGTGGCCTGGCGCTGGGAGTCGGAGAAGTAGGCCGGCACGGTGATCACGGCGTCGGTCACGGTCTCGCCGAGGTAGGCCTCCGCGTCGCGCTTGAGCTTCTGCAGCACGAACGCGCTGATCTGCTGGGGGGTGAAGTCCTTGTCGTCGATCTTGACGTCCCAGTCGGTGCCCATGTGGCGCTTGACGGAACGGATCGTGCGGTCGACGTTGGTGACAGCCTGCCGCTTGGCGACCTCACCGACGAGGACCTCGCCGGACTTGGCGAAGGCCACCACTGACGGAGTCGTCCGGGCGCCTTCGGCGTTTGCGATGACGGTGGGTTCTCCACCCTCGAGGACGGCCACGACGGAGTTCGTCGTGCCCAGGTCGATACCGACCGCTCGTGCCATGTGTGTGTACCTCCGAATTGGTGCGTCTCAGGGTCCGTTCGGGACCGAGACGCATGCTGGTCTGCTGCCTTTGCTGTGTCAAACAAGTTGAGCCGCTTGCACTCAAGTCTGCACGATGGTTCCAACGGCTGCCCCCCGGGGGTTGTTCCCGGGGCGTTAACAAATCTTCAGAAGAGTTCTCAAACGCCACCGGCACGGGCAGGCTGGTCCTATGGCTACCCCCACGACCGTCGTCCTGTTCGGCGCGACCGGCGACCTCGCCCAGCGCAAGCTCCTCCCCGGCCTGCTGCACCTGTTCCAGTCCGGTCTGCTGCCGGAGGTCCAGGTCGTCGGCACCTCCCTCGACGAGCACGATCGGGACTCGTTCATCGAGTTCACCCGCAAGGCGGTCGCGGAGTACGGCGGCGAGGGGCCCGACCCCGAGGGCTGGCCGGAGTTCTCCAAACGGATCTACTGGGCGCCCGGCGCCGGCGGGGCCGAGGCCCTGCGCACGACCGTGGCCGAGGCGGAGGCCCAGTTCGGCACCGAGGAGCTGCGCCGCCTGCACTACCTGAGCGTCCCGCCGAAGGCGGCGCTGTCGGTCGTGCACCTGCTCAAGGACGCCGACCTCGTCGACCGCAGCCGGATCATCATGGAGAAGCCGTTCGGCACCGACCTCGCGTCGGCGAAGAAGCTCAACGGGGCGCTGCACGAGGTCTTCGACGAGGAGCAGATCTTCCGGATCGACCACTTCCTGGGCAAGGAGGCCGCGCAGAACATCCTGGCCTTCCGCTTCGCCAACGGGCTGTTCGAGCCCATCTGGCACCGCAACCACATCGACCACGTGCAGATCGACGTGCCCGAGGAGCTCGGGCTGGCCCAGCGTGCCGACTTCTACGAGTCGACCGGCGCCTACCGCGACATGGTGGTCACGCACCTGTTCCAGGTCCTCGCGTTCACCGCGATGGAGCCCCCGACGGCCCTGGAGCCCTACGCCATCAGCGAGGAGAAGAACAAGGTCTTCCGATCGATGCTGCCCATCGAGCCCTCCGACGTCGTCCGCGGCCAGTACATCGGCTACCGCGACATCAAGGGCGTCGCCCCGGACTCGGAGACCGAGACCTTCATCGCGCTCAAGTGCTTCGTGGACAACTGGCGCTGGGCCGGCGTGCCGTTCTACCTGCGCACCGGCAAGCGGATGGCCGAAGGAGCCCGGATCATCTCGATCGCCTTCCGGGAGCCGCCACGGTCGATGTTCCCGCCGGGATCCGGCGTGGGCGACAACGGTCCCGACCACCTGACCTTCGACCTGGCCGACCAGTCGCGGATGTCGCTCTCCTTCTACGGCAAGCGCCCCGGTCCCGGCATGCGGCTGCAGAAGCTCTCCATGCAGTTCGCCATGCACGAGACCGGGTGGGCCGGCGCCGCCCTCGAGGCCTACGAGCGGCTGATCTACGACGCCGCCCACGGCGACCGCACCCTGTTCACGACGGCCGACGGCATCGAGCGGCTGTGGGAGCTCTCCTCGCAGCTGCTGGAGAACCCTCCCGTCGTACGCCCCTACCCGGAGGGGTCGTGGGGTCCCAACCGCGTGCACCAGCTGATCGCCCCGCGCGCCTGGCGGCTGCCGTTCGAGCGCGGCTGGCGCGACCCCAACGCCGCTGGCGGCTGAGCCAGGCCTTCTTCTGAACAGAAGTCCCCGTACGGCAGGGGAATAGCCAGCCGTCCCGAGGGGTAGTCAGTGGTATGGCTACTGTTCCGAACCTCACCCTCAACGACGGCAACTCCATCCCCCAGCTCGGTTTCGGGGTGTTCCAGGTCCCACCGGAGGACACCGCGAAGATCACCGGTCAGGCGTTCGAGGCCGGCTACCGGCACATCGACACCGCGGAGATGTACGGCAACGAGAAGGGCGTCGGCGAGGCGATCCGCGCCTCCGGCATCCCGCGCGACGAGCTGTTCATCACCAGCAAGCTCAACAACGGCTTCCACGAGCCCGACGAGGCTCGCGCCGCGTTCGACCGCACCATGAGCGACCTCGGCCTCGACGAGATCGACCTGTTCCTGATCCACTGGCCGCTGCCCACGCAGTACGACGGCGACTTCGTCTCCACCTGGAAGACGCTGATCGAGTTCAAGAACGACGGCCGGGCGCGCTCCATCGGCGTCTCCAACTTCCAGCCCGCCCACCTCGCGCGGCTGGCCGAGGAGACCGACGTGGTGCCGGCGGTCAACCAGATCGAGGTCCACCCCTACTTCACCAACGACGCGGCCCGGGCCGCCAGCCACGACGCCGGCATCCTCGTCGAGTCGTGGTCCCCGATCGCCCAGGGCGGCGTCCTCGACGACGAGGTGATCACCAAGATCGCCGCCCAGGTGGGGCGTACGCCGGCCCAGGTGACCCTGCGCTGGCACATCCAGCGCGGCGACATCGTCTTCCCGAAGTCCTCGACCCCGGAGCGGATGGCCGAGAACTTCGCGCTGTTCGACTTCGAGCTCGCCGACGACGCCGTCGAGGCGATCACCGCGCTCGACCGGGGTGAGGACGGGCGCACCGGGCCCAACCCGGACGAGTTCAACTACATCCCGTGACCCGTGTCCTGACGCTGCCCGGCCACGTGGTCAGGGCAGCGTCAGGATCTCAGCACCCTTGGACGTCACCAGCAGGGTGTGCTCGAACTGGGCCGTGCGCGACTTGTCCTGCGTCGTGGC
>JAOPYC010000188.1 GCA_025964795.1 Marmoricola sp.
TCCCCCGCCTAGTTGGCGAGCGAAGCGGGAACTATGCCGCTTCGTGGGCCGGCTGGCGAATCGTTCAGGACCGATGACCCACTGGTGACTCACTGGTGACCTCGCCGCGGTGAAGCTCCGGTCGTCCAGCCGAGGGGCCGAGGGGCCGAGGGGCCTGCGTATATGCAGGTCACGAAGGGTGTCTCGGAGCCGCCTGTCGGAATCGAACCGACGACCTTCTCATTACGAGTGAGACGCTCTACCGACTGAGCTAAGGCGGCGCAGTGCCCGGCCGGTCAGCCGGGCACGCCGGACGAGTATAGGGCTGGGGGCACCCCGGTCTCCAAACCGGGAGGCCGGTCAGCAGCGCAAGCCGTCCTTCGGGACCGTGCCGCCGATCAGGTAGTCCTCGACCGCGTTGTTCACACAGGTGTTGCCACGCTGGAAGCCCGTGTGGCCGTCACCGTCGCGGCTGACCAGGACGCCGGACCGCAGCTGCTTGGCGAGCGTCACCGCCTGCTCGTACGGCGTGGCCGGGTCGCGCGTCGTACCGACCACCACGATGGGCGGAGCGCCGACGGCGTGCAGGGCGGCAGCGTGCTTGCCGCTGTGCACCGGCCACGAGGCGCAGGTCGAGACGCCGTAGGCGAAGATCCGGCCGAACGCCGGAGAGGCCTTCTCGAACGCCGGGAGGTAGCGCGGTATGTCGCTGACCGGGACGACGTCGTCGTGGTCGAGGCAGTTGACGGCGTTCAGGGCAGCCGTGGAGTTGCTGGTGTAGCGGTTGGGCCCGCGATCGGTGTACTGGTCGGAGAGCTGGAGCAGGATGTTCCCACTCCCGGAGAAGGCCTCGCGCAACGCCGTGGTGAGCACCGGCCAGGAGTCGTTGTTGTACAACGGCAGCACGATCCCGTACACCGCCAGTGCTTCGGTGAGCGGTCGGCCGCCGGACGTCGGCAGCGGCGTGGCGTCGAGGTCGTCGAGCAGCTGCTTGATCCGCTGCTCCCCGGCCTGCACGCTGTCGCCGACGACGCAGCTGCCCCGGCCGACGCAGTCCTCGAGGTAGGCGTGCAGCGCCGTCTGGAAGCCGCGGGCCTGGTCCAACGAGGCCTGCACGTTGCCCTGCGCCGGGTCGACGGCCCCGTCGAGGACCATCCGGCGCACGTGGGTGGGGAACAGGTCGGCGTACGTCGCGCCGATGAAGGTCCCGTAGGAGGCTCCGAGGTAGTCCAGCTGCGACTCACCGAGGGCCGCGCGCAGCACGTCGATGTCCTTGGCCACCTCCACGGTGCTCATGTGGCGGACGAGATCGCCGCTGTTCGCCAGGCACGCCTCGCCGAACTCCCGGTTGAGCCGCTCGAAGGTGTCCACCTCGGCGGGGGTGTCGGGGTCGGAGTCGGCGCTGAGGAACTCGTCGGTCTGCTTCGTCCCGGCGCACTTCAGCGGGTCGCTCTCGCCCACCCCGCGCGGGTCGAACCCGACGATGTCGAAGTAGCGGGTCAACCGGCGGCCGAAGGCGGACTCCCCCAGCGCCGCGTAGTCCACGCCCGACGCCCCAGGACCTCCCGGGTTCACGACGAGCTGGCCGACACGCTCGGAACGGTGGGTCGCCGGGACGCGGAGCACCGCGAGGGCGATGGTCTGTCCCTGGGGTTTCGCGTAGTCGAGCGGGACGGTCAGCCGGCTGCACTGGTTCTCACCGCAGCCCCGCCAGTCGAGCTTCTGGTCGTAGAACCGGGAGAGGTCGGCCTCGGGCGTCGGGGCGGCCGACGAGCTCGGCGTCGGCGGCTTCACCAGGCCGTCGGGACCGCGGTTGGGCCGGAGGAACGCCCACGCCGCCAGGCCGGCGGCACCGGCCACCCCGGTGCCGAGGGCGATCACCACCAGCATGGCCACCAGCGCCGTCATCGTGCTCCGCCGGCGGGGAGACGGCGGCGCGGGGGCGGACATGGCGCAACAATAGGTGGGGACCCCGCACCCCGGGACGGATCGCCTACTCGCGGACGACCTGCAGCGCCACCAGCATCGACTCGAGCGCCAGCAGCGGTGGCACGTTGAACTCCAGCATCTGCTCACGCGCCTGGAACACGGCGTCGATCCGGGCGAGGTTCTGCTCCGCGGACGACGCGTTGGCCAGGGCGACGACGTCCCCGCGCAGCTCCTCGTTGACCAGCTCCGAGCGGGCCCCGAGCTGGAGCGTCAGCACGTCGCGGTAGACCGAGACCAGGTCCATCAGGCCGCGGTCGACGACGTCGAGCACCCGCCGCTTGGCCCGGGTCTTCTGGGACTTCTCCAGGTCGCGCAGGGCCGGGGCGTACTCCCGCGGGCGCCGACCGCGCTCGACGACGCCGTAGGCCCGGTCGAGGTCGACCTTCTCGCGCTGGTCGTGGTCGTTGGTGAGCGCCTCGGCCTCCTCCTTCGCGAGGTCGTGCAGGTCGGCGGCGGCGGCCATGCAGGCGCCTAGGGTGGTCAGCCGGGCCGGGATGGCGACCACCTCCCGTCGCCGGCGACGGGTGGCCTCGTCGCGGGCCAGGGCCCGGGCGCGGCCGATGTGGCCCTGGCTGGCGCGGGCGGCGTACGACGCGGTCTCGACGCCCAGGCCCTCGGTGCGGACCAGGAAGTCGGTCACGTCCTCGACGGACGGGGTGGCGAGCACGACGAGCCGGGTGCGCGAGCGGATCGTCGGCAGCACGTCCTCGACGGTCGGCGCGCACAGCAGCCACACGGTGCGGTCGGTCGGCTCCTCGATCGCCTTGAGCAGCGCGTTGGCCGCCTGGTCGGTGAGCCGGTCGGCGTCCTCCACGACCATCACCTGCCAGCGGTTGCCGACCGGCGCGAGCGCGGAGCTGCGGACCAGGTCGCGGACCTCCTCGACCCCGATGGAGAGCTTCTCGGTGCGGGTGATGCGTACGTCGGGATGGGAGCCGACGTCGACCTCGTGGCACGAGTGGCACTGGCCGCAGCCGCCGAACTCGCACTGCAGCCCGGCGGCGAAGGCGATGGCCGCGTTGGACCGGCCCGAGCCGGGCGGACCGGTGAAGAGCCACGCGTGCGACATGTCACCGGCGACCGCGCGCTGCAGCCGCTCGATCAGCGCGGCCTGGCCGACCAGGCGGTCCCACACGGTGGCCGGAGGGAGCCGGACCTCGGTCATCGCAGGGCCCCCTCGAGCAGCGGGGCGAGCCGGGCGTGGACGGCCTCGGTGATCTCCGCGACCGGCGCCCGGGCGTCGAGCACGAGGTAGTGATCGGGATCCACCGCGGCCAGTCGGAGGAACTCGGCGCGCACCCGCAGGTGGAACTCGATCGACTCGCCCTCGATGCGGTCGCGTCCCTCGAACCGGGTCAGGCCCTGGCTCGGCTCGAGGTCGAGGAGCACGGTCAGGTGGGGGCGCAGGTCGCCGGTGGCCCAGCGGGCGACCCACTCCAGCTCGGCGCCGTCGAGGGAGCGCCCGGCGCCCTGGTAGGCCAGGGTCGAGTCGACGTAGCGGTCGGTGACCACCACCTCGTCGCGCTCCAGGGCCGGGCCGACCACGGCGTGGAGGTGCTCGGCCTTGTCGGCGGCGTAGAGCAGCGCCTCGGTGCGGTCGGCGAGCTCGCCGGTCGCGGGGTCGAGCACGATCCGGCGTACCTCCGCGCCGACCGGGGTCGCCCCGGGCTCGCGGGTGAGCAGCACGACCCGGCCGGCCGCCTCGAGCCGGTCGCGCAGCAGCCGCGACTGCGTCGACTTCCCGGCCCCCTCGCCCCCCTCGAAGCAGACGAAGAGACCACGCGAGGCGTAGACACCGGGGAACCGTTCGGACACGGGGCCAGCCTAGGGGGCAGGGGTGTCAAGGGTCTGGGCGGCGCCGCGCGGGTTCCCCGGGTACCCGGGGACTCCGGTCGTCGTACGCCGAAACTTCGGCCGACCACGTCAGGAATCGACCGACAACCCCGCCCGGTTCGTCCCGCCAGAGCCGGCCAGCTGGTCGGCGTACTCACCTCGCGAAACTGACACTTCCCCACCGTTGCAACGCGGGGGAAGTGATGGTTTCACTGGGGACCCAGTGAAACCGCCAACGCTCAGGCCTTCTTGGCTGCCTTCTTGGTCGTCTTCTTGGCGGTCTTCTTGGCCGTCGACTTCTTGGCCGGGGCCTTCTTGGCGCCCTTCTTGGCGGCCTTCTTGGCGGGGCCGCGGGCGCGGCGGTCGGCGAGCAGCTCGGCGGCGCGGGCGAGGGTGATCGACTCGACCGAGTCCTCCTTGCGCAGCGTGGCGTTGTACTCGCCGTCGGTGACGTACTCCCCGAAGCGGCCCTCCTTGACGACGACCGGCGCACCGGAGACCGGGTCGTTGCCCAGCTCCTAGAGCGGCGGGGCCGCGGCGGCACGGCCGCGCTGCTTGGGCTGGGCGTAGATCGCCAGCGCCTGCTCCTCGGTGATCTCGAAGAGCTGGTCCTCGGTCTCCAGCGAGCGGGAGTCGGTGCCCTTCTTCAGGTAGGGCCCGTAGCGGCCGTTCTGCGCGGTGATCTCGACCCCCTCGGCGTCCACCCCGACGACGCGGGGCAGCGAGAGCAGCTTGACCGCCTGGGCCAGGTCGATGGTCTCCAGGGACATGCCCTTGAAGAGGGATCCGGTGCGCGGGCGGGCCTTCTTGGGGGCGTCCTCGGGCAGCAGCTCGGTGACGTAGGGGCCGTAGCGGCCGTTCTTGGCGACCACCTCGAGACCCGTCTCCGGGTGCACGCCCAGCTCGATCTCCTCACCGGCCGGGGTGGCGAGCAGCTCCTTGGCCTTCTCCAGCGTCAGCTCGTCCGGCGGCAGGTCGTCGGGCACGTTGGCCTTGACCGCGGCCGGGGTGCCGTCGTCGCCGGGGCCCTCGAGGTAGGGGCCGTACTTGCCGACCCGCAGGTCGACGCCGCTGTCAGGCCCGCCGATCGGGAAGGTCGCGAGCTCCTTGGCGTCGATGTCGCCGAGCTCGGAGACCAGGTTCTTGAGCCCCTCGACGTCGCCGGCGCCGAAGTAGAACGAGCCGAGCTCGGTGTTCCGGTCGCGCCGGCCGCCGGCGATGTCGTCGAGGATGTCCTCCATGCCGGCGGTGAACTCGTAGGACACCAGCCGCGCGAAGTGCTCCTCGAGCAGCCGGATCACCGAGAACGCCAGCCAGGCGGGGACGAGCGCCGTCCCCTTCTTGTAGACGTAGCCGCGGTTGAGGATCGTCCCGATGATCGAGGCGTACGTCGAGGGCCGGCCGATCTCGCGCTCCTCGAGCTCCTTGATCAGCGTGGCCTCGGTGTAGCGGGCCGGCGGCTTGGTCGAGTGCCCCTCGGCGCGGATGTTCGCGGCGCTGACCGCGTCGCCCTCGGTGACGTTGGGCAGCCGGGTCTCCTGGTCGTCGGTCGCGGCCTCGGCGTCGTCGCTGCCCTCCACGTAGGCCTTGAGGAACCCGTGGAAGGTGATCACGCGGCCACTGGCGGAGAACACGACGTCCTCGCCGGTGCGGGCGGCGCCGCCGAGCCGGATCGTGACCGAGTTGCCGACCGCGTCCTTCATCTGCGAGGCGATGGTGCGCATCCAGATCAGCTCGTAGAGCCGGAACTCGTCGCCGGTCAGTCCGGTCTGGGCCGGCGTACGGAACGCGTCACCGGCGGGCCGGATGGCCTCGTGCGCCTCCTGGGCGTTCTTCACCTTGGAGACGTAGGTGCGCGGCGCGTCGGGGACGTACTCCGCGCCGTAGAGGTCACGGGCCTGCGCGCGAGCCGCGTTGATCGCCGTCTCCGACAACGTCGTGGAGTCGGTGCGCATGTAGGTGATGTAGCCGTTCTCGTAGAGCCGCTGCGCGATCGACATCGTCCGGGAGGCGCCGTAGCCCATCTTGCGGCTGGCCTCCTGCTGCAGCGTCGTCGTCCGGAACGGCGCGTAGGGCTTGCGGGTGTAGGGCCGGGACTCGACGGAGCGCACCGAGAAGTCGGTGTCGTGCAGGGCGTCGGCCAGTGCCTCGGCCCGCGTCTTGGTCAGGTGGGTGACCTTGGCCCCCGGCTTCAGCTCGCCGTCCTGGCCGAAGTCGCTGCCGCGGGCGACGCGGGCGTCGTCGATGGAGTGCAGCTTGGCCGGGAAGATCCGTTGCTCGTGCTTCTCGCCGGCGTCGAAGGTGCCCTCGAGGTCCCAGTACGACGCGACGCGGAACCGCATCCGCTCCCGCTCGCGGTCGACCACGAGCCGGGTCGCCACCGACTGGACGCGACCGGCGGAGAGGCCCGACATCACCTTGCGCCACAGCACCGGGCTGACCTCGTAGCCGTAGAGGCGGTCGAGGATGCGGCGGGCCTCCTGGGCCTCGACGAGGTCCATGTCGATCTCGCGGGGGTTGTCCACGGCGGCCTGGATGGCGGACGGGGTGATCTCGTGGAACACCATCCGGTGCACCGGCACCTTGGGCTTGAGCTCGTCGAAGAGGTGCCAGGCGATCGCCTCGCCCTCGCGGTCCTCGTCAGTGGCGAGGTAGAGCTCGTCGGCGTCCTTGAGCAGGCCCTTGAGCTTGGTCATGTGGGACTTCTTGTCGCGCGAGACGACGTAGACCGGCTCGAAGTCGTGGTCGACGTCGACCCCGAGGCGCGCCCACGACTCGCCCTTGAGCTTGGCCGGGATGTCCGCGGCGCTCTGCGGCAGGTCGCGGATGTGCCCGATGGACGACTCCACGACGTAACCCCGGCCGAGGTATCCCGCGATGGTGCGGGCCTTGGCCGGTGACTCGACGATGACGAGCTTGTGTGCCACTGCTTGTTTCTCATCCTCTTCGGTGCGGTACGGGTCGCCTCGGGCCCCGTCAAGGTAGCGCGTTCGGTCAACGACTCCGCAAACCCGTCCCGCTATCCGCCCCGGGGCTTGCCGCTCCAGCTGTCCCAGAGGGCCGCGTAGGAACCCCCCGCGGCGACCAGCTCGTCGTGGGTGCCGAGCTCGGAGATCCGGCCGTTCTCGACGACGGCGACCCGGTCCGCGTCGTGGGCGGAGAACAGCCGGTGGGCGATCGCGATGACCGTGCGGCCCTCCAGCACGGCCGCCATCGAGCGCTCGAGGTGCCGCGCCGCCCGCGGGTCGATCAGCGAGGTCGCCTCGTCGAGGACCAGGGTGTGCGGGTCGGCGAGCACCAGCCGGGCCAGCGCGACCTGCTGGGCCTGGGCATCGGTGACGAGCCGGCCGCCGGAGCCGACGACCGTGTCCAGGCCGTCCGGCAGGGCGTCGACCCAGCCGAGGGCGTCCACCGCATCGAGCGCCGAGCGGATGGCCTCGTCCGGCGCCCCCGGCGCCGCCGCCAGCGCGAGGTTCTCCCGCAGCGTCCCCACGAACACGTGGTGCTCCTGGGTGACCAGGGCGACGTGCCCGCGCAACTCCTCCAGCGGCAGCTCGACCAGCCCGACGCCGCCCACAGTGACCGAGCCGGTGCGGGGCGGGTGGATGCCGGCCAGCAGCCGGCCGAGCGTGGACTTGCCGGCACCGGAGGGGCCGACCATCGCGATCCGCTCCCCCACCCCGACCTGGAGGTCGACGCCGTGGAGCACGTCGCGACCCTCGACGTAGGAGAAGCGCACGTCCTCCGCGGCCAGCTGCTCGCCGTGCGGCCGCTCGCCGGACACGGTGCGGTCGTCCGGCACCTGCGCGACGCCGAGGAGCCGGGCCAGGGAGGCGGCGCCGAGCTGGAGCTCGTCGAGGATCGAGACGATCCGGTCCACCGGGTCGATCAGCATCTGCACGTAGAGCGTCGCTGCGGTGACGTCACCCAGGGACACGTGACCCTGCGTGTAGAGGTAGCCGCCGAAGAGCAGGGTGGTGACGGTCGGGATCAGGTAGGACAGCTCCATGCTCGGGAAGAACACCGTGCGCAGGTAGAGGGTGTAGCGCTCCGCGGCGTACGAGCTCCGGATGTCCTCGTCGATCGCGGTGACCCGCTCGGGGCCGAGCCCCAGCGCCTCGACGGTGCGGGAGCCGTTGACGGTCTCGGTGAGCGTCGTGTTGATCCGTGAGTACGACGCGCTCTCGCGCAGGTAGCCGTCCTTGGCCCGGGCGAGGTACCAACGCAGGCCGATCACCAACGGGGGCACGCCGAGCAGGCACGGCAGCGCCACCCACCAGCCGACGCTGATCGCCGCACCAAAGGTGACCACGGCCGTGACCAGGGCGATCGTCCACTCGGGGAGCGCCCAGCGCACCGCCCACCCCAGCTGGTCGACGTCGCGCCCGGTGCGGGTGAGCAGGTCGCCCGAGCCGGCCGACTCCACGACCCCGACCGGCAGCGAGAGCACGTCCCCGACGAAGTCCTCGCGCAGCTCGGCCAGCACCTGCTCGCCGAACACCTGGCTGAGGTAGCGCGCGTAGCGGGTCAGCACCGTCTGCAGCACCAGGAAGCCCGCCAGGACCAGCACGATCCGGTCCACGTGCTCCGTCGTGGTCCCCTGCTCCACGGCCTCGACGAGGTCGCCGAGCAGCCTGGGCGCGGCGACGGCGGCCAGGGCGGCGAGGACGTGCAGCGCCAGCGCGCCGCCCAGCATGCGCGGGTGCTCGCGGGCGATGACCCGGGCGTGGGCCCGGACGGTGCGGCCGTCGGCCACGGGCAGCATCGTGCTCACGGCGTCGGCACCTCGCTCTCCCGGGTCACGACGCGGCGGTACGACGGGTCGTCGGCGAGCAGGTCCTGGTGCCTCCCGGTCGCGACCACGCGGCCGTCCCGTAGGAAGGCGACCTCGTCCACGGCGTCGAGCATCAGCGGGCTGGTGGTCGTCATCACGGTGGTCCGGCCCGCGCGGTGGGCACGCAGCCGCTCGCCGATCCGGGCCTCGGTGTGGGCGTCGACCGCGGAGGTCGGCTCGACCAGCACGAGGATCTCGGGGTCGAGGGTGAGCGCGCGCGCCAGCACCAGTCGCTGTCGCTGCCCACCCGAGAAGGTGCGGCCGCGCTCGGCGACGACCGAGTCCAGCCCGTCGGGAAGGGCCTCCAGGATGTCGGCCGACGAGGTGGTCGCCAGGGCGCGCGCGAGGTCCCCGGCGCCGGTGACGTCGAGCTGGTCCCCCAGCCGTCCCGAGAACAGCTGGGTGCCGGTGTCGGAGACGACGATGCGGCGGCGTACCTCGGCGCGGCGGAGGGCGCCCAGGGGCACGCCGCCGAGGCGCACCTCGTCGTCGACGTCCGGGGCGCACATGCCCAGCCGATCGGCGAGCCCGGCCGACTCCTCGGGCTGCTCGCTGACGATCGCCACCAGCGAGCCGGATCGCAGCCGCAGTCCCGAGCGCAGGTCGACCAGCTCGGAACCCACCGGCGGCGAGGGGGCCGGGGCAGCCGGGTCGAGGTGGTCCGAGGTCAGGGCCAGCACCCGGCAGACGCGCGTGGCGGAGACGCGGGCGCGGATCAGCTTGTCGGCGTACTCCGTGGCGGTGCGCAGCGGGATCATCAGGAACGCGGCGTAGCCGTAGAACGCCACCAGCTCACCGGGGCTGATCCGGCCCTCGACGGCGTAGCGGGCGCCGAGCCAGACGACGGTGACGACGAAGACGCCCGGGAGGAAGATCTGCAGCGCGTCGAGCACCGACTCCAGGCGCGCGACCTCGACGCCGGCCCGCCGGGCGGTCTGGGACTCGCGGCGGTAGCGGTCGTGGAACACCTGCTCGCCGCCGACCCCTCTGAGCACCCGCAGCCCGCCGACGATGTCGCTGGCGGTGTTGGAGAGGTGGCCCATCAGCTCCCGCTGGCGCTCGCTGCGGCGCTGGAGGGGCTTGAGGATCGGGCCGACGAGCAGGATGAGCAGCGGCACCCCGACGAGTACGACGAGCCCGAGCGTGACCGAGGTCTGGAGCAGGATCACCGCGACCAGGACGAAGGAGACGACCGCGCCGGCGAAGCGGGCGGTGACGTCCATCAGGTTGCCGAGGTGGGAGAGGTCGGTGGTGCCGATGGCGATCACCTCGCCGGTCGAGACCTTGCGGGGCAGGGTGCCGCCGAGCTGCACCGCCTGGCGGCCGACCAGCTGCACCGTCCGGTAGGCGGCGGTCAGCCAGTTGGTCACGGCGTAGCGGTGCCGCATGATCCCGGACGCAGCCTGCACCAGGCCGATCGCGAGCATCAGCCCGGCGTACCTCACCAGCTCGGAGGTGTCCTTCGCGGAGACGCCCTGGTCGATCGCCCGGCCGATCACCGCGGGCATCACCGCCTGGGTGCTCATCCAGGCGATCCCGAACAGCATGCCCATGACCATCGTGCGCCACTGGCCCGTCGCCAGCGACCACAGCAGCCGCGTCGCCGACCGGTGGTCGGCGACGCCTGGGTCTTCGAGGGGTAGGGCGCGCACCGGGACACGCTACGGATGGGGCCGTCCCGACGCGAACCGTTTTCGGACCTCAGTCCGGCCGCTCGCCCCGGGTGGCGATGTCCAGGACGGTGTGCTCGTCGAGCGCGAGCAGGTTGGGGAAGCTCCACATGAAGCCGATGCGCACCATCTCCAGGCCCGGGACCGGCTCGACCGAGTCGTCGAAGAGCGCGATCCGCGGGGACCGGCGCCGGATCCACCCCAGAGCACGTTGCCCTGCGCGGTCTGCACGAGGAGCGCACGCTGCCCGATCGCGATCGGTGGCTCCACCCCGATGCGGAGGAGACCGGGCTCCTCCTCGCGGAGGTCGTTGGCGCTGGTCTCGAGCAGCTCGGCCATCGTGGTCCACCGCTGCCCGTCGTGGCCGACGTACTGGCCCTCGTCGACGCAGATCTCGCACGTCGGCGGCGGCTCCGCGGTGTCCCCGTGCTGCACCGCGCAGGTGCGGCAGATCCAGGCCGATATCGTCGCTCAGCTCCCCTCCAGGTCGAGAAAGCCCTCCGTGACCAGGTCGCGTACGACGGGAAGGTACGCCGCGCGCACGTCCGGCGCATCCTGCTCCAGCAGGTCGGCCACGGCGTCCAGGATCTGCAGCACGGTGAGCTCGCCGTCGCTCGCCCCGACCAGGGCGGCCTCGACGGTGTCGACCTGGCGGGCACGGCGGGTCCAGCGCTGCTGGCGGAGCACGATCTCCTCTGGGTCGGCGGCTCCGGGTGCGCCGTACGACTCCTGGCGGAGGTCGGCCCGGGCGACCAGCCGGGAGGCGCCGAGATCCTCGTCGGAGAGGTGCCTCAGCCTCGCGGTGCGGTCGAAGAGGCCCATCACCTCGGGGCCGATCGGCTGTTCCACGTCGTACGGCCACTCCTCGAGGCGCAGCTGCCCGGTCGACCCGGGGACCCGGCGCAGGTTGATCCAGCCGAAGCCGACGGCCTCGGCGCCCTGCTCCTCGAACCAGGACAGCCACGTGTCGTAGCGCTCGTGATAGTCCGGCGACCCGTGCAGCCCCGCGTCCTTGAGCCAGAGCTCGACGTAGGTCGGCAGGTCGACGATCTCGCGCTGCACGACCCAGGCATCACACACGGCTCCCGCTGAGCCTGTCGAAGGGATCCACGACGACAGCCGTTCCTGCCAGGGCTGGTCGCGCACGATCATCCAGTTGGCGAGCACCTGCGCGATGCCGCCCTCGCGCAGCAGGTCGGGTACGCCGCGAACGATGTCCTCGACCACGCGGTCTCCCGGCAGCCCGGAGTCGCGGTAGACCAGGCGCTGCCCGGTGGCGGGCGAGATCACGAAGGGCGGGTTGGTCGCGACCAGGTCGAACTGCTCACCGGCCACGGGGTCGAAGAAGCTGCCCTCGCGGACGTCGATGTTCGAGACGTCGTTGAGCTCGGCGTTGAAGCGCGTCAGCCGCAGGGCCCGCTGGTTGACGTCCGTGGCGACGACCCGGCGGGCGTGGGCGGCCAGGTGCAGCGACTGCACGCCGCAGCCGGTGCCGAGGTCGAGCGCCGACTCGACCGGCTCGCGGACGGTGAGCTGGGCCAGGGACGTGGCGGCCGAGCTGATGCCGAGGACGTGGTCGGGCGAGACCGCGGACGGCCCCCCGTCCAGGCCGGGCGTCAGGTCGCTGGTGATCCAGAGGTCGAGGTCCTCGGTGGCATAGGGGCGCACGTCGACCCGCGCCCGCACCTCGCCCACGGTCCGCTCCAGCATCCCCGCGGTGCACAGCGGGTCGAGCAGCCCGGGCAGGGCGCGCTCCACGTCCCGGGCCGGCACCGTCGCCTGGAGCAGCCAGAGCCGGGTCAGGGTCTCGACCGGCGACCCGCCCCGCGTCTCCCGCAGCCCCGGCAGGGTCTCGTTGCGCGAGAGCGCGGCGTGCGCGGTCGGACCGAGGGCCGAGGCGACGCCGGAGTAGGTGAAGGACGCGGAGGCGAGGGCGACGCGCAGGCGCGCGGCAAGGCCCGGGGGTGAGGTGGAGCTGGGATCAGGCACGCCAGCACGCTATCCGCCGAGTGGGCTGTTCCGGCACACGCCCGAACGCCGACCGGGCAGTTCTGGCACAGGTGGTGTGCCGGAACTGCCCGGTCGGTGCTGTGTGGCGGGCTAGAACTGCCCGCTCACCTTGCTGTCTGCGTGCTAGACCTGCGCCTGGTTGACGACCGGCGCGTCGTCGGTCATCACGTTGCCGCGGCGCTTCGAGATGACGACCGCGACCACGATGATGATCGTCGCGACGACGGCGATCAGGATCCGCGCCACGTCGTTCTGGTCCTTGCCGACGCTCAGCGAGACCACCGCGCTGGCGATCAGCAGCGAGACCAGGTTCATCACCTTGATCAGCGGGTTGATCGCCGGGCCGGCGGTGTCCTTGAACGGGTCACCGACGGTGTCACCGATGATGGTCGCCTCGTGGGCGGGCGAGCCCTTGCCCCCGTGGTGACCGTCCTCGACGAGCTTCTTGGCGTTGTCCCACGCACCACCGGCGTTGGCCAGGAAGACCGCCATCAGGGTGCCGGTGCCGATCGCGCCGGCCAGGAAGCCGGCCAGCGCCGTCACGCCGAGGCCGAAGCCCACCGCGATCGGGGCCAGCACGGCCAGCAGGCCGGGGGTGATCAGCTCGCGGAGCGAGTCCTTGGTGACGATATCGACGACCTTGCCGTACTCCGGACGGCCGGTGCCCTCCATGATCCCGGGGATGTCGCGGAACTGGCGACGGACCTCGTAGACCACGGCGCCCGCCGCGCGGGCGACGGCGTTGATGGCCAGCCCGGAGAACATGAACACGACCGCCGCACCCAGCAGGACGCCCACGAGGACACCCGGGTTGAAGACGAAGAAGTCGGCCAGGTTGAACTCGTCCACCGACGGGTTGGCCTTGTTCAGCGCCTCGAAGACCGACGTGGAGTAGGAGCCGAACAGCGCGGTGGCCGCGAGGACCGCCGTCGCGATCGCGATGCCCTTGGTGATCGCCTTCGTGGTGTTGCCGACCGCGTCCAGCTCGGTGATGATCTGGGCGCCCTCGGGGCTGACGTCGCCGGACATCTCAGCGATGCCCTGCGCGTTGTCGGAGACCGGGCCGAAGGTGTCCATGGCCACGATCACGCCCACCGTGGTGAGCAGGCCACACCCGGCCAGCGCCACCGCGAACAGCGAGATGGTCAGCGTGGCACCACCCAGCAGGAAGGCACCGAACACGGCCGCACCGATGACCAGCGTCGTGTAGACCGCCGACTCGAAGCCGACCGAGAGACCGCTGAGGATCACGGTGGCGGCACCCGTGAGGGAGCTCTCCGCGACGTCCTTGACGGGCTTGTACTCCGTGCCGGTGAAGTAGCCGGTGAGGGCGAGGATGCCCGCAGCCATCACGATGCCGATGACGACGGCGACCGACGCGATCAGGCGGGGGTCGCCGGAGGCGCCGGACATGTCCGCGCCCATCACGTTGTTGAAGTCGGCGAAGCTGCCCGGCAGGTAGATGTAGGAGGCGATCACCGAGGCGACCGCACCCACCGCGGCGGAGATGTAGAACGCCCGGTTGATCGTGGTGAGGCCGTTCTCGCCCGGACGCGGGGTGGTGATGTAGACGCCGAGGACGGCGGTCAGCGCACCGATGGCGGGGATCATCAGCGGGTAGACCAGGCCGGCGTCACCGAAGGCCTGCGACCCGAGGATCAGGGCCGCGACCAGCGTCACGGCGTACGACTCGAAGAGGTCGGCCGCCATGCCGGCGCAGTCACCGACGTTGTCGCCCACGTTGTCGGCGATGGTCGCCGCGTTGCGGGGGTCGTCCTCGGGGATGTTGTTCTCGACCTTGCCCACCAGGTCGGCGCCGACGTCGGCCGCCTTGGTGAAGATGCCGCCACCGACCCGCATGAACATGGCGAGCAGCGCGGCGCCGAAGCCGAAGCCCTCGAGCACGTGCGGTGCCTCGTCCTTGAACAGCAGCACCACGAGGCTGGCCCCGAACAGGCCCAGGCCGACGGTGAGCATGCCGACCATGGCTCCGGTGCGGAAGCCGATCTTCATGGCGGGGTCGCGCCCCACGTCGTTGGCTGCGGCGGCCACCCGGAGGTTGGCCTTCACGGCAAGGGACATGCCGAGGTAGCCGACGGACGCCGAGAAGCCGGCACCGACCAGGAAGAAGATGGAGCGTCCGATGCGGACCGCCACGTCGTCAGCTGGGAGCGCGAGCAGTGCCACGAACGCGATCGCGGCAAAGATGCCGAGCGTCCTGAACTGCCGGGTGAGGTAGGCGTTGGCGCCTTCCTGCACCGCGTGCGCGATGTTCTTCATGTTGTCGGTGCCTTCGCCGGCGCTCAGGACCTCGGTACGGAACATCCACGCCAGCCCGAGCGCGACGAGCGCGATCAGGGCGACGATGACGACCAGCACGAAGTTGGAGCCGTCGAGGTCCACGACAGCGGGGATCAGCCCGGTCATGTTTCTCCTCGGGGTTTGTCAGTAGTTGACCGCCGCGGAGTCTACGTGTCACAGGCCGGTCCGCAGTGACGGGGACCACACTGGGGGTGTTCGAGCGTGTCGCCACGGCCAGAACCACCTCAGAACGACCGCTCAGCGGCCGAGATCGGCCCCGGAAGAGGTTCGGGTCAGGCGCCGAGCGCCGCGGACTCCGACTCGTGGATGGTGAAGACCTTCGCCAGGCCGGTGATCCGGAAGATCTTGAGGAGCCGGTCCTGGGAGCAGATCAGCTCCATCGAGCCGTCGTGGGCCCGGACCTTCTTCAGGCCGCCGACGAGTACGCCCAGGCCGGTGGAGTCGAGGAAGTCGACGCCCTCCATGTCGATCACGAGGTCGTGCTTGCCGTCGCCGACCAGCTCGGTGATCTTGTCCCTGAGCTTGGGGGCCGTGTACACGTCGATTTCGCCGCCGACGGCGACGATCGTGCGGCTGTCGACCTCACGGGTCTGCAGCGAAAGATCCACGGTCACTCCTCCGAGGAGGGACCTGGGCGTGGTCCCCCGCTCCTACGCTTGCTGATCAACGATGGTATTCAACCATGCCCGGCGCCCCGGCATGGGCAGACTGTCACAGGCCGCTGGAAGACTGTCCAGGTGCAGGTGATGGATCTCGAGACGCTGATGGAGCGACTCAGTGGCGCGCCCGGGCGTGACGACAGCCTGATGCACCTCGAGGTGGTGGCGGCGCGGGCGGCCCGGCCGGCCGCGTGGCCGGACTGGCTGGGCGCCCCCGTGCGGGAGGCGTTCGAGGGCGCCGGCGTGGTCTCCCCCTGGACCCACCAGCGTGCGGCCGCCGACCTCGCCCACACCGGGCAGCACACCGTGGTGTCCACGAGCACGGCCTCCGGCAAGTCGCTGTGCTACCTCCTCCCCGGACTCCAGGCCATCGAGTCCAGCCGCGGCCCGAAGGGGCAGCGTGGGGCGAGCGTCCTCTACCTGGCGCCGACCAAGGCCCTCGCCCAGGACCAGCTCGCGGCGCTGCGGCGGCTGGGGCTGCCCGACCTGCGCTGCGGGACCCACGACGGCGACTCCACCCCGGAGATGCGGGAGTGGACCCGTGACCACGGGGAGTACGTCTTGACCAACCCCGACATGCTGCACCGCTCGCTGCTGCCGGGCCACGCGCGCTGGTCACGCTTCTTCGCCTCGCTGCGCTACGTCGTGATCGACGAGTGCCACCACTACCGCGGCGTGTTCGGCGCCCACGTCGCCCAGATCATCCGGCGGCTGCGCCGGGTGGCGGCGCTCTACGGCGCGCGCCCGACGTTCGTGCTGGCGTCGGCCACCGTCGCCGAGCCGGAGGTCTCCGCCGGCCGACTCACCGGGCTCGACGTCGTCTCGGTGACCGACGACGGCTCGCCGCGGGGGCGGATGGCACTGGCCCTGTGGGAGCCTCCCTTCGTCCCCGGCCGGGGCGAGAACGGCGCTCCCACGCGCCGCTCGGCCGTCAGCGAGGTGGCCGACCTGCTCACCGACCTGGTCGTGGAACGGGTGCGCACGCTGGCCTTCGTGCGCTCGAGACGCGGCGCCGAGACGGTGGCGCTCACGGCTCGCCGGCTGCTGGGTGAGGTCGACGCCGGCCTGGTCGACCGGGTCGCGGCCTACCGCGGGGGCTACCTGCCCGAGGAGCGCCGCGAGCTGGAGCAGGCGCTGCGGTCCGGGCGACTGCTCGGCCTGGCCGCCACCAACGCGCTCGAGCTCGGCATCGACATCAGCGGCCTCGACGCCGTGCTCCTCGCCGGCTTCCCCGGCACCCGGGCCGCGCTGTGGCAGCAGGTCGGCCGGGCGGGCCGGGGCGCGCGCGACGCCCTGGGCGTGATGGTGGCCCGGGACGACCCGCTGGACACCTACCTGGTCAACCATCCCGAGGCGCTGATCGGGCAGCCGGTGGAGGCCAACGTCTTCGACCCGGACAACCCCTACGTCCTCGGCCCGCACCTGTGCGCGGCGGCGGCCGAGTCACCGCTGACGGTGGCCGATCTCCCCCTCTTCGGGCCGGGTGCCCGCACGGCCGTGGACGCGCTCACGGCCGGCGGCCTGCTCCGACGACGGCCGCGCGGCTGGTTCTGGACCGACCGGCGGCGCGCCAGCGACCTCGCGGACATCCGCTCCTCGGGCGGTACGCCGGTCCGGCTGGTCGAGGACGTCACCGGCCGGGTCCTGGGCACCGTGGACCACTCGGCGTCCCACGGCACGGCCCACGCGGGGGCGGTCTACGTCCACCAGGGGGAGACCTGGCTGGTCAGCGAGCTCGACCTCGACGAGTCGGTGGCGATCGTCGTCCGCGCCGACCCCGACTACTCGACCTCGGCACGCGAGATCACCGACATCGAGATCCTCGACGAACGGGCGTCGGTGAGGTGGGGGGACGCGCAGCTCAGCCTCGGCAGCGTCCGGGTGACCCACCAGGTGGTGTCGTTCCTCAAGCGCGGAGTGCCCAGTGGCGAGGTGATCGGTGAGGAGCCGCTCGACCTGCCCGAGCGGCTGCTGCAGACCACCGCCGTCTGGTGGACCCTGCCCGACCACGTGCTGGCCGAGTCGGGGCTGGCCGCCGCCGACCTCCCGGGCGCGGCGCACGCGGCCGAGCACGCCTCGATCGGCCTGCTCCCCCTGTTCGCGACCTGCGACCGGTGGGACATCGGTGGCGTCTCGACCGCCCTGCACGCCGACACCGGGAAGCTGACCGTGTTCGTGCACGACGGCCACCCGGGCGGTGCGGGGTTCTCCGAGCGCGGTTTCCACGCCGCCGCGACGTGGCTGCGGGCCACCCGGGAGGCGATCGCCTCCTGCGGCTGCGCCGACGGCTGCCCGTCCTGCGTGCAGTCACCGAAGTGCGGCAACCAGAACAACCCGCTCGACAAGGCCGGCGCGATAGTGCTGCTCGACCTGCTGTTGGTGAATGCTCCTGTGACTGATGGGCACTAGGGTCGTCACAACGCTTCTCGAGAGGAAGTCCCCGTGTTCGTCGCCGCGCTCATCGTCCTGATCATCGCCGTCCTGCTGGTGATCGCCGCCCTGTTCGGAGGTAGCGACAACACCACGATCGACCTGGGGGCCTTCAACCTCGAGGCCGACGCGGCTGTCGTCTTCTTCCTCGGCATGGGCACCCTGCTGCTGTTCGTGATGAGCCTCGGCATGTTCCGCAGCGCCGCCAAGCGCGCCTCCGCCCGACGCGCCGACCGCAAGAAGGTGAGCGAGCTGAGCACCAAGCTGGACGAGTACAAGCGCGACGAGCGTGACAACAACGACGACCTCGACCGGAACGACAACCGCTAGCGCTGCGCCGGTCCGGCCCGTCCCCGGGCCACCAGCTCCATCGCTCCGCCCGGCAGGCGTGGTCCGTCGGCCGCGACCAGGACGGCGACGTCCCAGTCGTCGACCTGGCAGCGCCGCAGCCTCGCCCCGTTGCGCCGCGCGATGGCGCCCGCTCGCTCGCACGGGTCAGCACCGTCCTGGAGCGCCGCGGCCCCGGCCAGTGCGGCCAGGTCGGCGGCTGACTGGGCGCGCCGGTGACCCGCGACCACGCCCACCACGCCGGTCGCGGCCACGGTGACGGTGACCAGCAGGCCCATCATGGCCACGGCTAGGACCGCGGCTGCCCCGGTTTCGCCGCGTCTCACCCGATTTGCACTTCCTCGGCAGCGACGGCTTCGGCCTCGACCCGGAAGCCGACCGCCAGCCGGCTGAAGAGACCGGCGGGCCCGGTGACCGGGCTGCTGACGTGCACCACGACGGTGCCGCCGCCGTGACCCACCGAGATGCGGGACCCGGTGGGCGCGACCCGGCGACCCAGCGCGACGGCGTCCCCGGCCCCGTCCGACCGGGCAGCCGCGCGCGCTGTCTCGCGGGCGGCGTCCAGGGCGCGCACCTGGGTGATGCCCAGACAGACCAGCCAGGCCATGGACAGGGTGAACACGACGACCAGCGGCAGCGCCACCGCGGTCTCGGCGGTGACGGCACCTGACTCGTTGCGCCTCATGGGCTCCTCCTCGCTCAGTGGTGTGACCGGCGGGGCGGGCAGCCCCATCCCACCCCGCCGGTCGGTCTCTCGACCCCCGAAGGGCAGCCCTAGAAGGGCAGCAGGGCCTTGATGGCGCTGAAGATGAACCTGAGCAGCTCCTGACCGGCCGAGCTGGTGAGGAACTTGAACAGCACCGCTGCGAAGCCGACGCCGCACCCGGTGACGGTGGCGTACTCCGCGGTGGTGGCCCCGACCTCGTCCCGCAGGGCGGTGCCCTGCTTCCGGACGACGGCGAGTGAGGTGTTGTGCATGACTTCTCCTGACGACTGGCCCCGGCTGGAAGCCGAAGCGGATTCCCTTGTGCAGATGAGGTTTCCGGCCAGGTCGCGCCACCGCGACCGGGAGTTCCGGAACGGTGGACAACCCGGCCGGGAGGGTGGGTTGTGGACGGTTGGTGGTCACTGGAACAGCTGCATCGAGCTGAAGACACCGACCACCATCGGGACCACCCCGAGCACGACGAAGGCGGGGAGCAGGCACAGCCCCAGGGGTGCTGCCGCCTTGACCTCGATGGTGCGCGCCCGCGTCTCGACCTCGGCCCGAGTGCGCTCCCGGAGCTCCTGGGCCAGCCGGTGGACTGCCCGACCCACTGGCGCCCCCGTCTCGTGCGCCCGCCCGACAGCGCGGCCCAGCGGTGCCAGCTGGGGGTGGGCCGCGACCGACCGCCACACCTGCCCCGGGTCGACGCCCACCTCGAGGCGGTGGTGGATGGCGAGGAACTCCTCCCCCACCGGACCACCCAGCGCCCGGCTGACCGAGACCAGGGCCGACTCCGGGGCGGCGCCGGCGTCGAGGCACGCGCCCAGCAGGTCGACCCCGATGGGCAGGTCCTCCACCAGCTCCTCTCTGCGGCGTACGACGGCCGGGTCCTCGGTGCGACCGAGCACCACCCACACGGCCGCACCGCAGCCCAGCGCGATCCCCACGCCGAGCGGTCCCCCGACCATCGCCCACCCACCGCAGCCGGCCACCGCCGCCAACAGGGGTCGCAGCCGGATGAGCAGCGCGCGTTCCTGACGGACGGGCCCGGGCGGGAGCAGCGCCAGGTCGGCGCCCAGGCTCGCTGGTCGTTCCATGGCCAGGAGCACCGTCACCGCGGCGAGCACCGCCACGACCAGGCCGGTCACCGGCCCAGGACCCGGTCGGCGATCCGCTCCAGCCACACCAGCCCGGCGAAGGAGAGGCCCAGCCCGACGCCCAGGCACACGAGCCCGGCGGTGGTGCCGAGCAGGAAGCCCACCGGGTCCCCGCCGACCCCGGAGCCGAGGAGCAGCACCCCCAGCGGGAGGGCCGCCAGCATCCGGGCCGTGGCGTGGGCCGCCGACAGCTCCGCGGCCACGAGGCGGGCCGTGCGCCGCTCCTCCCGGATCGCGTCCGCCGCCTGGCCGATGGCTCCGGCCAGGCCGGACCCGGTCTCGTGCGCGACCTGCCAGGTGGC